>NZ_AP018689.1:935490-1247320 GCF_002157735.2 Vibrio aphrogenes
CAACCAGCCCGACGCTTTAACTCATTGCCTGCTTGAGATTCAACAAGGTCTGGCCTATCAATCTCTGGTGGGGGGGGCATTGCATATTAACTGTCCTTTCCCTGAACCGCTTTATATTCAGTCACTGGACGAAAAAAATGGCTATCAAGTCGAGCGAGAGAACGCAATGAAAGCCTTGCCTGATTTATCTTCGTTTGCACAAGCCTATCCCAGTTATCATGTGGCAGAACTGACCAATGAAAAGCAACAAGCACTGGTGAGTCAGTTACCGAGCTTAAAAGGGGTGATTGTTATTGGTAAGATGCCGTTGTCTGAAGCACGACAAGTTAAAAGGTGGGCAGAGCAACTTGGTTGGCCTATCTTGGCCGATCCGCAATCTGGCGTAACAAGCGACTGGGCTCATTTTGATTTATGGCTACAACATGATGATTACGCCAAGGTGTTATCTCAAGCCGAGTGTATTTTACAATTTGGCGCTCGCTTAGTCTCGAAACGTTTAGGCCAATGGCTGCGTCCACAAGTGAGCCAACGAGCTTGCTCCTATTGGTTATTTGATTCAAATGTCAGTGTCTTAAATCCGGATCATTTACCACAATTACGTACCGTTGCTTCGATCTCTGCCAGTATCACTTTGCTCGATTGTGCCATTGGGGCTACACGCATCCAAACCTGCGGCTGGGCTGATGAGCTAAAATCAGCAACCTCGTTGGTACAGCGTGTTACTCATGAAATACAATCGGCTAGCCAACTGACGGAATGCCAATTGGCTTTAGCGTTACCAGAATTGCTCGATTTACTCCCAGCCGCCGAATTATTTATTGGTAATAGTTTGATTGTTCGCTTACTAGATATGTTAACCCCGTTACCGAATATCAATGTTCATACTAATCGAGGTGCTTCGGGCATTGATGGGTTGATTGCAACATCCGCTGGGGTGCAGCGCGGTAAACAAGCAAGCATGCTGACCTTAATTGGTGATACTTCTCTGCTTTATGATCTGAACTCATTATCCTTGTTGAGTAAGGTTGCACACCCTCATGTGGTGGTAGTCACCAACAATGATGGTGGGGCTATTTTTGATCTATTACCCGTACCTGAGCTGCAAAAACAATGCTTATACCAAATGCCTCATGGTTATCAGTTTGAACATGCGGCGAAACAGTTTGGTCTACACTATATCCATCCTCAATCTTGGTCATCATGCCTTGATGGGATACAACACTATTTAGATGGCTTTGCTAAGGGGGAGATAAACACGGCGTTGGTCGTGGAAGTGATCACCCCTCCAGAGCAAGCATCACAACAAATACAATCCATAACACAGGCAATAAAATCCCATGCTATATAGCCACACAGTCATTCCGTCTTCCTCTGTAGAATCACACCGTTCGTCACCGATCCCGGTTTTTTTGCATGGTTTTTTAGGTTCGAGTCAAGATTGGAGTGCCACTCTTGAGTATTTGAATTGCTCTGCTGCGATTTGCCTTGATTTACCTTGTCATGGGGTGAGTAAATATTGTGAAGTTGATGATTTTGCACAAGCGTGTCAACAAGTACAAACGACGGTGCTAGAAGCCCTACAAAAATCTGGCCTTCCGACGAGCACGCCTTTGGTGCTGGTGGGCTATTCGCTAGGTGCGCGCATTGCAATGTATGGACTTGCCCAAGCTGGCTTTACTGAGTTGAATGTGCAAGGTGCCATTTTAGAAGGTGGCAATGTCGGTTTAGCGACAGAAGAAGAAAAAGTATTACGTTGGGAAAATGACAAACATTGGTCAAAGCGATTTGCGACAGAAGCCATGGACGAAGTGTTATTTGATTGGTATCAACAAGGTGTGTTTGCTTCATTAACGCCGACGCAAAGAGAGCACTTGATTGAACTAAGAAGCGATAACTTAGGAGCGCAACTGGCTTGTGTGTTACGAGCCACATCATTGGCCAAGCAACCACATTTATTAGCGTCTTTAACTTCGCTGACTTTACCTTTGCTGTATGTTTGCGGTGATAAAGACACTAAGTTCGTCGCATTAGCGGAGCAAAGTGGCTTGCAATATCGCAAAGTGAACCACGCGGGTCATAATGCTCACCATGAGCAACCGAATGAATTTGCGACCATTGTGACGGAATTTATCCAACAACTTTCATCGACTATCACGAAGTAAATCAAATTATGTCCAATTCCAACTCATTAACTCGTTCTGCCAAGTTGTATCGTTACCAATTACCTATGGACAGTGGGGTGATCGTACGTGATCAGCGCCTATCACAACGAGAAGGTTATATTGTCGAACTGCAGGAGGCAGGCACTTTGGCCTATGGTGAGTGTTCACCACTGCCAAGTTTCAGTCAAGAAAGCTTGCCACAAGTAGAAAGTGAATTGATTAACGCACTACAAGTTTGGCACAGCAGCGGTCTTTGGCCTAGTGATGAGTCTCTATCGCCGAGTGTGGCCTTTGCGTTGTCTATGGCGCAATGTGAGCTTAAAGGTGATTTACCAAGCCAAGGTGAATATCGAGCGGCACCGTTATGCAGCGGCGATCCAGATGAATTATTACCGGTATTTGACGCTATGTCCCAAGAAGGACGGCAAAAAGTGGCCAAGGTTAAAGTAGGGCTGTATGAGCCTATTCGTGATGGCATGCTGGTGAATTTATTCTTAGAGTCGATTCCTGATCTTCAATTGCGTTTAGATGCCAATCGCAGTTGGACGTTAGAAAAAGCCTTGAAATTTGCGCAATATGTGATGCCTGAATTTCGCTCACGAATTGCGTTTTTAGAAGAACCATGTCAAACCGAAGCGCTCAGTCGAGAGTTTGCTCATCAAACCGGCATTACGATTGGTTGGGATGAAACGATCCAGCAAAGCGATTGGCATCAACGTGAGCTTGTAACTTTATTAGGGGAGCATGTGGGAGCCTTGGTCATAAAACCAACCTTGATTGGCTCACTAGAGCGCTGTTCACAATTCATTGATTTTGCTCATCAGCATGGTTTACAAGCGGTGATCAGCTCAAGCCTTGAGACTAGTTTGGGTTTGAGTCAATTGGCTCGTTTTTCTGCTTGGAAAACCCCACAGCAAACACCGGGTTTGGATACGTTACAGCTATTTCAAGCGCAATTAGAGCGCCGATGGCCTGACAGTCCACTACCGTTAATCTCTTTACAAGAGCAGCAACTTATTCAACAGTGGTAATCTTAAGTGGATTTAATACAGCAATGGCGACTCTCTCACCCTCTTGATCTGGCTATCATTACGCCTCGGCAATCTTATACTTGGCAACAACTGGATGAGCAGATCGACAGCTTGGTTTCGTTATTAAAAGCGCAAGGGGTGACCAAAGAAAGCGTCATTGCGTTAGTTGGCAAGAATCATATTAATGGGGTGTTACTGTATTTAGCGTCACTACGGTTAGGGGCATTGTGCGCTTTGATGCCTCCTCAACCTAAAGTCGCGATCGCGCAAAAGTTGGACATCATTGACGCTGATTTTCTGTGGTTAAGTGATGAGGTATCCTCATTAAATGCTCAAGATTTTCAGGTGTCGTCATTATCTCTAGATCCGTTCCTGAACACTGATTCAGTCGAGAGTCTTGATTCTCTAGACCGCGTTGAATCGCGAGGCTATCAGCGGTCTATTACCAGCCTATCTCACCAAGAAACACTTCACCAAGAATCACTTCAGCGAGAACCGTTTCACCGAGAGCAATTAGCCAGCATTGTGTTCACATCGGGTTCAACGGGGACACCTAAAGCGGTGGTACATGCGGTAAAGCATCACATCGCGAGTGCCGAAGGTTTATTAGCTAAGTTTCGGTTTGAACAAGCGGATACTTGGTTATTGAGTCTGCCGATTTACCATGTTTCTGGCTTGTCTATTATTTGGCGCTGGATGGTGAAAGGGGCTCGCCTAATGGTTGGTGAAGGGCATTTGTCTGCGGAGATCCAACAAGTCACTCATGCTTCTTTAGTTCCTTTGCAGTTACAACGTTTATTAGAGAGCAAACAAGCTTTACCTTTAAAACGTGTTCTTTTGGGGGGATCGCACATTCCGATGCCTTTAATTGAGCAAGCCAAACAACGTGGTATTGACTGCTGGGTGGGCTATGGGATGACTGAAATGGCCTCAACCGTAATTGCTAAACCCGTCGATGAGAGTCCAACAGCAGGCTGGTTATTACCACAACGTAAAATCAAACTCGATCAAGGGCGTATTTATGTCGCTGGAGACACATTAGCCGCTGGCTATTTGCTCAAAGGGCAATTAACGCCGTTAGTGACTCAGCAGCAACCGTGGTTTGATACCAAAGACCTTGGGCATAGCTACCAACAAATAGGCAAACCCGAAGAATTTGTGATTATCGGTCGGGCAGACAATCAATTTATTTCAGGTGGTGAGAATATTCATTGTGAAGAAATTGAAGCAGTGTTAAATCGCCATCCATCCATCAAACAAGCCTTAGTGATTGCAGTAGATGATAAGCAATATGGAAAAAGGCCAGTTGCATTTGTTGATCTTGAGGGCGAGATTGATAGGGATAGCGAAATGCCACTCGACGCTCAAGCCTATCAACACTTTTTAGAGCGCTATTTAGAAAAGTTCAAATGCCCAGATGCCTATTATTTACTGCCAGCCAGCTTGTTAAGTACTGGCATAAAGATCTCCCGCGCAGAGTTAGTTCAATACTATCAGCAGTATCATGCTTAAGGCTCTTTTGCTTAATCCTTCCATTGTTATGTTCTACGCTTTTAAACCGAGTTAGCAAGGTTGGTTATGTATTAGTACAAAAGTGTATTTATTACTTTTATGAAAATTCTTCATACTGAATCGATTAGAGAATATTGGAATGAGGTATTGGTGCTTGAAGCTTCAAACACCAATATCTTGCACAATGAAGGATTATTAAATGAAAGTATTACTTACCTTACTTGTTGCACTATTCATCGCCATTGCAATCGTCACCGAAGGCTTGGTCGCTGCTCTAGCTGAATTGTTAGCCTTTGTGGTGGTGATTAGCTGGGTGTTAAAAAGTAAGCAAGCCGTAAAACGTAAAGAGGCCCAAATTGAGCCTCATGTTTGATAAGTTTTATTGAATATGGCTCATGATATAAACCAATGAACAAGTTGAAATCAGTACCCAAAGGGTAATTCCAAATATCATAGGTTTAGGACCAGCTTCTTTTAATTTACCAACCGAAATACCACAGCCAATCAAAAATAAACACAGGACAAGAGTTTGTTTGGCGAAGCTGTAGATGGAATGGTAAACCGCTGAAAATTGTGGCACTTGGTCACAAAAGACGATCGCAGCGCAATAGAAAATAATAAAGAACGGAATGGTTATTTTCTTGCTTTCACTCTTAAACATCATAGCGCTAATAAAGGCGACCGGCACAATCCATAGAGCACGTGCCAGTTTGAGTGTCGTCGCAATTTGCAATGATTGTTCACCGTAAGCTTGGGCGGCCCCGACGACTGATGAAGTATCATGGATAGCAATTGCGGCCCAAGTACCAAATTGAGTTTGGCTTAAACCTAAAGCATGACCAATTACTGGAAAGAGAAATAAGGCCACCGAATTCAACACAAACACCACGGCTAAAGCCATTCCCACGGGTTGATCTTTGGCATTGATCGCCGGAGCCACTGCTGCAATGGCACTGCCACCACAAATAGCCGTACCTGAAGCTATCAGGTGGCCGGTTTCTCGCTCTAATTTCATTTTCTTAGCTAGCAAGGTCCCAATAATAAGCGTGCTGAAAATACTGGTAACAATAATACCAAACCCTTGCTCAGTCGCGTGAATTGCTTGCTCAATATTGATGCCAAAGCCAAGACCGACAATGGAATAAGCCAAGAGTTTTTTGGTGATTTTGGTCACGGGAATGCTATGAGGTACAAATCCAAAGCTGGTGAGCAAAAAGCCTAGCGTTAACGCAATAGGAGAGTTCACCCAAGGGGTAAAGCACGCAAGAGCGCCAAGAGCGAATAAACCATAATTTCGAAGATAGATACCCATGTTTAATCCAACAATATTAACAATAAGCGGCTATCATAGCGGAATTGCCTGGTTTAGTAAGTCTTGATAATTTAAACCTTATGTTTTGTTTTGTTTGACGCCTGGGTTCGTTTTACTTGACGTCTGGGTTCAGGTAATCCTGAGACATACTGGTATATTGCGATGTGTTGCTCGAGGTAGGCGTTGATACAACGCCACTCTCGATGAGTTAAAGGCGTGTTAGTTTCTGTTTTAAGTAAACCATCATGGCTAAATTTGCCAAAGCTAATAGTTTGAAAAAGTGCGGTATGGCAAGATGCAGTAATCCCAACAGCACCATACCCACAATGGCACTGCCGACCATATACAGTGCGTTATAGATATTGTTAGCGGCAATCACTTGAGCGCGATTGTGATCAGAGGCTGATGTTTGCATTAAGGTATATAAAGGAACGATAAACAAACCGCCACATATACCCAAGCCCAGTAAAGCGAGAAATAACGGATAGAGCGATATTGTTGAAAATAATGTACTGATGGTGAGCAAAGCTGTTGGCTGAGCCGGGGTGAGCAGCCCTAACAATAAACTGCATAAGGAGATGCCAAAACCGCCATAGAAAATGATGGTTAAGTTGATTTTATGACGAGAGAGTTTGGCACACAGCAAAGACCCTACAGCGATGCCAATGGAAAATAGCGCCAATAGGAAAGACACTGTGGTCGAGTCGCCATTAAGATGATGTTTAGTGAAATTTGGAAATTGTGTTAAATAGCTGGCGCCAAGAAACCAAAACCAACTAATCGCGGTGATGGCGAAGAAAATCTGCCCATTACTTTTGGCAAGGCGTAAGGTTTGTTTCGTCTGTTTGATGGGCTGCCATTGAAATGGGGTTTGCGTGCTCTTGATATCAGCTTTGGGAATAAACAGGCTGGCAATCAAGCCGAATACCGCAAAGCTGACGACAGCAATGGCAGTGGTGGTGTAAGCGGAAGGGGCGGCGACAATAAAGCCTGCGCCAATGGTGCCAAATAAAATGGCCAAAAAGGTTCCTGTTTCAACCCAAGCATTTCCTGTGAGCAATTCTTGAGGGTGGAGATGTTGTGGGAGTAGGGCATATTTGACGGGGCCAAAGAAAGCCGATTGAGCCCCCATCAAGAATAATAAAATCAGTAACGCAATGTAACTGTGAGTGATAAAACTGACTGCCCCTAAAAGCATAATCATAACTTCAGCCAATTTGACCCAGCGGATTAACGTTGATTTTTCACATCGGTCAGTCAGCACACCCGCCGTCGCAGAAAATAAAAAGAAGGGCAAAATAAAGACCCCAGCGGCGAGGTTGATAAATAAGGTACTCGACATGGGGAGCTGTTCCACACTCGCAAAAGCGACAAAAATCAATAAAGCATTTTTGTAGATATTATCGTTAAATGCCCCTAAGAATTGAGTCATAAAATACGGGAAAAAACGTCGAGAAAAAAAGAGCCGACGATGAGATGACGAGTGATTCATTTCTATCCTTAGAGTGTGATTGAAGCAATAACATCCAGACGCGTTTATACTGCAATATTCTGAAACATAGCAATAGTGTACACCGTGTATATTACCGCTATCATGAATTCAGTCTTAATTATTATTAGAAAAAGGGATCTTATGAACCGATTTTTTGTCATGGTCGCATTGATCGTGGTTGCTATGGTGACTGTACCAGTTGCTGAAGCCAAGCGTTTTGGTGGGGGTAAGTCGTTTGGTAAAAGTTTTAAAACTGCGCCAGCGCCAAAACAAAACGTCCAAAATACCAATACATTAAATAAAAAACCTGATGCCAATACGCCTCGTCGTGGCGGTATGATGGGAGGAATGCTCGGTGGTTTATTAGCGGGTGGATTACTGGCTTCATTGTTTATGGGCGGTGGTTTTGAAGGTATTCAGTTCTTTGATATCTTAATTATAGGTTTAATTGCTTTTGTCGCGTTTAAATTCTTACGTGGCATGATGGGAGCCAAACAAGGTTCTATGAATCGAGGGCCACAAGCGGCGTATTCTGGGGCGATGAATCGTCAGCAGTTTGAGCAGCCAAATGTACAAAACTTCGAACAGCCTCAGTCTGCAGGTGGTTTTGGTGCAACAGGGCAATCAGATGTTCCTCACAACTTCCCTCCAGGTTTTGACCGTGTAGCCTTTGTTGAAGGTTCTCGTGAGCATTACCGTACACTGCAAGGTGCTTGGAACTTTAATCAATTAGATAAGATTGAAGAATACGTCACCCCGAGTTTATTTGAAGAGCTAAAAGCGGAGCGTGCTCAACTGCAAGGCGATCAACATACCGATGTCATGTACGTTGATGCAGAAATTGTTCGCGGTGAATACGATGCTTCAAAAGCACAATTGAGCATTCAATTTACGGGGCGCTATCGTGATTCAGTCGAAGGTGTGGAAGAAGATATTGATGAAGTTTGGCATCTTGAACGTGATTTAACCGCTAATAATGCACCGTGGTTAATCGTTGGGATTCAAACTAACTCATAACGCTTAGTCATCATTCTTTATTGTACAAGCCAGTGGAGCAATCTGCTGGCTTTTTTAGTGTGTGTGTATTGTTGAGGCGAGATAGAGGTAGTGATATGTGCTGAGATGGAGACATAAAAAATCCCCAGTAACGAAATGCTACTGGGGATGGATTTTATTTTTGAATGAGTCTTAAAACTTATTCAGCTTGAGCTGCTTGAATCGCTGTTAGTGCGACGGTGTAGACGATATCGTCAACCAATGCACCACGAGACAAGTCATTCACAGGCTTACGCATACCTTGTAGCATTGGACCGATAGAGACTAGGTCTGCAGAGCGTTGTACCGCTTTGTACGTTGTGTTACCCGTGTTTAGGTCTGGGAATACAAATACAGTGGCTTTACCCGCTACAGGAGAGTTAGGCGCTTTAGAAGCCGCTACGTTTTCCATGATCGCAGCATCGTATTGTAGAGGACCGTCGATCACAAGATCAGGACGTTTCTCTTGAGCGATCTTAGTCGCTTCACGTACTTTATCAACGTCTGCACCTTTACCAGAAGTACCGGTAGAGTATGAGATCATTGCAACGCGTGGATCGATACCGAATGCTTTCGCAGAATCTGCTGATTGAATCGCGATTTCAGCTAATTGTTCAGCGTTTGGATCTGGGTTGATTGCACAGTCACCGTAAACCAATACTTGGTCAGGTAATAGCATAAAGAACACAGACGATACGATAGACGCACCTGGTGCTGTTTTGATGATTTGGAACGGAGGTACGATAGTATTCGCCGTAGTGTGAACTGCGCCAGAAACTAGACCATCAACTTCACCCGCTTCTAACATCATAGTGCCTAGGAACACTGAATCTTGCAGTTTTTCACGAGCAACGACTTCAGTCATGCCTTTCGCACCACGTAGTTCAACTAGGCGCGCTACGTAGTTTTCACGAACTTCATCAGAATTGATGATGGTTACGCCAGCACCAAGTTCCACACCTTGTTGAGCAGCAACACGTTTGATCTCATCAGGGTTACCTAATAGTACACATTCCGCAATACCACGTTCAGCACAGATTGCTGCCGCTTTAACGGTACGTGGCTCATCACCTTCAGGAAGTACGATGCGCTTACCTGCACGACGAGCAAATTCAGTTAACTGATAACGGAATGCTGGTGGGCTTAGGCGACGGATACCTTGAGTACCTTCAGATAGAGAATCAATCCAAGGACCATCGATGTGGCTTGCCACGTGGTCGTTGATGAATTCGATACGTTCTTTATCGTCAGCAGGAACTTCTAGGTTGAAGCTTTGTAGGTTCAATGAAGTTTGCCATGTGTTACCTTGCGCTTTGAAGATCGGTAGGCCGGCTTCAAATGCTGGTTTACATAGGTCAGCGATTTGCTCTGGGATGTCATAACCGCCAGTTAGCAAGATTGCGCCAATTTCAACGCCATTCATAGAAGCAAGAGCTGCCGCTACAATAACATCAGGACGGTCAGCCGAAGTGACTAGAAGTGAACCTGGCTTAAAGTGCTCGATCATGTTTGGTAGAGAGCGGGCACAGAATGTGATGCTCTTAATACGACGAGTATTGATTTCACCGGCGTTGATGATGTCAGCATTTAAGTGCTTAGCCATGTCAATTGCACGCGTAGCAATCAATTCAATTTTCCAAGGCACACAGCCTAATACGCGGATTGGGCTAGAGTTGAAAATTTGCATTACTTCGATGTTGGCTTGTGCTGCGCTGCTCTTCTCATCAAAGATTTCAGATAAATCTGGGCGTGTGCGACCAGCTTCATCGACTGGAGCATTCAATTTGTTGATGATCACACCAGAGATGTTTTTGTTTTTTGTGCCACCAAAGTTAGAACAAGCAACATCAATACGCTCTTTTAATTGAGCGGCATTGTTTGTTCCTGGAGTCGCAACAAATACGATTTCTGCGCCAAGCGTTTTGGCAATTTCAGCGTTCACTTGGTTGGCAAATGGGTGCTTACGAGTTGGGACTAAACCTTCGATTAGCACAACTTCAGACGTGTTGCTGATCGTATTATAACGTTCAACAATTTGCTCTAGTAGAACATCTGTTTTTTCGTTACTGATGAAAGATTCAGCTTCTGACATTGGTGTCGCTTCGGCCACTTTAATGTCACTGCTTGCTGTAATGATGGTGGATGTTAAATCAGGAGCATCAAAACCACTACGAGGTTGAGCAATTGGTTTGAAAAATGAAACATTTACACCTTTACGTTCCATAGCGCGAAGTACGCCAAGGCTAACGCTAGTTAAACCAACGCCAGAGCTAATAGGAACAAGCATAATAGTACGAGACATGGACAAATTTCCTCTAACTATTTTGAAAAGAGCGAACGTAAATGGTTCGCTCAAAAGAAAACAGGCTAACAATTCGTTAGCCTGAAAATATTAAAGACCAGTAATGCGTGCGGTATCTTCTGCGATAACTAACTCTTCGTTAGTTGAGATAACCATTGCTGGTACTCGGCTGCTATCCGTTGTGATAACTCCTTCGCCGCCGAAGCGAGCTTCAAGGTTTTTCGCGCTATCAACTTCAACGCCTAGTAGGCCAAGACGGTTTAGAACTAGCTCACGAATTGGTGCAGAGTTCTCACCAATACCGCCAGTGAAGACGATGGCATCTAGTTGACCGTCAAGAGTCGCAGTATAAGACGCTACGTATTTCGCCAAACGGTGGCAGAATACGTTCATTGCGCGAGTAGCTTCTTCTTTGTCGCCGTAGTTATCTTCAACGAAACGACAGTCAGACGTCACACCAGTTAAACCTAGTAAACCAGATTCTTTTGTGAACATAGTATTAATTTGGTCAACGCTCATGCCTAGTTTGTCATGTAAGTGGAACATAACAGCAGGGTCTAAGTCACCACAGCGAGTACCCATAACTAGACCTTCTAAAGGTGTTAGACCCATAGAGATGTCAACAGATTGGCCGTTTTTGATTGCACAAACTGATGCACCGTTACCTAGGTGGCAGTTGATGATGTTCAATTCAGCTTGTGGTTTGTTTAAACGTGCAGCAGCTTCTTGGGCGATAAAGCGGTGAGAAGTACCGTGAGCACCGTAACGACGAATACCGTGGTCTTTGTATAAGTTGTAAGGAAGCGCATATAGGTAGGCTTCTTCAGGCATTGTTTGGTGGAACGCAGTGTCAAATACCGCAACGTTTTTCAACTCAGGGAAGTTGTGTTTTGCCGCTTCAATACCAATGATGTGAGCTGGGTTATGAAGAGGTGCAAACGTTGCTGCATCTTGAATGCCTTTTAATACTTCATCTGTAATAAGAGCAGATTTAGTAAATTGTTCACCACCATGAACGATACGGTGACCGATTGCACCAAGGTTTTCTTTAAGTTCTGGTTTAGAAGCAAGAATTGTTTCAACCATGAAAGCTAGGGCTTCTTCGTGAGTCGCACCTTCGCTTAATTGAGCTTCATGTTTGCCATCAAGTTTCCATTTAATGCGTGCTTCTGGAAGACCTAAACATTCAGAAAGGCCAGTTAGATGCTCATCACCAGATTCTGCATCAACGATAGCAAATTTTAATGAAGAGCTACCGCAGTTTAAAACTAGGACTAGTTTTGACATGAGTGAATACCTGTATTCGTTCAAAATGATTGTAATGAAATAAAACAATTTCAAGAATAGACGACAATCTGCGATCAACGTATTATTCTTAAGTGTGCCGTGCTTTTTCTTTGTATCTACCAAAGCCAAAACAAGGCGAAAACGGTTTTATGCGACACGTATCTCTGTTTGCAATGCAATTTGGCAAGCAAAGATTATGAAAGTGCGCAAAGAATAACGATTATATCTCAAGATAACAAAAATATTTTAATGAATATTAACTTTAGTCAATTTTATTGCGATTTTTGTTGATTTTTTACGGAGATATTTTAGTGAGGGAGGACTTATGAGCCAAAAAGGTTTCATTCACCGTTTTAAAGATGGTCAGCAATACATGGATCTTTGGCCGGTTCGTAAAGAGCTTGCCCCTATCTTTCCAGAACAAAGGATCATTAAAGCCACTAAGTTTGGTATTAAGGTGATGCCTGCTGTCGCCGCGATCAGTATTTTAATCCAAATGAGCTTACATAATTACCATGCTATGCCACAAGCCGTCGTGGTAGCTTTGTTTGCCATTAGCTTACCTCTACAAGGCATTTGGTGGCTTGGCACGCGCTCTAATACCGTATTACCTCCGAGTTTGGCGAATTGGTATCGAGAGTTGTATCAAAAAGTCGCTGAGTCAGGGGGCGCACAAGAGCCAATCAAATCTAAGCCTCGTTATAAAGAACTGGCTTTAATGCTAAAAAGAGCCTTTCGACAATTGGATGAAAGCGCATTGGAGCGCTGGTTCTAATCACAAGTTGCATTGATTGCTATAACTAATGATTATTATAACCAACGATTGTTACAACCAATGATTGCCATAACCAATAATTACTATAACCAATATCAAAGCCCTAATAATGTGTTTATTAGGGCTTTGTTGCTATTTTGTTGTCTAGTTCTTTCTTTTAAGTAGATTAACTGGTAAGAATATGACAGTCACTAAGCGATTGGTGACCTATTACGGATAATAATAAATCAACACAACATTTATTGCTGAATCAAGGAGTCAAGATGAAAGCAAAGCAATTTTTCGCCACCGCGGTTATCGCGGGAACAGCGTTACTTTCTACCACAGGTGCTATAGCAGAAACCTATAAAGTGTCGGTATCACAAATTGTGGAACATCCGGCATTAGATGCCACAAGAAATGGATTAGTGGATGGGTTAAAAGCAAAAGGGTATGAAGAAGGAAAAAATTTAGAATTTGAATACCGCACCGCACAGGGCAATCCAGCCATTGCCTCACAAATTGCTCGTCAGTTTGTTGGAGAAGGCGCAGATGTACTTGTGGGGATTGCCACTCCCTCCGCGCAAGCGTTAGCAGCAACAACCAAAAATATTCCGATTGTATTCACTGCGGTGACGGATCCTGTGGAAGCTAAACTGGTCAAAAGCATGGATAAACCAACGGGCAATGTTACAGGGCTTTCGGATTTATCACCGATTGGTCAACACATTGATCTCATGAAAGAACTATTGCCTAATTTGCAAACAATTGGGGCCGTTTATAATCCAGGTGAAGCAAACTCAGTCGCTTTAATGACTTTATTAAAGTCTGAAGCAGCCAAACGTAATATTCAAATTATTGAAAGTACAGCATTAAAAAGTGCTGATATCCAATCTGCTACTCAGGCTATTGTCGCGAAATCCGATGTCCTTTATGCAATGATCGATAATACGGTAGCCAGTGCCATTGATGGTATGGTTGCGGCGGCCAATCAAGCCAAAAAGCCAGTCTTTGCAGCTTCAACTACTTATATTGAAAGTGGTGCTGTCATTGGATTAGGTGCAGATTATTACCAAGTAGGGATCCAAACTGCCGATTATGTCGCGGCGATACTTGAAGGGAAACAGCCAAGTGAGCTGCCGGTTCATGTGGCGAAAGCCTCCGATCTTATTATTAATACTCAAGCGGCCACGCAATTGGGTATCAATATTCCTCAGTCCATTCTCGAACGCGCTGAAGTCTTCAAAAAATAATGTCGTAGCAAAGGTGAGTCAGTAAAATGGCTCATCTTTATTTTGATTCAATCTTTCTGTGGATAGAAAGAAACCTATAACAAGCTTCACACTGTGCAGTGTATTGATGTTATAGGGCTAAGCAGCGAGGGAGTGTATATGTCTGCTTTTGCTTTTTACGGCGCATTGGAATTAGGCCTAGTGTATGGTTTGGTTGCTTTGGGCGTTTATCTCACGTTTCGTGTTCTGGATTTTCCTGATCTTACCGTTGATGGTAGCTTTCCTATGGGAGCGGCCGTTGCCGCCGCCGCTTTAGTTTCGGGAGTCAACCCTTGGTTAGCGACTGCGATGGCATTTATGGCTGGTGGATTAAGCGGATTGGTGACGGCTTTTTTAGCGGTGCGATGTGGCATTTTACATTTGCTAGCCTCGATATTAACCATGTTAGCCGCCTTCTCTATTAATATTCGTATTATGGGAAGACCCAATTTATCGCTGTTAGGTGAAGAGACCATTTTTACTCCATTAGACAGCCTAGGTGGGGCGTTATTTATTCGACCACTAGCGGTAGCCATTATTGTTATTGTATCGGCGATAATAATTATTCGTTTGCTTAATAGTGACTTTGGTTTAGCGCTACGTGCAACGGGTGTGAATGCCCGAATGGTCGCAGCGCAAGGGGCAAGTACGGGGTTTTATACGTATTTTGGCTTAGCACTCTCGAATGGTTTAGTCGGGTTTTCTGGGGCGGTATTAGCGCAAACAAATGGTTTTGCCGATGTGACCGCAGGGGCAGGGACGATTGTTGTCGGTTTGGCGGCGGTGATCTTAGGACAGACCCTCATTCCAAGCCGTAAGATTTGGGTAGCGGTTGTCGCCGTTATTGTCGGTTCAATTTTATATCGCATTGCCATTCAGTTCGCCTTGAACACTGGTATGTTTGGTATGCAAGCTTCCGATCTGAATTTAGTTACAGCAATTTTGGTTGCCATCGCTCTGGTTGCACCGAAAATAAAAAGTAATATGAAAGCTAAGAAAGCGGCGAGGGGAGCAGCATGATCGAGTTAAAAAATATCGAAGTGACTTTCAACCCCGGAACCGTACTTGAAAACCGAGCCTTGAGGAAAGTAAACCTTAATGTACCGCAACATCAGTTTTTGACTGTTATTGGTTCTAATGGTGCAGGGAAGTCAACCTTACTTGGCGCAGTGACGGGGGAAACGCCGATGATTGGTGGCCAGGTGGTCATTGATCAGGTTGATGTAACTAAGCGTAGTGTCGCTCAACGTGCCAATATGTGCGCGCGAGTGTTTCAGGACCCTTTAGCAGGCACTTGTGGGGATTTAACCATTGAAGAAAATATGGCGATTGCTTACATGCGAGGTAAACGTCGTGGCTGGTCGTTAGCCTTAACCAGCCAACGCCGAAAGCTCTTTCAAGAACGGATCAGCATCCTAGGTTTAGGTTTAGAAGACCGGCTTGGGGATAACATTGGTTTGTTATCGGGAGGGCAAAGACAGGCTGTCAGCTTAATTATGGCAACCTTATCGGACAGCAAGCTTTTATTGTTGGATGAACATACTGCCGCCTTAGATCCAAGAATGGCAGCATTTGTGATTGACCTGACGAAAAAGGTGATTAAAGAGTTTGATCTGACCGCCATGATGGTGACACATTCGATGAAAGATGCACTTGCTTGTGGTGATCGGACGATTATGTTACATCAAGGTGAAATAGTTCTGGATGTTGAAAATGAACAAAGAGAAGGGATGCAAGTATCTGATTTATTAGAAATGTTTAGTAGGGTTCGAGGAGAAGAACTTGCTGATGATAGTCTGCTATTAGGCTAAATAGACATAAAAACAAGGATTTACACTATCTTTTTTCGTTATCGTTAAAAAAGATAGTGTGATCTAAATCAAAAATTTACAAAATATTGGTTTAGGTGTAAAATCCGCCACCCTTAATTACTATTTACAGAAGAAGCTAAACGTCATGAGATATCGTTCCCCTTTGAGTTTTAAAACGATATTTGTAACTCCCTTTTTTTTCATATTCATTATTTTTATTTTGATTGTTATTGAATATGTGAAAAATTTTAATGACGCTTTAGAAGCAGAATATACCAATATTACACATAATTTATCCCATTCGGTTAAATTGTTAAGTAGTTTAGACTATAATTTTTCAGTGTATTTTAATGATGATAATAATACACAGCAGCAAAAGCCTTCTATTCAACATACATCGACTTTAAGCCAAGATGGTTTATGTATCTGGAAACCCCAACCTTATAAAATACAATCTGTTTATCATACCGATGCAAGAAAAGTATTGCAGCTTGATTATGCAGTAAAAGGTACAGCTGAAGCTTGTAATCCTCACAGTCCTATATTTCAAGAAATTAGCCGTCGAATCGATTTGGCTCCGACTTTTTCATTTTTAAATGGTATTACTGATTATATTTTAGGTTTATATTATTTATCGCCTGAGAGTTATTTAATTGGCTCACCAAGTTATTTGGTTGAAAAAGTCAGTGCCCAGGTACCGGTTATTATGAAACAAAGAACTTACTGGAAAGAGGCCAAACGTGGTATTAGTGCCATTCGACTTAATGGGCCTTTCTATGATTTGATTACCGGGAATCGGACATTAACTATTACGGCGGGGTTATTTCATGATCATGAATTTAAAGGTATTGTGGCAATTGATATCATCACCTCAAAACTGTATTCGATGGATCCAAGTATTGGTGAGAAAATAAAGTTTATTAATCTTTCTACGGATATATTTCCGTCTAATGGCTGGAAACCCCAAGTTTTATTATTAAAAGGGGTGAAAACGAATCAATTAATGTATTTTGATTTGAATTGGCTGCACGAGATGAAGTCTTTTATGTATAAAAGAGCCGCATCTCTATATATGTTATTGGTTTTATATGTCATATCAGTAATTGCATTGATCTATGTGAAAACCAGTAAAGAGAAGCGTCATTTTGAAGACCTTTCACAAAGAGATCCGCTCACTTCATTATTAAATCGTCGCGGTTTTGAAAAGGCTTATCATATGGTGAAACCACTTAACTATGAAGGGTTTGCTATATTCGATATCGATGACTTTAAGTTGGTGAATGATCATTATGGTCATGATGTGGGGGATACGGTGATCTGCTCTGTTGCTAATACGCTCTCTCGGAATACTCGTGCATCAGATATTGTTGCGCGTTTTGGTGGTGAAGAATTTGTTATCTATATGCAAGGTAACAATGCCGATAAAATGTTAGAAGCGCTCAACCGTGTGCAAAAAGAAGTTGGTTTGAACTCAACCCAGGTTCTAGAGACAGGTTTCACCGTTTCGGCTGGCGTGTCTATCCAACCGAGAAAGGATAAAAATAGTTTAGAAGCCTTAATAAAAGACGCTGATATTAAGTTGTATACCGCCAAACGGACAGGTAAAAATAAAGTGGTGGTGAGCTAACTTAAGCGATATCTAATGCTTGAATGTGCTGAATGATAGGGGCCGCTTTATTATGGCGTCTGATATCGCGGAACAATTGATCGGCTTGGCTATATTCGTGTCGTAAGTAGGCTAACCATTGCTTGATCCTATTTGGATAATATAAGCCTTTATCCCCTTCAATTTCATATTGAGAATATTTGACCATAAGTGCGACAACGTCTTTCCAAGGCATAACGGCATCGTTGTATTTTACCACATTACCTAAGTTAGGAAGATTGAAAGCACCACGGCAAACCATCAACGCATCGGCTTGAGTTTGCGCTAAGCAGTTTTGCCCATCTTGATAATTCCAGATTTCACCATTTGCAATCACTGGGATCTTACTACGCTGTTTGATGGCCTCAATAAACTCCCATTTAATTTCACTGGCTTTATAGCCGCCCATTTTAGTACGTCCATGGACTGTGATTTCATTTGCTCCAGCTTGTTCAATGGCATCAGCAATTTCAAAGCAATCATGTGGGTCATCCCAGCCAAGGCGAATCTTAGCTGAAACAATAATATCTTGTGGCACGGCTTTACGACAGGCGGAGACAATATTATGAATGAGTTCAGGATGTTGAAGCAAAGCGGCTCCTCCTTTACTCTTATTCACCATTTTTGCAGGACAACCGAAGTTAAGATCGATACCTTGAGAGCCAAGCTCAACGGCTCGGACCGCATTTTCAGCCATCCAGTTGGGCTCTTGACCTAATAATTGTAAGCGAACTGGGGTGCCTGAAAGGGTTTTAGAGCCGTGTTTTAGCTCAGGGCAGAGGCGAGTAAAGACATGTTCTGGCAACAGACGGTCAACGACACGGACAAATTCTGTCACGCATAAATCATAGTCATTAATGTCAGTTAATAATTCACGCATCAGGTGGTCAAGTACACCTTCCATCGGTCCAAGAACGAGTCTCATGGGGCTTCCAAGTAGATAAAAATAATGGTGCGAGATTGTAGTGGCTTAACTAGGGATTGTCACGGCTTGCAGGGGAAATCCAACTGGATTATTTGTGTTTTATTTGGCACAGACGTGACATCTGGTTACACTAAGCCTCGTTTTAGTTATTCGATGATGCTCATGAAATTAATTGACAGTACACTACTCAACTTAACCGATTATACGCCTGAATTTATTGAAGGTGCGCTTTTAGCCGCGAACATGACGCCAAAAGCGTTGACCGCACAACAATGGATAGAACCATTGGTGGAGCTGGATAAACAGCAAGCACAAGCAACGTTGGTACAGCATTTTGAACAACAATATGGCTTATTAATGAGCTGCCAATATCAGTGTTTAGCTACCTTAACGGAAAACCAACTCGAATCGCTGGCAGATTTTGCTGAAGGCTTTATGACGGTTTGGCCGGTGATTGAACCCGGTTGGAATGAAGTTGATACCTTAACCGATGGTACGGTTCGAATGTTACAAGCGCTACTGACTACCATGATGTTAGCGATTGATGAAGCTTCAACACATCAGCAAATGAAACAAGCGGGCATTGAGTCACCGCCAACTTTGCAAAGCTTATTGCCTCAGCTAGATATTATGATTAATGAAGTAGCTAAAGCGGCCGATGACGCGATGCAAGGGATGAAAGCTCAAAGTGTCAACCCATATAAAGAAGTTGGAAGAAACGATCCTTGCGTGTGTGGGAGTGGTAAAAAATTTAAGCAGTGTTGTGGACGTCAACACTAAGACGAGCAGAATCACTAAAAAGGCCAAGGTGAAGATTTTACCTTGGCCTTTTTAATGATGATTGGATTATTTTCGCGGTGATTTTTGAATTAATGGTACAAATTGAGCAAGGAAAACTAACGCCAAAATAACCAAGTTAACACTGAAGATAACCACTAACCATTGCGGCATTGAGAGGGTTAGAAATTGCCAAACGATTTTTGAGCAATCGCCGGTAGGTTCAAACATCCATGGTGCCCATTGGTTTAGAGGAGCCCAGCTTGGAAATTTAGGGAAAATGTCACAAGTCGCAAAAGGAGAAGGGTTAAATTGATAGCCAACATGCTCTAGGGCTAATTGTAAGCCACGAAATGCGGTATATCCCCATGCAAGTAGGCCACCCCAGCGAATCCATTTATTGGACGGTTTTATCAACCCTATCAGGGCAGCAATAGCAATACCCAACATCGCTACCCGTTCATAGACACACATGACACACGGTGCTAATAGCATGACATGTTGAAAATAAAGAGCCGATAGTTCAAAAAAAACAATTAATAACAATAGCAGAAGCCAAGAAGCGCGTTTTTGGGAAAAGGCATGAAGGGAAGATAACCAGGTCACATTAATTCCTTATTTGTGTTAATTAACACATGATTCATTAAGCACATTGTTCGAAACATAAGCTACTAAATGATAAAAATTGCTTGGGATTATGAATCGAGAATAAGGGCATGTAAACCCTTATTCTCGAGCAGCAATTTAAGGATTAATGACCGATGATAGGACTACCTTGGGTTGCAATTTCAATGGTTGAAGAGGTTAACCAACCAACAGAGTGGAAGTAGGCCGTCATAGGTTCTAATAAGAAATGAATGCCGAAGTAACCAACTAAAGTTAAGATAATAGTATAAGGCAATGCCATTAATACCATCTTGCCATAAGAGAGCCTAATTAACGGTGCGAGAGCGGACGTTAATAAGAATAAGAATGCAGCTTGACCGTTAGGAGTCGCAACCGATGGTAAGTTAGTACCGGTATTAATCGCCACCGCAAGAAGGTCAAATTGATCTCGAGTGATAGTGCCATCTAAGAGCGCAGCCTTAACTTCATTGATATACACCGTACCGACAAACACGTTATCCGACACCATGGATAGAATACCGTTAGCGAGGTAGAACATAGTAATTTGTTGACCACCTTCCAACTCAAGCACCGTTTCAATGATAGGTTTAAATAAATGTTGATCAATGATTACAGCGACAATCGCAAAGAAAACAGCCAATAGGGCGGTAAAAGGAAGAGCTTCCTCAAACGCTTTACCCATAGCATGTTCTTCAGTAATACCTGTAAAGGCAGTCGCAAGGATAATGACAGATAAACCGATTAAGCCTACAGCCGCAAAGTGGCCAGCCAAACCGATAATTAACCAAACGGCAATTAAAGCTTGAACGTATAATTTAGCGACATCTTGTTTAGTCCGTTTTTTCTGCTGTTCATGCTCATATTCAATTAAAATTTTACGAACATTTTCTGGTAATTTTGCACCGTAACCAAACAGTTTGAATTTTTCAACAAAGATACAGGTTAAAAGGCCACAGAAGAAAACGGGCAGAGTGATAGGTGCCATGCGGAGAATAAATTCACCAAAACCCCAACCTGCTTGATCGGCGATGATGAGATTTTGTGGTTCACCTACCATGGTCATCACGCCACCTAATGCCGTACCAACCCCCGCATGCATTAATAGTGAACGTAAAAAGGCACGGTAATCTTCTAAATCATTACGCGTGATTTCAGGGATGTGAGCATCGGTGGTGTGGTCATGAAATGCGGTTGAATCTGGACTAGAGACCACCTTATGGTAAATTGCATAAAAGCCGATCGCGACACTGATAATCACCGCGATAACGGTTAATGCATCTAAAAAGGCGGAAAGAAAGGCTGCGGTAACACAAAAAGCGATAGATAAGAGTATCTTCGAGCGTACCCCTAATAAAATTTTAGTGAATACAAAAAGTAGCAATTGTTTCATGAAGTAAATCCCAGCCACCATGAAAACAAGCAATAACAGAACTTCAAGGTTATTGGCGAGTTCATGTTTGACTTGTTCGGCACTGGTCATGCCGATAGCAATTGCTTCAATCGCCAGTAAGCCTCCAGGCTGCAATGGGTAGCATTTTAATGCCATGGCAAGGGTAAAGATAAACTCGACCACCAACATCCAACCAGCGATAAATGGGTCAATCCAGAAAAAGACAATGGGGTTGATAATTAAAAAGGCAATAATGGTCACTTTGTACCAATCAGGCGCTTTACCGAGAAAGTTTTTGATTAGTGCATTTCCTAAAGACATATTCATGAACTTGCTTATTTCACTCCAAAAGTTTGAACCAATGCACAGTATGCCGTGATTTTCATTTCAAAATGTGAAAATCATCAAATTATTTGCCATACAAAAGAAAACATTCGTAATAACTGCTATAGAAAGTTGACGCTTGGTTGCTGTGATTTTAATTTTGTTAATTTGATTGATTATTTTTGTTTTTATTTTGTTTGTTTTCTCTGCGCCAAACAATACAGAACCAACGCAGATAGTAAACCTACAAAATGAAATATCTGGAACTGAGTTGGGTTTTTATGTGAAAAATGATGGCATGAAGAGTGAACTGACCCCCAATAGTTGGACACCAACATTGGGGGTTATTTTATGTCTAAGTACATCAGAGAATTAAAGCTGTGCATTGCTCAGCGTTGCCTTGATGGCGAATCATCGACATCTCTTGCAAAAGAGTTATCTATTCCTGCGAACCAAATTCGTTATTGGACTTCTGTTTACAGGATCCATGGTTCATCTTCATTTTTACCTCTTGATTATGAAAATTCCGCAGATTTTAAATTCTCGGTATTAAAATCAATGTGGGAAAATAACTGGTCTATAAGCCAAGCGAGTGCTGAATTCAATTTTTCTTCTAACGGGACTATTTCTGTTTGGTTAAAGCTTTATAATCAGTCGGGATTCCAAGGCTTACATTCCCGACCTAAAGGCAGACCATCTATGAAAACTCAATCAAATAAGCGTCCGACTAAACCTGATGAAGACATGTCACTTGATGAACTCAGAGAGGAACTGGCTTATTTGAGAGCGGAGAATGCTGTTCTAAAAAAGTTAGAGGAGCTGGACAAGTTAAAACGTCAAGCAGCAAAGAAAAAGCGTTGACTGTTCAAGCTCTAAAACACCAACACAAAATCCAGCATTTATTGCAATCCATTGGATTGCCCAAGAGTGTGTATTACTACCAATGCCAAGTGTTGAGCACTCCCGAGCCTTACGCGAATGAGATAGCGAGTATTGAAAGAATATTTCATAAGCATAAAGGTCGATATGGTTATCGACGCATTCATTATGCTTTACGTAGAGAAGGCATCTACTTAAATCATAAAACGGTTCAGCGCTTAATGGCAAAACTAGGGCTAAAATCGACCGTAAGACCGAAGAAATATCGTTCTTATAAAGGTGCGATTGGGCGTATTGCCCCGAATATTCTGAAGCGAGACTTTAAATCGACGAAACCAAATGAAAAATGGGTGACCGATGTGACGGAATTTAAAGTGGCAGGTGAAAAAGTCTATTTATCTCCTATCATCGATTTATTTAATCAAGAAGTCGTTAGTCATACTGTAGCGACCTCACCTAAATTACATCTCGTGACCGAGATGCTAGAAAAAGCGACGAGTAAGTTAAGTCAAGCGTCCTCGTTAACTTTACATAGTGACCAAGGGTGGCAATACCAACACCGTGATTATCGTAACAAGCTAAAAGAGAAAAGAATAAATCAGAGTATGTCGAGAAAAGGAAACTGTCTTGATAATGCTGTGGCTGAAAACTTCTTCGCACTTTTAAAAACAGAAATGTACCATGGTTACCACTTTGACAGTGCTGAGCAACTTATGGCATGCATTGATGAATATATTGATTATTACAATAACGATCGGATTAAGGTGAAATTAAAAGGCCTAACTCCGGTAGAATACCGAAATCAGGCCTTAGAAGCCGCATAACAGAAATGTCCAACTTTAAGGGGTCACTTCAAGAGCAGCAATTAGCCTTCTTTAATTGACGGATTTCTTTTGTAGGTTTTCAGTCGGTCAATAGTAGTGGTATGATGAGTCAAATTTTCATTTCTAGATTAAGTAAAGTGAATAATGGTTATTAAGGCAAAAAGCCCTGCAGGGTTTGCAGAGAAATACATAATTGAAAGTATTTGGAATGGAAAGTTCCCTCCGGGTTCTATTCTCCCTGCCGAAAGAGAGTTATCTGAATTAATAGGTGTCACCCGTACAACATTACGAGAAGTGCTGCAAAGATTGGCTCGTGATGGTTGGTTGACAATTCAGCATGGTAAGCCAACAAAAGTCAATAACTTCATGGAAACATCGAGTTTGCATATTCTTGATACTTTGATGACTTTAGATACCGATAACGCCACCAGTATCGTGGAAGATTTACTGGCCGTTCGCACCAGTATCAGCCCGATCTTTATGCGTTATGCTTTTAAGTCTAATCCTGAAGCTTGCATTAAGACCCTTAATCGAGTGATTGAGTCTTGTGATAATCTGTTAGCACATTCGACCTTTGAATCTTTCATTGAGCAATCTCCTTATGCAGCCAAAATTAAACAGTCTGTAAAAGAAGATAATGAACAAGATGAACAGAAGCGTGATGCGATACTGTATGCGAAAACATTTAACTTCTATGATTATATGTTGTTCCAACGTTTAGCATTCCATTCTGGTAATCAAATCTATGGGCTGATCTTTAATGGTATTAAAAAGCTCTATGATCGAGTGGGAAGTTTTTATTTTTCAAACCCAGAAGCACGACAATTAGCATTGAAGTTCTATAAAGATTTATTGATGTTGTGTGAGCAAGGTGAATACCAAGAGTTACCAACGGTTATTCGTCGCTATGGCATCGAAAGTGGTCATATCTGGATGAAAATGAAACAGAATCTTCCTAGTAACTTTACAGAAGATGATAGTTAAATGAAGATGATAGTTAAATAAGGAAAAGCCTGCTTACATTGCAGGCTTTTTTTCAACTTGTTGAGGGCTCTCTAAAGGTAAATAAATTTCTTCACAAATCTCGTATAATATTTGGTCATAAATAGTAAAGATGAGATAAGAAATTTCAAGGGATAACGCATAAAGCTCATCTTGTGGCTCTTCAATATCAGTGCCATTTTCCCAACGTTTTAGGTGTTGCAAAATACCGTATTGATCATTGTCTGCAATGGTTAAAGGGCAGATAAGTGACAGTTGGTTTACTTTACGGCTCAGCATAATAGCGTAATGGCGAAAGCGCTGTTTTCCTTGCGGTGTCACCGTCTCAGGGATAGAAATTCGAAATCGTGTTAATACTTCAAGAGTATCTAAGACTTTTTGCCAATGATGATGATAATCCGAGGCGATTGCATCATGTCGAGAATCAACCAACCATTTGATCATAATATCATCAATTAAAAACATCGCTTGTCGGATCAACTTCCCATGCTCTATTTGGTTTTTAGCCACCGTAAATTCTGACCAATTAGCCATAATCCGGTAAGTTTTATCTTGCAAGACTCTCACTTCAGGGCCGGTTAATGTCCCGGACTGTTCTCTTAATTTGATTAAGCATTGTTCGATATCAACATGAAGTTGCTTGATGTCGTTATTGTTGCCGTCTTGAATGGAAAGTTGGCTATGCGTTAAGGCGCGATGTTGTCGAATCAAAATCAATAACTGGCGGCATTGATTTACTCGTTGAAAGCTCCATTGATTGCTTTTTTCACGTGCAAAGTTCAGATAAAAGAGTGACGCAATTACGCCAGTAACAATAAGAAAACTGAAGGTGATAAACATGGTGACTCCTTCCCTTGACGACGATATTACCTTTTTTATGCAATTTTTAAGCCAGGATTCATTCGTTGTTAGCACAAGGAGCATGAGTAGTTAGGAAGGAGGGTATGCACCAAAGTGATATTGATGTACCAATTTGGTGCATGGGATTATACCAATCTTGCCAATTATCTGATCATCTTTGCTTGTTCTCAGTCTTTTTCCTACACAATTTCTGACCATCTAAATTAGTGTGATTCACAATCGGGGGAAAGAGTGATGATAGGCTGTTCGCCATCTTTTATTGGTGTGGAATAAGTCAGATAACATCCAGAAGCTGGAGCACTACTTATATTATTGATATTTTTGAAATCAGGATCATTTGAGCCAGCATAGAAGATGGAGTAGTTTTGGTTTGCCCGGGTACTTTCAGTACTTCCAATCATCTTATATTGACCATTATCAATATTTTCTAACCCAAGTCCATCATCAGTAATACCTTCAAGCCCATCGACGACTTTAGATAAATCCACGGCAAAGGCTGGATAGCCAAATTGGGTGTTAATGGCATTTAAGTCATCAGTACTGGGCTTTCCACGGTTGAGTATGCCGCATTGGCCTTGTTCGTTGAGCTTGACACATGCCGTACCATTAAGACCCGTTGAGGTATCACCTATGTGTTCTTTGTCTTGAATGACAGCTTTTCCATACACTTCTTGTACAGCATCTTTCATCGCCCCTTTTAGACCGTGCATGATTGAATGACGGGCATCAGTCTGAATATCTAAAAACTTAGGAGCTGCAGTGACGGCTAAAATACCCAGGATTACAATCACGACCACCAGCTCGATGAGAGTAAAGCCTTTTTGATTAGTGTTTATTATCATATTGTTATCAATCTAACTATGTGTAAAATTTGTTCATTTATAGCACAGATTAAATATTTTGTAACTTTTTGTTTCGAAAAGTGTAAGGCTAATAGGCAAAAAAATACCCAGCAAATTATGCTGGGTATTGGATATGCAATGCTTTGGCTATTATATGAATTTTACATGACACGCATGCCAGGTTGAGCGCCGTCATGAGGCTCTAAAATCCATAGGTCTTTGCCACCAGGGCCAGCGGCTAGGATCATGCCTTCAGACATACCAAACTTCATCTTACGCGGTTTAAGGTTGGCAACCACGACGGTTAATTTACCTACGAGTTCTTCCGGTTGGTAAGCTGCTTTAATGCCAGAGAAAACTTGACGCGTTTCACCACCAATATCCAATTGGAATTTCAGTAGTTTGTTGGCTTTTGGCACGGATTCACACGCAATGATTTTCGCAATACGCAGATCAATTTTTGCAAAGTCATCAAACTCGATTTCGGCTTCAATTGGCTCTTTATCTAATTCAGATTGAGCGGCTTGTTGTGCTTGCTCTTTCGCTGCCATTTCTGCTGCGGCATCTTCTTTAGAGGCTTCGATCATCGCTTCTACATGTTTAGGATCGATACGGTTAAAGAGCGCCTTAAATTTAGTGATTTCATGAGCAACAAGTGGTTGAGCAATGTTATCCCACGCTAAGGTTTCATTTAAGAAGGCTTCTGTGCGAGCAGCAAGCTCAGGCATAACCGGTTTCAAGTAGGTCATTAAGACACGGAACAAGTTAATGCCGACCGTACAGATGTCTTGCAGTTCTTGGTCTTTACCTTCTTGTTTCGCGATAACCCAAGGGGCTTTTTCGTCAACGTATTGGTTGGCTTTGTCTGCAAGTGCGGTGATTTCACGGATAGCACGGCCAAATTCACGTGTTTCATATAGCTCGCCAATGCGCTCTGCAGCATCAACAAATTCTTGATACAAGGCTGGTTCTGCAAACTCAGCCGATAACTTGCCTGCAAAACGTTTGGTAATAAATCCAGCATTACGTGAAGCGAGGTTAACGATCTTGTTTACGACATCAGAGTTCACACGTTGAGTGAAATCTTCAAGGTTAAGGTCAAGGTCGTCAATACGGCTATTAAGTTTTGCGGCATAGTAATAACGCAGACATTCTGGGTCTAGGTGATTTAAGTAAGTGCTAGCTTTAACAAAAGTGCCTTTCGATTTCGACATTTTCGCGCCATTGACCGTAACGTAACCATGAACAAACACGTTATTCGGTTTGCGGAAGCCTGCACCGTCAAGCATGGCTGGCCAGAATAGGCTATGGAAGTAGACAATATCTTTACCGATGAAGTGGTATAGCTCAGCGGTGCTGTCTTGTTGCCAGTATTCATCAAAGTTTAAGTCATCACGTTTGCCACAAAGGTTTTTAAATGAACCCATGTACCCAATTGGCGCATCTAACCAAACATAGAAGAATTTATTTTTCTCACCAGGGATTTCAAAGCCAAAATAAGGGGCATCACGAGAGATGTCCCATTGTTGCAGGCCTGACTCAAACCACTCTTGCATTTTGTTGGCGGTTTCGGTTTGTAGGGAGCCAGAACGCGTCCATTCTTTCAACATGCTTTGGAATTGTGGCAAATCGAAGAAGAAGTGCTCAGAATCTTTCATGATTGGAGTGGCACCCGATACCGCAGATTTTGGATTGATCAAATCCGTTGGGCTGTAGGTTTCGCCACAAGCATCACAGTTATCGCCATATTGATCTTCCGCTTTACACTTAGGACAAGTGCCTTTGACAAAACGATCCGGTAAGAACATTTCTTTTTCAGGATCGAATAATTGAGAAATAGTGCGGCTGGTAATAAAACCATTTTCTTTTAAGCGTAAGTAAATAGAAGACGCCAGTTCGCGGTTTTCGTCACTGTGGGTGCTGTGATAATTATCAAAGCTGATGTTGAAGCCGGCGAAATCTTTCTCATGCTCTTTTTGCACTTCCGCGATCATATCTTCTGGTTTGATCCCAAGCTGTTGAGCTTTTAGCATGATTGGCGTGCCGTGAGCATCGTCTGCACAAATGAAGTTGACGGTATTACCACGTAGGCGCTGATAACGAACCCAAACATCCGCTTGAATATGCTCAAGCATGTGGCCTAGGTGAATTGAGCCATTAGCATAAGGAAGTGCACAGGTTACCAAAATTTTTCTTGGGTCAGTTGCCATAGTTTATTTTCGCTTCTTATTCTTAGAGATGGACAAAGCGGGTGTGCGACTTGAAAAACAATGCGCATACCGGAGAGCTTTATCGTCATAAATGTGGTTAATGATTCTACCCGATAGCCAACTAACTTCAAGAACACATCATGGCATTATGGGGTATTTTTAATGCGGATAAGCCCACGAGGAGGTTTGTTAGGCATTATTTTAAGCGCAATTGGTTAAGATATTTTGCTGAGCAACAAATATTGTTACGATGGCGGAGTTAATTGACTCGCCATTAAAGAGGTTTTATGTCTGATTTGTACCGCACCAAAGAAGCCTGTCTCCAACGCTTAAACCAATTTGAACATGAAGCTTTGATTGAGCATTGGGCTGATACACCAAATCTTGTGCAAATGATAAAACAAGGTCATTTACGCATCACCTTACCTTTTGTGTATCAAGGCTTGGTAGAAGAATTGCAAGCCTGGTGTGAGACTCAAAGGGAGCAAGGTTTTCCTTTGGTTGAGATTACGACTCAAGTTAAGCCCTTAGTCACCAAACAAAGTCAAGCCGTGAAAGGAGTCAAGAATATTATCGCGGTAACGTCAGCAAAAGGTGGTGTCGGCAAATCAACCACTGCCGTCAATTTAGCCTTGGCATTGCAGGCTCTGGGCGCCAAGGTTGGCTTGTTAGATGCCGATATCTATGGCCCATCGGTTCCCTTAATGCTCGGCACTCAAGGCGCACAACCTGATGTACAAGATGGTAAATGGATGCTCCCGGTAGAAGCTCACGGGCTGTTTACTAACTCGATTGGTTATTTGATTGACGACCAAGACGCGGCAATTTGGCGAGGGCCAATGGCGTCAAAAGCACTGGGACAAATACTCAATGAAACCTTGTGGCCACAATTGGATTATTTAGTGATTGATATGCCACCAGGTACAGGGGATATTCAGCTCACCTTAGCACAACAAGTTCCTGTCACTTCTGCTGTAGTGGTGACTACGCCGCAAGATATCGCACTAGCCGATGCTAAAAAAGGCGTCACCATGTTTGAAAAAGTGGATATTCCAGTTTTAGGTTTGATTGAAAATATGAGTTATCACATTTGCTCAAATTGTGGTCACCATGAAGCCATTTTTGGACAGGGTGGTGCGGCCAAAATGGCGCAAGAAGCTCAGCTTGCCTTATTAGCACAAATTCCACTGCATATTGATGTGAGAAGTGATATTGATAATGGTTGTCCTACCGTTGCAGCAAGGCCTCAAAGTGAACATGGCTTAATTTATCAACAGTTGGCATCACATGTTTCAGCCAACTTATTTTGGCAAGGAAAACCAAAACCGGATGAAATTCGTTTTGTGGAAGTGAATTAAATGAAAAATTGGTGGAGAAATAAGCATCTCTACTTTGATTCAATTAATAAATTGCTTTTGTAACTCGCACCACGCCTAATTTTGGGTATATAATCAAGCGGTTTAAATACCCATTTTGATTCTTAGAAAAACGCTGGAATCAACTTGGGTTTCCTTGTCACTATTGAGCTTGGGTGCTTTACATGTCAGAACAACAAAACATGCCTGAAAAAAATAAATGCGTCATTGTAGGAATCGCCGGCGCATCGGCTTCAGGGAAGAGCTTAATTGCAAGCACCATCTATAAAGAATTACGTGCCAAAGTCGGTGATCACCAGATTGGCGTGATCACAGAGGATTGCTATTATCGCGATCAAAGCCATCTTAGTATGGAAGAGCGTGTAAAAACAAATTATGACCATCCTAGCGCATTAGATCATGACTTATTATGTGAACAATTAGAGCAATTGGTTCAAGGTAAGTCAGTTGAAATTCCAGAGTATAGCTATTCAGATCATACTCGTACTGAGAATACGACATTAATGACGCCAAAAAAGGTCATCATTTTAGAAGGGATTTTACTGCTAACAGAACCTCGTTTACGTCAGTTAATGCATGCTTCTGTTTTTATGGATACGCCATTAGACATTTGTTTATTACGTCGTGTTAAACGTGATGTTGAAGAGCGTGGTCGTACTATGGAATCGGTATTGAAACAATATCAAAAAACGGTGCGTCCAATGTTCATGCAGTTTATTGAACCATCAAAACAGCACGCTGATATTATTGTTCCACGTGGTGGTAAAAACCGTATTGCGATCGATGTACTTAAAGCTCATATCGCTAAGCTTTTGAAATCATAAGAAATATGTATTAGGCTAAGAGCCACCTTAGGAGAGATATTCGTGAGATTGTGTGATAGGGATATAAAAAAATATTTGGAAGCAGGTAAAATAGCCATTTCGCCAACGCCATCGGAAGAGAGCATCAGTGGTTTAACGGTTGATGTTCGCCTTGGTCATCAGTTCCGTGTATTTAATGATCACAGTGCGCCTTATATCGATCTGTCTGGTAAAAAAGATCAAGTAACGGCTCAACTTGAAAAAGTGATGAGTGATGAAATAGAAATCTCAGACGATGAAGAATTTTATTTGCATCCAGGTCAACTTGCTTTGGCGGTCACTTATGAATCGGTTGATTTACCGGCCAATATTGTGGGGTGGTTAGACGGTCGTTCTTCCTTGGCTCGATTAGGTTTGATGGTGCATGTAACTGCTCACCGAATCGATCCAGGTTGGTCTGGGCGTATTGTATTAGAGTTTTATAATTCTGGTCGTTTGCCGCTAGCACTTAAGCCGATGATGCCAATTGGCGCATTAAGTTTTGAAGTGTTATCCGGTGATGCTGAAAAACCGTATAACAAGCGTAATAACGCGAAATATAAAAACCAGCAAGGTGCCGTTGCTAGCCGCATAAATGAAGATTAAGTCGTTACGACTTTAATTTAGAATTGACTCTTAAAAAAGTGGCTATCCTTTGGTATCGCCACTTTTCTTTTTAATAAGGGAACGTCATGAAAAAAGTACTCCTATTCCTTTCTGTGCCTATCGCTGTGATTGTGATCGCGATTTTGGCACTGGTTTTATTTGTAAATCCTAATCAATTTAAACCCATGATCATTGAACAAGCGAAAGCGCAAACCGGTTTCGATCTTGTGATTGATGGCGACATCTCTTGGAGCTTTTTCCCACATTTAGGCTTTTCCATTGGCAAAACCCAAGTTTTAAATCCAAGCCAAGATTTTAAACAGCAGCAGGTGGTTAAAATTGATGAAGCGGCATTGGATATTTCCGTTCTTCCGCTGTTAGACCGCCAACTACAAATAGGCAATGTCACATTAAGTGGGGCAGATATTTTTGTCCAAAAGCTTAAAGATGGCCGTTCTAATTTAGATATCGTTAAGCAATCAGCAGAAGAGCAAGCCGCTCAAGAGACTACTCCTGCGGAGCAAGCACCAGCTTCTGAATCTAAGGCGACAAACAGTGAGACTGAGGCCCCTTGGAGCGTGACGTTGGCAGGCATTACCGTCAATGATGCCAAACTTGTGATGCTTGATGCGACCACTGCTTCAAACTTAGCATTATCGGATGTTAATTTTACTTTATCTGAATTTAGTTTTAACCAATGGAGTCAGGCTGAATTTAATATCACTGGCACCAATAATCAGCAGCAATTTTCTGCGGCTGGTAAAACAGAGTTTAAAGTCTCTCAAGACCTAGCTGATTACCAATTACGCAACACGGAAGCTCAAGCGCAATTTAAAGATGGGGCGACTGATATTAAGAAAGCTACGCTGAACTTGAAAACCTTCCAATTTGATACGCCGAATCAAATGGCCGTGACGGTGCAAGGAAAGGCGGCTGATATGAATCTTGATATTCAACAGGCCGCGACTTTAACCGTGAATAAAGCCATGACCTTAGTGACATTGGATGCAATGACGGTAAAAGGTAAAGTAGAGGGTAAAGCGTTACCTCTTAACCCCCTCAATATTGATATGGCATCGACGATCAGTTTTGATTTATCCAAGCAATATTTGGATGTGGTCTTAACGAAGTTGACGGCTAATCAATTACAATTTGATGGCTCTGCACAAGTCAGTTTAGCGCCGAGTATTCCGAAAGTCGTTTTTGCAATGCACAGTCCAGAGATCAATGTGGATGCTTTGTTAGCAGAAATGGAGCAATCGTCAGGAGCTTCAACAGCAAGCGAGGCGACTCAACCTGCCGCGGAGAAAACGGCTGCCGCTAACAAAACAGCAACTCAAGAATCTGAACCTGATCTGAGTGCGACTAAAACACTGGATGTTACCGGTAAGATTACTATTGATAAGCTGACTGCAAACAATGTGAAAATGCAGAATGTTCAAACACAGTTTAAAGTGAACCGTGGCGTGATTGATTTGCAAAAATTTGCGGCGAATTTATACCAAGGCTCTATAGCGGCAAATGCTAAAATTGATGCTCGCCAAACAACGCCAACTTATAGTATTCATAAAGAAATTAAAGGGGTCCAGGTTCAGCCATTATTAAGCGATGTCGCGCAAATGGATTTTATTGCAGGCACAGGTAATATCACGGCGGACTTAAAAGGTAAGAGTCTGATCGTTGATAAAGCGAAGCAAAACTTAGCTGGGGTGGTGAACATCAACTTCGCTGATGGTGCACTGTATGGTGTTAACGTAGCACATGAAGTTCGTTCTGTTCAGGCGCTATTCAATGGTAAAAAAGCGGAAGCTGAGACAGTTAAGAAAACCGATTTTAGTGCTTTCACCTCAACGTTGAACCTTTCTAAAGGGGTGATGACAACCGATAACCTGGCAGTTAAATCTCCGTTATTACGCGTTCTAGGTAATGGTCAAGCAAACTATGTCAATGAAAGCGTTGATTTCTTAGTGAAAGCATCGATTGTAGGGACGCTGAAAGGACAAGAGGGTAAAGAGACCACTGAGTTGAAAAATATCACCTTACCGATCCGGATTAAAGGCAGCTGGGCTGACCCTAAAATTACGCCAGATTTTAAAGCGGCTTTAGATGATCAGACCAAACAAAAAGTGCAAGCTGAGGTCGACCGTGCTAAAGAGAAAGCACAAAAAGAAGTGGATCGCGGGCTCAATAAATTACTCGGTGATGATGACTCTAAATCAAAAGATGATGTGAAAAAAGCGGCAGGTGATTTGCTAAATAGCTTATTTAACTAAGTTGCTTGAGCGTTATTGAATATGAGCCTGAGGTTGTCGACCTCAGGCTTTTTTCATGGACGTGCATAACTCAAGAAGTTCACGACCTGCTTATTGTTCGACTCTAGTTATCCGTCGTTGAAGCTAGTTACCAATCAATACCTTTGCGTGCTTTTAAGCCCGATTCAAAACCATGTTTGACATTTCTGACTTCTGAAACCGTATCAGCTAACTCGAGTAATTGGCGATGTGCGGCACGGCCAGTAATAATGACCGATTGCTCACGAGGCCTATGTTGCAGCGCTTGTATAACTTCCTCCAACTCAATATAACCGTAAGTGATCATATAAGTCAGTTCATCTAACAACACGACATCAATTGAGTCATCAGACAATAACTGTCGACATTGTTGCCATACCTGTTGAGCCGCTTCGGTATCTTTTTGTTTATCTTGAGTCTCCCAAGTAAAGCCGGTCGCCATCACATGAAATGGGACGCCAAGCCTTTCGAGTAAATTTTTTTCACCATTATCCCAGGTTCCTTTGATAAATTGCGCCACTCCACAAGTTTGCCCATGTCCGAGCGCTCGAGTGATCATTCCAAATCCAGAAGTGGTTTTACCTTTACCATTACCGGTGATAACAAGCAGTAAGCCTCGTTCTTCTTGAGCTGCCTCAATGCGTTTATCGACTTGTTGCTTGAGCTTTTGTTGGCGTTGTTGATGGTTATCGTGTTTGTGTTCTGGCATGAATCATCCTTGTTTAGCGGGTATAAAAACGCCCATCATCTTATAAGTGATCATGGGCGTGTTTCAACGGTAACGAAAAGGTTAGTCGGCTAATAAATCAGTAATGACTTTGTAGCTCGGGTCTTCTTTAACATTGATTTCAACTAAGCTACCAGCTTTATGCAATAAGGTGCGGCAATCTTGGCTTAAATGACGTAGATGCAAGGTTTTACCTAATTTAGCGTAACGATCAGCTACAGTTTCAATTGCTTCAATCGCTGAATGATCCACCACGCGAGACTGAGCAAAATCGATAATCACATCTTGTGGATCATCATAAGCATTAAATAGCTCAGTAAAATTAGCAGCAGAGCCAAAGAAGATAGGGCCATTGATTTGGTATACTTTAGAGCCTTCTTCATTGATGGTGGTTACTGCATTGATGTGTTTCGCATGTTGCCACGCAAACATTAGGGCAGAAGCGACGACACCAACACCAACTGCAACTGCTAAGTCGGTTAAGACGGTTACGATGGTGACCAGAATAATCACAAAGAAGTCTTGTTTTGGCACACGGCGAGCCAGTTTGAAGGTCGCCCATTCAAAGGTTCCAATGACAACCATAAACATAACGCCCACTAAGGCCGCAAGTGGGATCATTTCAATCCAAGTTGCAGTAAATAGAATAAAGCACAATAAGGCGATGGCCGCGGTGATCCCGGAAAGGCGACTGCGTCCTCCAGAGTTGATGTTAATCATCGATTGACCAATCATGGCACAACCGCCCATAGCACCAAACACGGAACAAGTGAGATTCCCTAAGCCTTGTCCAATACATTCACGATTACCCTTACCACGGGTGTTGGTCATCTCGTCAACAACCGTCAAAGTCAGTAGCGATTCAATTAAACCAATTGCCGCAATGATCAGAGCATAAGGGAAAATGATTTTTAAGGTTTCTAAATTAAATGGGACTGCAGGTAGAGCAAAAGTCGGTAATTCACCTGCGAGTGTAGCATTAAGGTCGCCTGACATAGTGCGTAGATAGTCGACAACGGTTCGAGTATCAAGATCGAACACTTGCGTAATCGCGGTGACGGCCACAATGGCGACTAAAGAAGAAGGAACGGCCGTTGTTAATTTAGGCAAAAAGTAAATGATGGCCATAGTTAATGCCACCAAGCCTAACATGATCATCATTGGGCCTTGTGGTAACCAAGTCATCATGCCGTTGATATCCGGGGCCTTAAACTGACCGAGCTGCGCCATGAAGATCACGATAGCTAAGCCGTTCACAAAGCCAATCATTACAGGATGAGGGACGATACGGATAAATTTGCCGAGTTTGAGTAAGCCGGCGGTAATTTGGAGTACGCCAACGAGTAGCACGGCAGCAAAAAGATATTGTATACCATGCACCGCCACAAGGCTGACCATTACGACGGCCGTTGCACCAGTCGCACCAGAGATCATGCCTGGTCGGCCACCGAAAATAGAGGTCATCAACCCCATAATAAAGGCCGCATATAGACCTATCATAGGATCAACACCGGCAACAAAAGCAAAAGCAACGGCTTCTGGTACGAGAGCTAAAGCCACGGTTAAACCAGATAAAACATCATTTTTTACGGATTGACTCGACATTTGGGGAAATTCAAACATGTTTTCTCAGTTAAAAATTAGAACAAATGGGCTCTAACTAATAAACCAAAACTTGGAATAAAAGGACGTTATTAATTAGAGAGTGGATAAATTGGTTGACGAATGTTACAGAATGGTTGTATTTCCTGCAACAAGTTATGGTTCTTGATTATTAAGAATGCAAAAATGAAAAGCACTTTATCGACAGATAAACATAAAAAAAGAAGGTCGCAATGAGTGCGACCTTCTTTTGTTCGTGAGAGGGTTAACTCTGACGATTAAGCATCGTGCGTTTTCGACATAACCGAACTCGCATGACCAGTTGCTGCCTGGCTACCCGCAACTTTACCGGTGAAGGTAGATTCACGGAAAGGCGCGGCTACGACAGTAATGTCATTAAGTACACCCGTTCCTGAAGCTTTTGCCATTGGCGCACTGACATGCGAGCTGGCTTTAGCGGCTTTGACTTTCACCGATTTAGGCGTTTTTGCTTGTTGAGCTTTAGGCGCAACGGTCAAAGTAGGAGCGGCAACGGCTTGCTCTGGCTCGGCTTGTTGCGTGGAAGTTTTCATTTCCACTTGAGCATCAGGCGTTTGGCTTGTTGGCTTGTTTTCTACCAAATTATCTTCAGTCGCTTTGCTTTCGATAGCTTTACTTTCGATAACTTTGTTTTCAGTAACTTTAGCTTCATCAACGTTACTTTCAACAAGGGTGGCTTCAACAACCTTAGTTGCTTTTACCGCTTCAGTAGCTTTTGCCGCTTCAACTGGCGTACGCGTCACTTCAACAGATTGAGTTGTGCTTGCTGTTTGCTCTACGCTTTCCATCACAGGAGACGGAACGATGTCCTGTTTTTGGGTTGTTGCCACAGGCGTTTCAATACGTGATTCTACTGACTTAGCATTGGATTTATTCGCCCAAACGATGATTTTACCCATTGACATTTCAGGGAACGCAAAGCCACCTTGAATCGTCGTTTCTACCGCTGGTTTGGCAGTTTTGTGATTCGGTTTTTCTGCCACGTATTTAGGCCAAACTTTACCCATCGCCATTTCTGGTGATGCCATACCACCACTGCGTAGACGGTAAGGATTTGGACGACGATCACGAGTACGGCGACGACGTTGACCACTGGCACGTAAGTGACGAGGTGAACGACGGTTACGACGCTGTTGACCTTCTTCTTTATTGTTAGCTTCTGGCTTAGCTGCAGTTTGTTGTGCAGATTCTGCTTTTGCCACTTCTTGTGCTGCAGGCACTTGCTCTGCTGCTGGTGCGACGACAGCTTCGTCAGCTACTTGTTGGTTAATACGAACTTTTTTCTTCATCTGACGACGTTGACGACGTTGCTTCACTTGAGTCGTTTTTTCTTCAGCTGAAGGTGATTTCGCTTGTGCTTCTGCCGCAATTTGTTGACCTTGTTCAACCACTTTTGAGGTGTTTTTGCTCGGCTTTTTATCTTGCTTTGGTTTGCGTTTTTTATCGTTACGTACTTCGGTCGGCGCAGGGACATTGTCTACTGCGGCTTTTTCTGTACTTTCCTCGTTGTTGCGAGGTTTACGACGTTTATTACGTTGCTCATTACGATCACGATTATTACGGCGACGATTGTTATCGCGCTGGTCGTTACGTGAACGGTTATTCGTTTGAGCTGGTTTCGCTTCTTCTACGGCTTGCTCTTCTTTTTCAGTTTTACCAAAGAAGAAGTTAGCAAGGGCTTTAAAGAAACCGCCAGACTTAGGTTTTACTGTTGGCTCGACACTTGGTTTCGCTTCAGCAGTTGCCGTTGGTGCCGGTGCGCTTGATGGAGCAAAACCTTTTAGGACAGGCTCTTCAATACGACGAGGTTTAATATCGGCATAACCCGGGTCTTCAGTCTCTTTCAATACTTCGATTTTCTTCGGCATTAAATAAGACAGAATTTGATGTTCTTCACCATCACGTAAACGCACCACTTCAAAGTGTGGTGTCTCCATATCAGCATTTGGCACAACAATAATGTTCACTTCTTGATGCTTTTCAATATGCTGAATAGATTTACGTTTTTCGTTCAATAAGTAAGAGGCAATTGGAACGGGAACCACAGCCAGTACTTGAGAACTGTTGTCTTTTAATGCTTCTTCTTCAATTAAACGAAGGACAGACAGAGCAAGTGATTCGTTATCACGCACGACACCGGTACCGGTACAGCGTGGACAAATGTGGTGGCTAGCTTCAGCAAGAGATGGGCTCAAGCGTTGGCGAGACATCTCTAATAATCCAAAGCGAGAAATACGACCAATTTGTACACGAGCACGGTCCATACGAACCGCTTCACGCATACGTGTTTCGACTTCACGTTGGTGACGAACTGGCGTCATATCAATGAAATCGATAACCACAAGACCACCTAAGTCGCGTAAGCGTAATTGACGTGCAATCTCATCGGCGGCTTCTAGGTTAGTATTTAAAGCGGTTTCTTCAATGTCGCCGCCTTTGGTTGCGCGGGCTGAGTTGATATCAATAGAAGTCAGTGCTTCGGTTGGATCGATAACGATAGAGCCACCAGATGGAAGGCGAACTTCACGTTGGAAGGCTGACTCAATCTGACTCTCAATTTGGTAATGACTAAATAGCGGTACATCGCCATCGTATTTTTTTACGCGAGAAACGAAATCTGGGCGAACAAGTTGAATATGCGCTTTTGCACGTTCATAAATAGTATTGCTATCAATTAAAATTTCACCAATATCACGGCGTAGGTAATCGCGGATTGCACGTACAATCACATTACTTTCTTGGTGAATTAAGAAGGGAGCGGCTTCAGTATCCGCGGCTTCTTTAATCGCCGACCAGTGTTTTAATAGGATATTTAGATCCCATTCAAGCTCTTCAGCACTTTTGCCAACACCTGCAGTACGAACAATTAAGCCCATGCCTTGTGGTAATTCTAATGTGCTTAATGCGGCTTTTAATTGGGTACGCTCATCCCCTTCGATACGACGAGAAATACCGCCAGCACGAGGGTTATTAGGCATAAGAACTAAGTAACTGCCTGCAAGAGAGATGAAGGTCGTTAGAGCCGCGCCTTTTTGGCCACGTTCTTCTTTTTCAACTTGTACGATGACTTCTTGGCCTTCTTTGAGCACTTCTTTAATGTTCGGACGGCCTTGGTAGGTATAACCTGCAGGGAAATAATCGCGGGCGATTTCTTTAAGAGGGAGGAAACCGTGACGGTCAGCACCATAGTCTACAAATGCAGCTTCTAAACTTGGTTCTACTCGAGTGATACGGCCTTTATAAATATTTGCTTTTTTAGATTCATGTCCAGGACTTTCAATATCTAAATCGAACAGTCGCTGACCATCAACTAATGCGACGCGCAACTCTTCTTTTTGAGTTGCGTTGATCAACATTCTTTTCATTTTTTAAATTCTCGTTGTTTTTTCTTCGTGATAATTGCTTATCGCTTTTGTCGCATCAAAGGTGCCGGATCCCATGGCTTTGGCTTCAACCTCACGGCTGTATAGGGGATGCTCTTGGGCACAATAGTCACCAAACATTCCTACCTTGTTTACTTAAAGTCGCAGTAACTTCAATTATTAGTTGCAGTAACTTCAATCATTTTGGGTAGAACGAGAATGCTTGGTCCGAATTCGAGCCGGTATTACTTCTGCATTGATAACGTGAGTAGGCGATAAGTTGGTCTTCTTCAGCTATGTCTTACGCCTAATGCAGCACAGATTTCAGAAGCTTCTACTCATTTCGCAAATGGAAGACATTAAATATGCATAGAAAATGTTCAATACAACCATTGCAGCTGTGAACTATAGCAGCGCCAAGAAATATCAGCAATCAGCTTTATGCCAAACTCGATAAATAAATAGGAAAACCTGTGATTAACTTACAATATTTACCTGATTCCATTTCAATCATTATTAAGTTAACACCTTTTATAACAGGTGCTTGAGCTATTTGGTGTTGGTATTTTGTTCAGTTGCCTGCTGAAAATGAATGTGGGGGATAAAATGCCGTGAATAAAATCAAAAATCTTATGCCATTGCTTAGGGTTTGAGTGATAGAATAGGCACTATGACCGAATTTAAAACAGAAGTGAAATTTGTTGATATTGACAGTGATATGGCTGGTCAACGTGTCGACAATTTTTTACGTAATCAACTCAAGCAAATCCCTAAAAGCATGGTGTATCGTATCTTGCGTAAGGGAGAAGTGCGCGTGAATAAAAAGCGCGTAAAAGCAGAATACAAATTGCAAGCTGGCGATATTGTGCGTATTCCACCGGTACGCATTTCCTTAGAAGAAGATGCTGCCCCCATTAGCACTAAATTAGATAAAGTGTCTGAATTGGAAAGCTGCATTATTTTTGAAGATGACAGCCTGCTGATTCTTAATAAACCATCAGGAACGGCGGTGCATGGTGGCAGTGGCTTAAAGTTTGGCGCTATCGAAGCATTGCGAGCATTGAGGCCAGAAGCGCGCTTTTTAGAGCTAGTGCATCGAATCGACCGTGATACGTCAGGTATTTTACTGGTTGCGAAAAAACGCTCAGCATTGCGTCACTTACAAGCACAGTTTCGCGAGAAGACCGTACAGAAGTATTATTTTGCTTTAGTCATGGGAGAGTGGAAGTCGAGCTGTAAAGTGGTCAAGGCTCCGCTGCTCAAAAATGAAGTGAATAGTATTGTGAGGGTTAACCCCAATGGTAAGCCGTCAGAAACTCGTTATAAGATTTTAGAGAAGTTTAACCAAGCGACTTTAGTTCAAGCGAGCCCGATTACAGGAAGAACCCATCAAATTCGTGTGCATTGTCAGTATGTCGGGCACCCTATTGCTTGGGATGACCGTTATGGTGACCGCCGCTTTGATGCTTATACTGGGCAAGTGGGGTTAGACCGATTATTTCTGCATGCCGCCAATATTAAATTTATTCACCCAGCCACTGAACAACCCATGGATATTTCCGCTCCAATGGAACAGAAATTGGATCAAGTGTTGATAGGGTTACGTTCAAAATAAGTACAGAGTAAGACTGTTGTAAATATAAAGGGTGGCGCTTCTGGTTAAGAATCGCCACTTATTTTTTTATAATAGTCACAGATTTTTATTGCTAAACCTGGCTTTAGAACATGAATCCGTTTGAGAGGCGAGGCGTATAACGAAATGCTTAAGCTAATACCTGGATCCCTTGTTGTTCAAGCATATCAATTAAGGTGATAAGAGGTAGGCCAATCAATGCATTGGGGTCCTTACCTTCTAATCGCTCAAATAGAGCAATGCCTAACCCTTCGCTTTTAAAGCTGCCGGCACAATTGAATGGTTGTTCAGTATCGACATAATATTCAATTTGAGATTGAGTTAATGCTCTGAAATGGACATTGAAACAATCTAATTGTGTATCGCATTGCTGGGTTTGGGAATGATAAAGTGCAAGGCCAGTATAAAAGGTGATGATTTTACCGCTCGCTTGAGAGAGTTGTTGAATGGCTTTTTCTCGAGTATGCGGTTTACCCACGATGTGACCGTCGATCATACAAACTTGATCGGAGCCAATAATCAGTTCATTGGCCGTTGATGAGGTGGCGCAAGACTGTGCTTTCTGTTGCGCTAAGCGTACAACCAAAGCTTCGGCACTTTCACCTTCCATTGGTGTTTCATCGCAATGAGGTTGACGGGTTTCAAACGGGAGCGCCAATTTATCTAATAATTGTTTTCGATAAGTTGAGGTAGACGCTAAAATCAACGTTGGCATCATAAATATTCACTTTGTTTTAAACAGTTAACATAACGTTGCACTGTAAACTAATTGAAACCATGCGTCATGTATCAAGGCGCATTTATAATGATAAGAGAAAGTGTAAGTTTTTTACCTTTTTCTTTGACTAAATTCATTTTGGAGGATAATATTCGCGCCCTATGCAAAAGGTAAAAATACCGCGTACAGTGGACCCAGCAAAATCAGCGCAAAAACGCTTAGATTATCAAGGTATAATCCAAGTCAGTTTATTAAAACGCTTAACTGAGTTTACTGAAGGCGTCAAACGTGACGCAGAAGTATCATTGTCCTTTGAGTTGGATGAACAACGATTAGTCGTTATCTCTGGTAAAGCTAACGTCGAAGTCGATTTAGAATGTCAACGCTGTAATGAGATATTCGCACATACATGCGAAGTAGAATTCACTTGTACTCCTATCTATAGTGAGAAAAGTGAACAAGACGCACCCGAAGAGTACGATTTGGTAGATCTGAACGAGTACGGTGAGTTGGATCTGATTAAATTAGTCGAAGACGAGTTCATTCTAGAATTACCTCAAATTGCGATGCATGATGAATCTGAATGTAGCGTTCAATCAAACAATTTGGTGTTTGGTGAGCTTCCTAAAGAAATTGTGGAAGATAAGCCGAATCCATTTGATGTTTTAAAAAATTTGAAGCGTTAGTGTTGTTAACAAATATTAACGATTAAAAACGAAGGAGTAGGGTCATGGCCGTACAAAAGAGCAAAAAATCACGTTCAATGCGTGGCATGCGTCGTTCACACGATGCACTAACAACTAGTGCATTATCTGTAGACGCAACTTCAGGTGAAACTCACCTACGTCACAACGTGACTGCTGACGGTTACTACCGTGGCAAAAAGGTTATCAACAAGTAAGGTTGACCTTTGCAAAATATTACCGTTGCACTTGATGCAATGGGCGGGGATTTCGGTCCTCGCGTAACAGTGCCTGCCGCCGTGCAGGCATTGTCACATTTCCCAGAGCTGAAAGTTATCTTAGTTGGTGATCGTGAACAAATCACGAATGAACTAACACATCTCGGATTTACTCCGACTCCTCGTCTCATTATTAAACATAGTGAGAGGTGTATTTCTAATCGCGAAAAACCATCCTTAGCTTTGCGCAATAGTGCAGGTACCTCTATGCGTATCGCACTCGATCAAGTGGCTGATGGGATGGCAAATGCCTGTGTCAGTGGAGGAAACACTGGGGCCTTGATGGCATTATCGAAGTTTCGTCTGAAATTATTACCTGGTATTGAGCGACCGGCTTTAATTAGTGCTCTGCCGACGGTTTCTGGCAAAAAAACATGGATGCTTGATCTTGGTGCTAATGTTTCGGTTGATGCTGATACCTTATTTCAATTTGCTGTTATGGGGAGCGCTTTAGCGCAAGTACATCTCCCATACCCTCCTAGAGTATCGATTTTAAATGTTGGTGAAGAAGAAATAAAAGGTAACGATTTAGTTAAACGTTGCTCAGAATTACTCAGCCAAACGAAAGAAATTAATTATTCTGGTTATATTGAAGGAAATCAGCTTTTTTATGATGTTGCAGATGTGATAGTTTGTGATGGATTCGTTGGGAATGTGTGTCTAAAAACCTGTGAAGGTGTGGCTCACTTATTTCATCAAAAATTAAAGAGCTACTTTACATCGTCTACGATAAAGGGTTGGATTGCTCGAAAATTATTCTCTCATTTATTTAATGAGTTAAAAACCTTGAACCCCGACCAGTATAACGGCGCAAGTTTGTTAGGATTGCGCGGCATTGTTATCAAAAGTCACGGACACGCTGATACATCTGCTATGATCAATGCGATTGGTGAAGCGGTGTATGAAGTGAAACAGCAAGTTCCAAACCGTATAAGCGATCGCTTAGAAGCGGTTTTACTCGAGAGGCATTATTAGTCTTCATGAATAGCAAAATTTTAGGAACGGGTAGTTATCTACCAACTCAAGTGCGTACTAACGCCGATTTAGAAAAAATGGTGGATACCAGCGATGAATGGATCGTAACCCGCACGGGTATCCGTGAACGCCGTATATCAGCGCCTGATGAGTCAGTGGCTGATATGGCTTATCATGCCTCGGTCAATGCCATTGAAATGGCGGGAATTGATAAACATGATATTGACTTAATTATTGTTGCCACTACCAGCGGTAGCCATAAATTCCCTTCATCGGCTTGTCAGGTTCAAGCAGCATTGGGCATTAAAGGTTGCCCAGCATTTGATGTGGCGGCGGCTTGTTCTGGCTTTGTTTATGGGCTATCTATTGCCGATCAACACATTAAAACAGGCATGGCAAAACATGTGTTAGTGATTGGTGCCGACGCCTTGTCAAAAATGTGCGATCCTGAAGATCGTTCCACGATTATTTTATTTGGTGATGCGGCGGGTGCGGTCGTGCTAGGTGCCAGTGAAGAGCCTGGAATTATTTCGACACATTTACATGCTGATGGTCGCTTTGGTGAGTTACTGAGCTTAGAGGAAGCCAAGCGTGGTGAAAATATTGATGCTTGGTTGCACATGGCAGGCAATGAAGTGTTTAAAGTCGCAGTAACACAATTATCAAAATTAGTGAAAGATACGTTAGAAGCCAATAATATGGCAAAAACAGAGCTAGATTGGTTAGTTCCTCATCAAGCTAACTTACGTATTATCTCAGCAACAGCTAAAAAGTTAGCCATGTCACTTGATCAAGTAGTCGTAACCCTAGATCGTCATGGTAATACCTCAGCGGCAACCGTTCCAACGGCTTTAGATGAAGCGGTTCGTGATGGTCGTATTCAACGTGGGCAGTTGTTATTACTTGAAGCCTTCGGTGGTGGTTTTACCTGGGGCTCTGCGCTCGTCAAATTCTAATTTTTCATTTATGTGTTTATTGCATTAAATACATAGAGCATATTATTTTATTTCAAGGAATTTACTATGAGTAAGTTTGCGGTTGTCTTTCCTGGACAAGGTTCACAAACAGTAGGAATGCTAGCTGACCTAGGTGAGCAATATGAAGTTGTAAAATCAACATTTTCAGAAGCATCAGAAGCGCTAGGTTATGATTTATGGGCATTGGTTCAAAATGGCCCGGTAGAAGACTTAAACGAGACATTCCGTACTCAACCTGCATTATTAGCTTCATCTGTTGCTATTTGGCGTGTATGGCAAGAAATTGGTGGGGAACAACCTCAAGTCGTAGCCGGTCATAGCTTGGGTGAGTATTCTGCTTTAGTTTGTGCAGGCGTAATTGATTTTAAACAAGCAATTAAATTAGTCGCACTACGCGGAGAGTTGATGCAACAAGCCGTTCCTGCTGGAGTGGGGGCCATGTTCGCAATCATTGGTTTAGATGATGCGGCTATCGCGAAAGCTTGTGAAGAAGCGGCACAAGGTGAAGTTGTATCACCAGTTAACTTTAACTCTCCTGGTCAAGTGGTGATTGCGGGCAATAAAGCGGCAGTTGAACGTGCAGGCGAGCTATGTAAAGCGGCAGGTGCAAAACGTGCTTTACCTCTTCCTGTGTCGGTACCATCGCACTGCGCATTAATGAAGCCAGCGGCAGATAAATTAGCAGAAGCATTAGAAAATATTGAGTTCAATACACCAACGGTGCCTGTAATTAATAACGTTGATGTGATTGCAGAAACGAATCCAGCAAAAATTAAAGAGGCGTTAGTTCGTCAACTTTATAGCCCTGTACGTTGGACTGAAGGCGTGATCGCCATGCATGAACAAGGTGTTGAATCGCTATTAGAGTTTGGTCCAGGTAAAGTACTCACTGGTTTGACAAAACGTATTGTTAAATCATTAAGCGCTCAAGCGGTTAATGATGTTGCTTCAGTTGATGCTGTACGTGGTTAATGATGACAACTAAGCGTAATATTATGTTTAGTCACAAAATTTCAGTCATAAAGAGGATTTATAATGAATCTTGAAGGTAAAATTGCACTTGTTACTGGTGCCAGTCGAGGTATCGGTCGTGCAATCGCTGAGCTACTTGTTGAGCGTGGAGCTACGGTCGTCGGTACGGCAACCAGTGAATCTGGCGCACAAGCCATTAGTGACTACCTTGGCAGCAATGGTACAGGTTTAGCATTGAATGTAACGGATGCCGATTCGGTTGCTGAAACGATCAAAACCATTAATGATCAATTCGGCGGAATTGACATTTTAGTGAATAATGCTGGTATCACTCGTGATAACTTACTTATGCGTATGAAAGATGACGAATGGCAAGATATCATGGATACTAACTTAACTTCGATTTTCCGTTTGTCTAAAGCGGTTCTTCGAGGCATGATGAAGAAACGTCATGGTCGTATTGTTAATGTTGGCTCAGTTGTGGGTACAATGGGCAATGCCGGTCAAGCTAACTACGCTGCAGCGAAAGCAGGAGTAATTGGCTTTACTAAGTCTATGGCTCGTGAAGTCGCTTCTCGTGGTGTAACAGTGAACACCGTTGCACCGGGTTTTATTGAGACAGATATGACAAAAGCACTGAATGATGACCAACGTGCTGCTACACTATCACAAGTGCCAGCAGGTCGATTAGGTGATCCTCGTGAAATTGCTTCTGCGGTTGTATTTTTAGCCTCTGATGAAGCTGCTTATATAACAGGCGAAACACTTCACGTGAATGGCGGCATGTATATGGTCTAAATCTGTGTGAGTGCTTTTTAAACAGCGTTTTGCATGATTTAGGTCAAAAATGTGCCAAATATCAGTGAAAAACATAAAATTTGTGGTTTGACCAGCAAGGTCAGTCTTGCAACTTTTAAAAGTTTGAATAAACTACGGCTAACATCGCATTTAAGCGAACTCTCTGTAATAGGAAAAGAAAAATGAGCAACATCGAAGAACGCGTAAAAAAAATCATTGTTGAACAACTAGGTGTAGACGAAGCAGAAGTAAAAAACGAAGCTTCTTTCGTTGATGATCTAGGTGCTGATTCTCTAGATACAGTAGAGCTAGTAATGGCTTTAGAAGAGGAATTCGACACTGAAATCCCTGACGAAGAAGCTGAAAAAATTACTACTGTTCAAGCTGCAATCGACTACGTAAACAGCGCACAGTAATAACATCTCCAGGCGGTCTCCCAGACCGCCTGAGTTTTTCTAGAATCATCCATCCTTACTACTCTCAGTATATAATCTCCGGAGAAAGAATCGTGTCCAAGCGTCGTGTAGTTGTTACAGGCATGGGGATGTTGTCACCGGTAGGCAACACAGTTGAATCCTCTTGGAAAGCCCTTTTAGCCGGTCAAAGCGGTATCGTGAATATCGAACACTTTGACACCACCAATTTTTCTACTCGTTTTGCAGGCTTAGTGAAAAACTTCGACTGTGAAGAGTACATGCCTAAGAAAGAAGCCCGCAAAATGGATTTATTTATCCAATATGGTATCGCGGCGGGTATTCAAGCCTTTAACGATTCAAACCTAGAAATCACGGAAGAGAATGCCGCACGTGTTGGTGTTGCTATTGGTTCTGGTATCGGTGGTATTGGTATTATTGAAGAAGCCTCTCATACTTTACGAGAAAAAGGTCCTCGTAGAATGAGTCCATTCTTTGTTCCTTCAACCATTGTGAACATGATTGCAGGTCACATGTCTATCATGAAAGGACTTCGTGGACCCAATATCGCGATTTCTACAGCGTGTACGACAGGTTTACATAATATTGGTCATGCTGCACGTATGATTGCTTACGGTGATGCTGATGCTATGCTAGCAGGCGGAGCAGAGAAAGCTTCAACACCTCTTGCGATGAGTGGTTTTGCTGCGGCTAAAGCACTTTCAAGCCGTAATGATGAGCCAGAATTAGCGTCTCGTCCTTGGGATAAAGACCGTGATGGTTTTGTTTTAGGTGACGGTGCCGGCATGATGATGCTAGAAGAGTATGAACATGCTAAAGCTCGTGGTGCAAAAATTTACTGTGAAGTCGTTGGCTTTGGTATGAGTGGTGACGCTTACCACATGACCTCGCCAAGCGCTGATGGTTCTGGTGGTGCACTGGCGATGGAAGCGGCGATTCGTGATGCTGGTATTACTGGCGCACAAATTGGTTACGTTAATGCTCACGGTACCTCAACACCTGCTGGTGACGTGGCAGAAACATTGGGCATCAAACGTGCTTTAGGTGAAGAAGCTGCGAAAAACGTATTAGTTTCTTCGACCAAATCTATGACAGGTCACCTATTAGGTGCCGCTGGCTCAGTAGAAGCCATTATTACGGCAATGACACTCGTGGATCAAATCGTACCGCCGACCATTAACCTGGATAACCCAGATGAAGGTTGTGATCTCGATTATGTTCCACATACAGCACGTAAAGTCGAAAATATGGAATACGCATTATGTAATTCATTTGGCTTTGGTGGCACCAATGGCTCGTTAATTTTCAAACGTGTCTAATTTTATCTAACATGGTTTTTTTGTTGTCTATATCAACAGAAACACCATTAGGGTAAATAAGTCATTTTATAAAACGGTTTAATGTTATAGCATTAGGCCGTTTTTTTTATACATAACCAATCACTTGATAGGCTAGCTATGTTTTTTGTCAATGGACACAGACAAGAGCACATCTCGTTACAAGACCGCTCTTTTCATTATGGAGATGGGTGTTTCACGACGATCTTAGTGAAAGAGGGTGAGCCTTTATATCTAGAAGCGCATCAACAGCGACTTACTCAAACTTGTCAACGACTCGCGATTTCGCTACCCGCGTGGCAACCCAAAATAGTTAACTGGATTAAACAAGCTATTATTGAAAGTGGTTTTGCCAGTGCTCAGTTTAGTGGTATCAAAGTTCACATCAGCCGAGGTTCAGGGGGAAGGGGCTACAGTGCTAAAGGGGCGACGCAAACTCAAGTCACTATACAAGCCTTTCGCTACCCGGAGCATTATGCTCAATGGCAATCTGAAGGAATAAAAGTGGGCGTCAGTCTGATTGGTCTTGGAGTTAACCCATTACTAGCAGGTCTTAAGCATAACAATCGCTTAGAACAAGTTTTAATTAAGCAAGACATTGAACAGCAGATGGTTGATGATTGTATCGTCCTGGATTGTCATGGACACATTGTTGAAATGTGTGCGGCTAATATCTTTTGGATTCGTCAACAACGTATTTTCACTCCTGAGCTTAAGCAAAGTGGTGTGGCTGGAATCCAGCGGCAGCGTGTTTTGCAATATGCACAGCAACATAGTTACCCGGTTGAGGTGGGACAATTTGTCTTGAATGATATTTTAACTGCTGATGAAATCTTTATAACGAATGCTCTACATGGCGTAGTACCTATTGTTCGTATAAACAAAACAACATTTAATGTAGGTCCAATGACTCGCATGATTCAGGAGAATATAAATCCGTGATAAAAAAGTTAATACTGGTATTCATTTTTGTTCTTGCGCTAGGAATGGCATTGGTTTTCTACGCGAAAGAGCAAGTCAAAGGTTATTTGCTACAACCTATGCAGCTGTCATCGGAACAACTGGTCACGGTTGAGCATGGGAAAACCTTACGCAGTGCCTTGTGGTCAATGGAAAAACAAGGCTGGATTGAAGGGAACCGCTTTTCTCGCTTATTACCGCATTTGTATCCTGAAGTCGTGCATATTCGTGCGGGTACTTATCAAGTCAAACCAGGGGAAACATTACAGCAAGTGCTAACCACGATGGTGTCGGGAGAAGAGCATCAATTTTCGCTGACGTTTATCGAGGGAAGCCAATTCAAAGAATGGCGGACACAATTCGCACAAGCGCCACAGTTAAAGCAACAAACCGCTACGATGACCGAGGCGGAGATTGCTAAAGCGATTGGAGCGGGACATGACAAACTAGAAGGGTTGTTATTAGCTGAAACCTATCACTACACCGCCGGAATGTCAGACCTAGATATCTTAAAGCGTGCTCATAAGGCGTTAACACGAGAGTTGGATAAAGCGTGGCAAACGAAGCAAACTCATCTACCGCTAAAAACCCCCTATCAAGCATTAATTCTGGCCTCTATTATTGAAAAAGAGACCGCAATAGAGTCTGAGCGTACTCGAATTGCCTCTGTGTTTGTTAACCGCCTAAATAAAGGGATGCGTTTGCAAACGGATCCTACGGTAATTTATGGTCTAGGTGACAGTTATGATGGTGATATACGAAAAAAAGATTTATCGACGCCAACCCCTTATAATACCTATGTGATTAACGGTCTCCCGCCTACACCAATTGCCATGCCAGGGGTGGAGTCAATTCAAGCTGCGCTTAACCCAGAGCAAAGTCGATATTTATATTTTGTCGCGAGTGGTGACGGTGGGCATGTCTTTAGCCGCTCTCTTGCAGAGCATAATCGCGCAGTTCAAAATTATTTAAGAAAATTAAGAGCGAGTAAAAAACACTAATGAATGAAGCAAAGTTTATCGTTGTCGAAGGCTTAGAAGGGGCTGGAAAAAGTACGGCTATCAGTACCATTCTTGATATTCTTCAACGCAATATCCCCGCTGAGATTATTCAAACTCGGGAGCCGGGGGGAACGGCGTTAGCTGAGAAATTGCGCGCATTAGTGAAAGAAGAGCATGAGGGGGAACACTTACATGATATTAGTGAGTTACTCATGATTTATGCTGCTCGTGTGCAGTTAGTTGAAAATGTTATTAAACCGGCTTTGCAACGTGGGCAATGGGTGCTCGGTGATCGTCACGATCTTTCATCTCAAGCTTATCAAGGTGGCGGACGACAAATTGATCCTCAGATCATGGCAAGCTTAAAACACACCGCATTGGGCGACTTTAAGCCAAACTTAACCTTATATATGGATATTGATCCTAAGGTTGGGTTGGAAAGAGCGCGTGGACGTGGTGAATTAGATCGTATTGAAAAGATGGATTTAAGTTTTTTTGAGCGTGCTCGCCTGCGTTATCTAGAAGCCGCAGAGAATGATTCGAGTATCATCACCATCAATGCAAATCAAACGCTGGCTAAAGTGACTCAGGATATTACCCTAGCATTACAAACGTGGTTTGATAACGGACAAATGGTTAAATAATGACACTTTACCCTTGGTTATCACCGTTATGGCATCAATGGCAGTCCATGTTATCGCAAGGTACGACACCGAATGCGATGTTATGCAATGCCAAAGAAGGCACGGGAATAGAATCATTAATTGCGCGGCTGAGTGCGGCGTTGGTGTGTAAAAATGCCGAGGATGAAGCGTGTGGTTTTTGTCATAGCTGTGAATTGAGTAAGAATGGATCTCACCCAGATATTCATTGGGTACAAGCTGAACAAACTGGAAAAGCGATCACGGTTGAGCAAATCCGTGAAGCGAATCGCTATGCCTTAGAGTCTTCACAGCTTGGCGGCAAGAGAGTGATCATTATTCATCCAGCAGAAGCAATGAATGAGTCGGCTTCTAATGCGCTATTGAAAACACTTGAAACCCCGCCGCAACAATGCGTGTTTATTTTGGTGACACAGGATAAGCATAAACTGTTAGCAACAATCACCAGTCGCTGCCAATTTTGGTCGCTGCCAGAAGTATCGAAACCGATGTTATTGGATTGGTTAAAAGCGCAATCTGATAAAGCACACGATAGCGATTGGTTCAGTCTAAAAATGTACGCACAATCACCATTGAAGGCTCTCGATTTTATTGAAAATGATAAACATCAACAATGGGAACAAATGCTAACCTTGTTGCTTCATGGGCAATCTCATCGTTCTTATTCATTAAGCGAGATTCAACTTTTCTTTAAAGACAATGCACAAGAAAAGTTATTGTGGTTGCTGTATCTATTTAACGATCTTCAAAAAGCCCATTTTGGCCTCTTCAACGAGCCGCTACCGCTAAAATTTGAACAGTTAATGGCTTTTATCTCTTATCAAAAAGCTTACTCACACTATCAAATGATCCAATCACTTTACGCTAAGTTAACTGCATCCAGTAGTTTAAATACAGAATTGCTGATTACAGATTGGTATCTTGATTTTATTCAAGACGATAAAAATCCAGCCTAAACTTATCGTGTACTAACTAATTTTAACTTGTACAGTCATACTTTTTTACCACCTAAAACTCTTGGAACTCAGCTATGTTAATTGATTCACATTGCCATTTAGATAAGCTTAATTATGACGATTTACATCAAGGTGTTGGTGATGTTGTCGCAAAAGCACAGGCGGTGGGTGTAGAAAAAATGTTAACGGTAGGGGTGACTTTAGAGGCATTTCCTAAAATGTTGTCTATGATTGAATCATTTGAACAAATTTACGCTTCTTGTGGTGTACACCCACTGGATTGTGAAAGTGAATTCGATCTCTCACTCTTTAAATCGTACGCTGCGAATAAAAAAGTGGTCGCAATTGGTGAAACTGGTCTAGATTTCTTTTATCAACCAGAAACGGCTCAACGACAAATTGAATTATTTGAACAACATGTTGATGTTGCCAATGAGTTGAATAAGCCTCTTATTATTCATACTCGTAATGCGCGAAAAGAGACTCTGGATATTTTGAAAAATGGTCATGCAGAGCGTTGTGGTGGGGTGATCCACTGCTTTACCGAGGACTTAGCTTTTGCACAAGCTGCCATGGAGTTAGGTTTTTATATTTCGCTATCCGGGATTATTACTTTTAAGCAAGCAACAGAATTACAGCAAGTCGTCAAACAATTGCCATTAGACAGATTATTGGTTGAAACAGATTCACCTTTTTTAGCACCAGTGCCGCATCGTGGTAAAGAAAATCAACCATGTTATGTAAAAGAGGTGGCTCAGTTTTTGGCAGATTTACAAGAATGTTCATTAAATGAGGTTGAGCAAAAAACAACCCAGAACTTTGAAAGATTATTTCTAAATCGTTAACTGAGATGCTGAAAAATGATTTTTAATGATAATAAAAAAAAATGCAAAAAATCGCTTGTTTTTTTCACAGATTGAAATATATACAACAGAAATCTCTGTCAAGATCAAATTTTATTCACTAATTTAATGGAAAGCTCTCGTCTAGATTGACAAGAAATTCAGTCATCGCTAATGTGCGCGGACAATAATTAGAATTGTAAAATTTAGTAAAACAAAAATTCAAATCAAAGGAGTAGGGGTTATGAAAGCCTTTTTTAGTAAACTATCGCAAGCATTGATGCTTCCGATAGCGCTGCTTCCAGCTGCTGGTATCATGCTGGGTATTGGGGGAAGCTTCACCAACCAAAGCATGGTTGAAGCATACAACATTTCAATTCTACAAGATGGAACCGTTTTAAACAGCTTCCTACAAATTATGACCTCTGCGGGTGATATCGTTTTTGGTAACTTGCCATTAATGTTCGCCGTTGCCGTTGCGATTGGTTTTGCAAAAACAGAGAAAGGTTCTGCTGCTCTAGCTGCGGTAATTTCGTTCCTTATTATGAACGTAGTTATTGCAAAAGCGATGGTCGTTGCGGGCATGGTGGATGGTAATACTATCGTTTTGATGGGTGAACATTACCAAGGTATCTTGACTGATATGTTAGGTATTCATAACACCATGAATATGGGGGTATTTGGTGGTATGATCGCGGGTGCTTTCACAGTAATCCTGCATAATAAATACCATGATATCCAACTACCAGATTACTTAGGGTTCTTCGGCGGTGCGCGTTTTGTTCCTATCGTGAGTGCGTTTGCTGCACTGTTCTACGGTATTGCATTAGTGTTCATCTGGCCATTCATTGGTGCGCTGTTTGGTTCTATTGGTGGGAGCCTTGGTGAGCTTAAAACTTCTGGTTACGGTTTTATCGCTTCATTTGTTTTTGGTATCATCGAGCGTTCATTGATTCCTGTTGGTCTTCACCACGTATTCTACTTACCACTATGGCAAACTAACATCGGTGGTACGGCTGATATCGCTGGTAACCTTGTTTCTGGTACGCAAAATATCTTCTTTGCATCACTAGCCAACGGCGATTACTCTCAGTTCTCATCAACTAACTTCATGACAGGTAAATTCCCATTCATGATGTTTGGACTTCCTGCTGCTGCTTACGCTATGTATACACTAGCGGATGATAACAACAAGAAAGCCGCTGGTGGTATGTTGTTCTCGATTGCATTAACCGCATTTTTGACTGGTATCACAGAGCCAATTGAATTCACATTCCTATTCTTGGCTGCGCCACTTTACTACTTCATCCACGTTCCTTTAGCGGGTATTTCTTTCATGCTAATGGATTTGTTGAACGTTAAAGTGGGTATGACATTCAGTGGCGGTTTTATCGACTTCAGCTTGTTCGGTATGCTTCCTGGTTTAACGGGTACAGATAACCACTGGTACTACATTCCAGTTGTCGGTGCTATTTATGCGCCAATTTATTTCTTCCTATTCCGTTGGTACATCGTGAAATTTGATGTGAAGACGCCTGGTCGTAAAGGCAGTGCAGTTGCCACTATTTCTAAACAAGAATATCGTGATGCGAAAGCCGGTAAAAGTAATGATGATGCATTAATTGATGGCATGATCGAAGCACTAGGTGGCAAAGAGAACATCGTTGATGTTGACGCTTGTATTACTCGCTTACGTATCTCTGTTAAAGACGGTGACCTGGTTAAAGAGAATGATTACTGGACACAACAACTTGGTGCTAAAGGGTTAGTTAAAGTGGGTGGTACTGGTATTCAGGCTATCTATGGTGCTCAAGCTGCAGGTTATAAAGCAGCAATTAACTCTAAGCTTGGCCGTTAATTGAATGAGTTTTAAGCATAAATATAAGCGAGTAGGTGCGTTTGTTATCGATATGGCGATTGTGCAAATGTTTGCTATGATCGTAAGAGATATCTACCTAGGGGTGCTAGCTTATGCATCCCAAGGTACAGGAGCGCACTTCTCGTTTAATGATGCGATTGCTTTACCTGTTTTATTGATGATTATCATCGGGGTTATGTTTGTCACTATCGGTGTCTATATGGCCTATCACTGGATTAGTTATCGCTTGCTTAGCAATTCATTCTCACGATATTTTTTACGTTTATCGGTTGAATCCACATCAGATGAACCGATGACAGAAGCTCGTTATTTAAAACGAGAATTTCAAAAAATATATTTTAGTGTGGCAACATTGGGCTTATACGTGCTTTATAATGGCGCTCAATTTTTAGCCCATAGTCACCCACCGTGGCATGATAAAAAGAATTCCACTACCGTTGTGGAATATTAAATTGTCTTGATAACATCATGGTGTAATTTTGAAGCCAGTTAGGTCAACCTAGCTGGCTTTTTCTTTACTTAAAATTGGCAAACTGTTGACGGGCGGACGGCTATGCGCAGTTAGCACCAGCCGTTAATATTCCTGATGACTTTGATCTGGATGTTCAAGCAGCAATCGCTATTCCCTATTCGTTACTCATTTTAATGCCCGTTTTTTATCATAGATATCGGATAGTTGTTTTTCTTATCTGTATATCCGTAAGTTCGGTTTGTTATTGTGATGTTCTTATCTACAGTTGCAGTTAGCTAAAATACAGAGACAAAAAAGCCCGCATTATGAAGAAGTGGATCTTTCAAAATAGCGGGCTTGATAAGCATTGTATGGTTAACAATGGTTTTCTATTTGCACTTTATTGGCTTTTAGTCACTTTTCATGGCGTGGCGAATGCATAGTGCAGCTCCACCCCAAGTAATACCAAGGCCAATGATCATCATAATGATGGCACCAGTCGTCATATTAAGCCTCTTTTGATTTTTTTAGGTTAACAACAATGGAAATGACCAGCATGAGTGCTAATAATCCCCAGCCTAAAAGAAGTAGATCGGGTGTACTATAACCACCATAACCGTCAGTGATGGTTGAGACGATCTTGTTAGCAAGAATCACCGCAATCATAATCGGGCTTAAGAAGCGGATACATAAATCGAACCAGATACCGATAGATAATTCCGATACTGCATTCGCATGGTGACGGATATCGGCAATTTTGATTAACCAACCAACTAAGATAAGTTCAATTAAACAGCTGCTCAGTAGGGCAATGTTATTAATAAAGTAATCCACAAGATCTAACAGGAGCAGACCACCGTTGGTCGCAAAGGATAAGGAAACTAAAAGCCCTACACCACAAACGATGCTAGCGGCTTTACGACGTGACCATTTCAATTTGTCGATGAAAGCTGAGGTGACCGCTTCCATAATGGAAATGTGTGAACTAAACCCAGCAACCACAAGCGCTAAGAAGAAGACTGGCCCTAAAATGTAAGGAATAGGGAGTAAGTTAATAGCGGCAGGGATGGTCACAAAGGCCAAGCCAACACCAGCTGAAACTACTTCAGTAAGAGGTTTGCCTTGTTCTTGAGCCATATAGCCTAAGATTGAGAAGATCATGACACCCGCTAAAATTGAGAAACCACAGTTAATCAATACGGTCATGATAGCGTTATTGCTGATGTCTGATTTTTCAGGTAAGTAGCTTGAGTAAGCCAACATAATAGAAAAGCCAACCGATAAGGTGAAGAACATCTGACCATAAGCCGCTGACCAAACGGATGGGTCGGTTAAGCGGCTGAAATCAGGTTTAAACATATAGTTTAAGCCATCGACAGCGCCAGGCAGAACAATCATACGAGCGATCAGGGCGAGTACCATAATAAAGAGTACTGGCATCATGATTTTACCAGCTCGCTCAATGCCGCCTTTTACACCGCCAAATAGGGCAGCATAAGTCACTAACCAACCGACCAGCATCGGAATCGCAATATGCCATTGAATACTGCCTAACTGGCTTGGTGAGTTATCACTACCTAGTTGTAAATATTCACCAAAGAAGTAAGCATTTGGATCGCTGCCCCAACCTTGGGTAAATGCCAGCCCAACATAGGAGATTGCCCAACCAATAATGGCAATATAATAAACGCCAATGACGGCGGCAATCATCACTTGGAACCAACCTAACCACTCAAACTTAGAATTGATTTTTGCGAGCGTTCTTGGCGCAGAACCACGGAATTTATGCCCCATGGTAAATTCAAGAATCATAAAAGGAATACCAGCGGTCAACATGGCAAAAAGATAAGGGATGAAGAAGGCTCCACCACCGTTTTCGTATGCCATATATGGAAAACGCCATATATTACCCAAACCTATTGCCGATCCTACGGCTGCTAGAACAAAGCCCGCTCGGGAGCCCCATTGTTCTCTTTTCATGTACAAATCCTCTGTAACTGCACGGTTGGATACTTAACAAAAAATAAACAAGAGTCATTTTTATGGTTTTAAATGCTGTTTTATTTGTTTAGTTCCAGATTATTATTCTGATATTTATCATCTGTGTTTGCAGAAGGTGAAATTTTCACCTGTGCATCATTTGAGGTTACATATTCAATGAAAATAACGCAATAGATGGAACAAAATGTAAATGGGCGGTTAATTATTGGATAAAACTTGATATATTTTACAATGTGCTTCATTTAACTGCTTTTACTTAGATTTATAGTTAAATTAGCTAGGTGTGTATTAAATGACTTAATATTAATTTTGTAGCTATTTGTACGCTAAGTGATGTTTTAATGTGCAGTTTTACGATCTGGAACGATATTTTGTTCTAGGTTCTGTTAGTAGGAAGGTAGTTTTGATTGTTTGTTAGAACATGCTCAAGATACTGGTGTAAATGCAGCACATAAGTTGGTTTTCTATCTTAAAAATAATTTCATGAGTTTAGAATTTTTAGTCATGTTATTATCATTCATTAACAACAAAGAGAGGTTTTATTATGAGTCGTGATTTGAAAATTTCGGTAGCTATTATTTTTTCGATTGTCGTTTGTTTAAGTGTGTTTGCAGCGATTGTCGTAACACATTAATGGCCCATCTACCCCAGGAGTATGTGAGTGAATAATACGGGTACTATTACCGATCAAGGTATAGCTGTTGATGTCACCACGTTAAACAAGTATGCCAATGGTCGGCACGCTTTAGTTGCTCAGGGCGGAGGACAAAAAGGTATTTTTACAGCAGGGGTCTTAGACAGTTTTTTAGAAGCGGCCTTAGACCCTTTTGATGTATTTTATGGTACCTCTGCCGGTGCGTTGAATTTGACGTCTTATCTTTGCCGACAAAAAGGATTAGGCAAAGCTTTTATCAATGAACTGACAGTGAGGCCCGAGTTTTTTCGTCTATTCAAACATATTCGCCGTAAGCAACGGCTTGATCTCGATTGGGCTTTTGAACAATTGATCGCTCCCCCTTATTTGCTCGATATTGATGTGGGTCGCTTTGCATTAGGTGACCGTGAAGCCTATGCGGCGGTAACGAATATTCATGATTTACATGATGAATATTTACCTATTTTTTCTCATCAATGGTCAGATGTATTGAAAGCAACCTGTGCGATTCCCGCTTTGTATCGACACGAAGTAAAAATTGATAATCAATTGTATGTGGATGGAGGCGTATCCGCTGCCATTCCAGCGCAAGAAGCATGGCGACAAGGAGCCCGCTTAATTACCGTGATTCGCACAGAGCCGGTCGCGTTAAATGAAGAAATGCAAGATGAACAAAGTGCCAATAGTTTAAATGCATTTTTAAATCGAGTGGGCTTAGAACAGCCTTTAGGTGCCATTCAGAGCCGTATTGCTGAAAGAACGGCAAGTTGGCGCTTAGATTTCGATAACTTTTTAAAACAAAGAATTGCACGTTCTAAACTGATCGACACGGAGCAAAAAAAGCCGGTTTTAAATGGTGGACGTTGGTTATTTGGCAGTGGCGATGTGTATCGCTTGTGTCATTTATTAGGTGACCAGTTTGATGCGGGTGTGATGGACATGCTGTTGGTCCATCATCAAACCTTTACTCTGACGCATAATTTTATGATAAAACCACCAGATGATTGTTTTATCTTACAAATTGCTCCAGAAGAGCCCTTGAGATCGTCACCTTTATTAAGCAAACCAGAAGATTTAGAATTTGATTATCAATTGGGGTTACAAGCTGGTAAGCGCTTTATTGAACAATACACGGCACTGACTTGTCGACCCCCCGTGGTTCATGATAATGCTTATCTTAATTTTTAATCTCTGTAGTAGTTATTCTCAGCTGAGGTTAAATAGCAAAAAATAAGGGGCATTCAAATAAGAGTGCCCCTTTCATTTGGTTGTTATATCATGCGCTTATTCGACATTGATAATACGCATACAGTTGGTTGAGCCCACTAAGTCCATCACGTCACCTTGAGTGATAATCACTTTATCGCCCGCAGAGAGTAGGTGTTTTTGCTTTAACGTTTCAATGGCAGATAATGCGCAAGGTAATCCCGATCCCGCTTCATTTTCAAAGTAAACCGGCGTTACTCCGCGATAAAGTGCAGCACGGTTCAGCGTACTTTCATTACGAGATAAAGCAAAGATAGGTAAACCTGAACTTAGACGAGACATCATTAAAGGGGTACGACCTGATTCTGTCATAGAAATCATAGCGGTGATCCCTTCCATGTGGTTGGCCGAATACATGGTTGCCATCGCAATGGTTTCTTCAGCCGATTCAAATTTACGGTCTAAACGGTAATTAGATACATTAACCGATGGCATTTTTTCTGCGCCAATACACACTTCAGCCATGGATTTGACCGTTTCTACTGGGAAGTTACCAGCCGCAGTTTCGGCTGACAACATGACTGCATCAGTGCCATCTAATACGGCGTTCGCCACATCCATAACTTCCGCTCGGGTGGGCATTGGGCTGGTGATCATCGACTCCATCATTTGTGTTGCTGTAATCACATTGCGATCTAAGCTGCGAGCTCGGCGAATCAATTGTTTTTGCACGCCGACCAGTTCAGCATCGCCAATTTCAACGCCAAGATCACCACGTGCCACCATCACAACATCTGATGCCAGAATGATATCGTCCATGCTCTCTTCACTGATCACTGTTTCTGCACGTTCTACTTTCGCCACTAATTTAGCTTCTAATCCCGCATCACGAGCTAAGCGACGTGCATAATGCATATCTTCACCATTTCTTGGGAAGGAGATAGCTAAGTAATCCACTTTAATTTTAGCGGCGGTCAGGATGTCTTGTTTGTCTTTTTCGGTTAAGGCGTCCGCAGATAAGCCACCGCCTTTTTTATTGATGCCTTTATTATTAGAAAGTGGGCCTGCCACGGTGACTTCGGTATGTACTTTATTGTCATCGACGCCTAATACTTTGAGTTGAACACGGCCATCATCTAATAACAAAATATCACCAGGGCTGACATCTTTGGGTAATTCTTTGTAATCGACGCCAACGGCATATTGATCACCTGCGCCTTTGGGTAACTCACTATCTAAAGTAAATTTATCGCCAATATTGAGTTGGATTTTGCCATCTTTAAAGGTAGAAACACGGATTTTAGGACCTTGAAGATCGCCGAGAATGGCGACATGAATACCGAGTCTAGCCGCAATGTTGCGTACTTTTTCGGCGCGAAGAATATGGTCTTCGGCTGAACCATGGGAAAAGTTCATGCGAACGACATTAGCACCAGCTTTGATAATTTCTTCTAACACATTATCTTTATCGGTTGCAGGACCTAAGGTAGTGACAATTTTGGTACGTCTTAAACGTTTAGACATGCATAACTCCATTTGTGATTAAAAATAACTTTATTCACATTACCATTAATTTGTTTCAGCTTTCATTAAGAACTGGAACAAAATGTGACCGTCTAAAAATAAAGCTCAAGTGACTCTCTTAAAGGGATTTTATTGATGTATTTGAATAGAATAACGAGAAATAAAAATATAAGCGTGATACCTGTCACGCAACCGCAGTACTGAGCTTCACAATTAGTTTGGGGTGTAAAAAAATTGCAGCCTGTTTCTAATAAGGAGTACGTTATGTACATGGCTCAACCTGGTCATATTGATCAAATTAAGCAAATCAATACAGGTCGTGTATATAAATTGATTGATCAATTTGGCCCGATTTCTCGAATTGATTTATCAAAATTAAGCGGCTTGGCACCAGCCAGTATCACTAAGATATCCCGCGAACTCATGGAAGGGCATCTCATTCACGAAACCGTGGTGCAAGAAGCTTTATCTCGTGGTCGTCCTGCTGTTGGCCTGCAAACTAATAATGTAGGTTGGCAATTTTTATCGGTTCGCTTGGGTAAAGGGTATCTTATTCTGGCATTACATGAACTAGATGGAGAGATTGTCGTTGATCATAAAGTTACGATTGAAGCTTCTGATCAAATACTATTACAACAGCGTATTTTGGAGGAAATAGACGCGTTTTTTATACAGAATGCGAAATTAGTGGAACGGATGACCAGTATTGCCGTGACATTGCCAGCCAAAGTGAATTTTTCGGAAGGCAAAGTGCTGCAAATGCCGTACTTCAATATATTAAATTTAGACTTAGGGCCCGCTATTTATAATAAAACTGGTGTTCCCGTTTTTATTGCTAATGATACTAGCGCGTGGGCATTAGCTGAAATGCTATTTGGTCAATCTCAAGAAGTGGATAATTCCCTATTGGTGAGTAACCATCAAGGTGTGGCCGCTGGAGTGATTTTAAATGGTCGCCTTGCTTATAATCGCTTCGGTAATATGGGCGAACTTGGACATGTACAAATTGATCCTAATGGTGAGCGTTGTGAGTGTGGAAAACACGGCTGTTTAGATGTGGTGGCTTCCTCTGAAGCGGTATGCCGCGCAGTGGTTAAGCAGCTTGAAAGTGGTGAAAAAAGTACCTTGTCTGCAGAGCATTTGACGATGGAAAAAATATGCTCAGCGGCGATGAATGGTGATCCGTTAGCGATTCGAGCCATTGAGAAATTAGGTAATGATTTAGGTAAAGGGATTGCAATTATGGTGAATATATTCAGTCCCGAAAAGATCTTATTAGGCGGAGCATTAACCAAAGCTAAATCGATTCTTTTTCCTGCTATTTCAAACGTTTTACAACAAGATAATTTTGCTCTTTATGAAAAAGATATTCCCATTGTTGAATGTAAGTTTTTCACTCAAACGACCATGCCAGGCGCTGCCTTAATTAAACAAGCTCTGTACGATGGCTCATTGCTATTAAAAGTGATCGAAGGTTAAGGTTCGATTAACCAACAAAAGCCAGTGTGTTAGAGAACTGGCTTTGTGGTTGACGAGTTAAAAATAAGAGCCAACTTAGGATTTAAAGAGTTTATTGCGTTCCGGTTGCGCATCCACACATTGACCATGCAACGTACGTCCTTCTGGAGCCATTAAATAGACATACAGAGGCATAATATCTTGCGGTGTTTTTAATAACTCGACATCTTCAGCCGGGTAGGCCGAGGCACGCATTTTAGTGCGAGTCGCGCCTGGGTTGATTGCATTGACACGAATGGAGGTATCGCTTAATTCGTCGGCTAAAATTTGCATCATTCCCTCGGTCGCAAATTTTGAGATCGAATAGCTGGCCCAGTAAGCTTTACCAATATGACCGACAGTGGATGAGGTGAAGACAATGCGTCCATCGGGCGATTTTTTTAATAAAGGCAGCAAGGCTTGTGTCATTAACAATTGCGCTTTGACATTGACCTGCATCACATCATCAAAACTGGCTTCGTCAATTTGCTCAAATGGCGTAATAGCGCCAAGTAACCCAGCGTTGTGCAACAAGCCATCAAGTTGACCAAATTGCTCACCAATGGTATCAGCCATATCAAGGTAGTTTTGTTTGCTGGCCCCTTTCATATCAAGAGGAACAATCGCAGCTTGCGGGTATCCTTTTGATTCAATTTCATCGTAGACGGCTTCTAATTTTGCCACAGTTCGACCTAAAAGAATGACCGTTGCACCGTGTTGAGCGTAGTGAAGTGCCGCCTCTTTGCCGATACCATCACCAGCACCTGTAATTAAAATGGTTTTTCCAGCCAGTGCTGTTGGAGTCACAGAATAATTCACCGTATACCGTCCTTATCTAACTTTATGTCACATCAATGTTTATGCCATAATGCCGTACTATTTATTGTCGTAGTGGTTGGCATCAACAAACGAGCTTACCATACACTAGATCATTATATTTGAGGGAATGATATTGGAATTTTTACTGGATTATGGGCTGTTTTTAGCCAAAGTCGTGACGTTTGTCGTTGCTGTGATTGCTTTAGTGGTAGGGGTAAAAGTTTTAGGCTCTAAAGGTGGTCAGGCAAAAGGCGAATTGCAAGTTACGAATCTTTCTGAAAAACATGAGGAAACGGTCGCGCAGCTTGAAGAACATTTACACGATGAGGTGTATTTAAAAGCGCGTCATAAAGTGCAGCAGAAAGAGCAAAAAGAAAAGCATAAACAAGAATCAAAGCAAGCGAAAAAGGCTGCCAAAGCCGGAGAGCTAGTGGATACGCGTAAGCCGCATTTATTTGTGTTGGATTTTAACGGTAGTATCGATGCCAAAGAAGTTGCTTCATTACGTGAAGAAGTCACCGCGATCTTAGCGGTAGCTAAAGACAATGATGAAGTTTTGGTCCGTCTAGAAAGTGGTGGTGGTATGGTCCACGGATATGGTCTAGCATCTTCTCAATTAGACCGTTTAAAAAATGCCAATATCAAATTAACCATTGCGGTTGATAAAGTGGCAGCAAGTGGTGGCTATATGATGGCCTGTGTGGCTGATAAAATTGTGTCCGCCCCTTTTGCCATTGTGGGCTCAATCGGTGTGATTGCACAAATCCCTAATTTTAATAAATTGCTTAAAAAGAATGATATTGAATTTGAACAAATGACCGCAGGTGAATATAAAAGAACCTTAACGATGTTTGGTGAGAATACCGATAAAGCACGCGAGAAGTTTAAGCATGAATTGGAAGAAACCCATGGTCTGTTTAAAGATTTTATCCGAGTTCACCGTCCAAGTTTAGCGCTTGAAAAAGTGGCGACGGGAGAGCATTGGTTTGGTACTCAAGCATTAGAACTGGGTTTAGTGGATGAAATTAAAACCTCAGATGATTTGATTATTGAAGCGAGTAAAGAGAAGTCGGTTTTAGCTTTACACTATGTACGCAAGAAAAAATTATCCGATAAAATCTCAGGTAGTGCGGCTAAAACGGTCGATAGTATATTGTTAAAATTAGTCTCACGTGGTCAACGTCCGATTGTTTAAAAGCTAACTTGAATAGACAAGAATAATCAGAACTGATTTATATCAATCTTTATTGAAAAAAGCTCACCAGGTGTGGGCTTATTTTTTTTGTATTTATCCTGTCATTTTTTGATATTTTCGCCATATTTAACGGGATATTGCAGCAAATGGGGACGTTTTTTAACTTGATGTAGAATGTGGGGGAAGTTTCAATGAGGTATCCTTTAAATTTCAAAGCTTGAATTTGGTCACATTTAAAAGCAATATTCGATTATCTTCCTTACTTTGTATCTAATTGTTACGAGAAACCAAATGGACAACAACAATCAATTTGAATCGTTAATGCCCGTTGACATGGCTAAGAAAGCCGCAGAAACTGGTGTTTATAAAGTTAATAAATCCTTCTTTAAAACCTTTATGCTTGCCATGACTGCAGGTATGCAGATTGGTATTGCTTTTTTATTTTACACCACAGTAACCAGTGGCACAGAGTCAGTGGCTCCAGGCTTCTCTCACTTTGTTGGTGGTTTAGCTTTTAGTTTAGGCCTGATTCTTGTGGTCGTAACTGGCAGCGAATTATTTACTAGCTCTACTTTAGTGGTAGTAGCAAGAGCCAGTGGCATGATTACTTGGGGTCAGTTGATTAAAAACTGGATTCAAGTTTACATTGGTAACTTTTGTGGTTGTATCCTTTTAGTAGGTATTATGTTGGTTGCTCAACAATATATGAGTGATAACGGCGGTATCGGTATTAATACTATGCATATTGCACAGCATAAAATGCACCATTCATTTGCGTCAGCTGTTGCACTAGGCACAATGGCAAACTTACTGGTTTGTATTGCAGTTTGGATGTCATATTCAGGTCGTACTTTGACTGATAAAATGTTGATTCTGATTTTACCTGTGGCTATGTTTGTCGCGTCAGGCTTTGAGCATAGCATCGCCAACATGTTCCAAATTCCATTGGCGATTGGTATTAAGAATTTTGCGCCAGCAGAGTTTTGGGAAATGACGGGTACCACTGCCAGTCAGTTCGCTGATTTAAACATGGCAGATTTTGTGATGAATAACCTTATTCCTGTGACCATTGGTAATATCATTGGTGGTAGTGTGTTCGTCGGGCTTTGGTTCTGGTCGATTTTCTTACGCAAATAAGTTTTTCAACATATCAAGAACAACGATGCCCTAGCATAGACTAGGGCATCTTTTTATCTCGGTTTTTAGTTTGATAAGAGATCAGTGAACGGTATGTTCTAGCGTAAATTCTTTTGAAAGATGCAGCGCAAGGTATTTAAACATATTAAACACAACCGTGGTTTTTTCAGTTGGAAGCCCTTGTTCATCTAAGAAAAATTCACCTTTAAAAATGAGGACATCGTCTTTTTCTGTCACAGATGTCGCACGCATGCCTTCCACATAATCCGCGTGATCTTGAATGACCTGATTGGCGATAAGAAGAAGTTCAAATTCAGAGATGGCTTTCTTGTTGGTCATAATTGCCTACTTTAAAGTCTAGTTTGCAAGATAAGTTGTTTTACAAGTTGGGTTGAATCTATCGAAATAAGTCGGTATTGTCCGCTTCGATTCAATTCCAGAAGAAACCAGTTTATACCTAAGTTGAGTATGGGTCTAACGTAAAATATCAATCAATTAGAGAGCTTAAGTTGCATTTTCTCAATTGGTGATATGTCATCCACTCAGAATGAAAAGTAAAAAAACAGGTTGACCTTACTTAAATCTCACTCGATAGTAAAAAAAGAAGTAATTTAATTATAAACAGTGTGCGTATCCAATTAAGCGTAACCTGATGAGGATGTTTAGAAACTGTTATGGGCAAATCTCTTGTTATTGTGGAGTCACCAGCCAAAGCGAAGACGATCAACAAGTATCTTGGAAAAGACTTTGTTGTGAAATCCAGTGTTGGTCATGTTCGTGACTTACCTACTGCGGGCCAAAGCAGTGGAAAAAAAGCCGCGGCTATTTCAACGAAGGGCATGAGTCCTGAAGAAAAAGCCCGCATTAAAAAAGAAAAAGATAAAGCTGCGCTGATCAAAAAGATGGGCGTGAACCCGTATCACGGTTGGGAAGCGAATTATCAGATTTTACCTGGTAAAGAAAAAGTCGTAGCTGAATTACAGAAACTGGCTAAAGACGCCGATTGCGTTTATCTCGCAACCGATTTGGACCGCGAAGGAGAAGCGATTGCGTGGCACCTTCGTGAGATCATCGGTGGCGATGAGACACGTTATAAGCGAGTGGTTTTTAATGAAATCACCAAAAATGCGATTCAGCAAGCCTTTGAAACTCCAGGTGAACTAAACCTAGATGGTGTCAATGCTCAGCAAACTCGTCGTTTTTTAGATCGAGTAGTGGGCTTTATGGCTTCTCCTTTATTGTGGAAAAAAGTGGCTCGCGGCCTATCTGCAGGGCGAGTTCAATCGGTTGCCGTTAAGCTGTTGGTTGAACGTGAACGCGAAATTAATGCCTTTATTCCTGAAGAGTTTTGGGATATTCACGCTGATACTACCACACTGGATAACACTGATTTCCGTTTGCTGGTGGCGCAGAAAAATGGCAATGCATTTAAACCAGTCAATGAAAGTGAAACCAAAGCGGCTCTATCTGTCTTAGAAAAAGCGGCTTTTGAGGTTTGTAAGCGTGAAGATCGCCCAACCTCGAGTAAACCTTCAGCACCGTTTATCACCTCAACATTGCAACAAGCGGCCAGTACCCGTTTAGGCTATGGGGTGAAGAAGACCATGATGCTCGCTCAGAGGCTCTATGAAGCGGGTTACATCACCTACATGCGTACAGACTCAACTAACTTGAGTAAAGAGGCTGTAGAGGCTTGTCGTGAACTGATCCAATCTGAGTTTGGCGACGCTTATTTACCTGAAAAACCATTAACCTATGGAAGTAAACAAGGTGCTCAAGAGGCGCACGAAGCGATTCGTCCTTCTAGCGTTGAGGTGAAAGCTGATGATTTACAAGGAATGGAAGCTGATGCACATAAATTGTATGCCTTGATTTGGAATCAGTTTGTGGCCTGTCAAATGACGCCAGCTAAATATGACTCGACGACTGTCAGTGTCAAAGCAGATGAGTTTACGCTTAAAGCCAAAGGCCGTATTTTAAAATTCGATGGTTGGACCCGTGTTCAACGTCCGATGGGTAAAAATGAAGATCAAATTTTACCTGCGGTGAAAGTGGGTGAAACGTTATCACTCAAACAGTTGGATCCTAAACAACACTTCACTAAGCCACCGGCACGTTATACCGAAGCTGCCTTGGTTAAAGAATTAGAAAAACGTGGTATTGGCCGTCCTTCTACCTATGCCTCGATCATTTCAACCATTCAAGACCGTGGCTATGTGAAAGTCGATCAACGTCGCTTCTATGCGGAAAAGATGGGCGAAATTGTCACTGACCGTTTAAATGGTAGTTTCAATGATTTAATGGATTATGATTTTACCGCTCGCATGGAAGAAAAGCTGGATAAAATCGCAGAAGGCCAACTCACTTGGACGCAAGTGCTGGATGAATTCTTTGAGGCCTTTACGGCTGATTTAGAAAAAGCGGAATTAGATGAATCTGAAGGCGGTATGATGCCTAATAAGATCGTCGAAACGGATATTGAATGTCCAACGTGTTCACGACCAATGGGCATTCGTACCGCTTCTACCGGTGTATTCTTAGGTTGTTCTGGTTACGCATTGCCACCTAAAGAGCGTTGTAAAACCACCATTAACTTGGGTGATGAAGAAGGCGTGATCAACGTTTTAGAAGAAGATGTTGAAACGGCTGCTTTGCGTGCGAAAAAACGTTGTCCAATTTGTGAAACGGCAATGGATGCGTACTTAATTGATGATAAACGTAAAATGCACGTTTGTGGTAATAACCCAAATTGTGATGGTTATATCGTTGAATACGGTGAGTTCAAACCGAAAGGTTATGATGGTCCATTAGTTGAATGTGACAAGTGCGGTTCAGACATGGTGCTGAAAAACGGTCGTTTTGGTAAGTACATGGGTTGTACTAACGAGGAATGTAAAAATACTCGTAAGATCTTACGTAATGGCGAAGTCGCGCCACCAAAAGAAGATCCAGTGCATTTCCCTGAGTTACCATGTTCAAATTCAGACGCTTACTTTGTCTTACGCGATGGCGCTTCTGGTTTATTTATGGCGGCCAGTAACTTCCCTAAATCTCGTGAAACTCGTGCACCTTTAGTGGCGGAAATGGCGGAGTACAAAGAACGTATTCCTGAAAAATTCCAATACTTAGCAAGCGCACCTGTAGCAGACCCTGATGGCGTACCCACTGTGGTTCGTTTTAGCCGTAAATCGAAAGAACATTATGTACGTTCTGAAGTGGACGGTAAACCATCAGGTTGGACAGCGCTATATGTCGATGGTAAATGGGAGATTACAGATAAACGTAAGAAACCGAAAAAATAACGGTTACGTTTCATCCGTCAAAAGATGCTCATAATACACAAGAGCTTAATGTTTCGGCATTAAGCTCTTGTTGTTTTTCATTGGCTTGTAGCTTGTAGCTTGTAGCTTGTAGCTTGTGGTTTTGGCTTATTGGGCCAACTGACTTAACCGTGTTCTGATGAGGTGAGGGTTGCTACTTCTGCTACCGGTACACCACTGTGAAAACGAAATTCAGCTTCTGGGCGTTGAATTAATTCGGCTTCTCGTTGCCCAATCAAACGAACTCGTTCTGAGATATTTTCACCAGCAATCGCTTCTGCTAAGGCTAAATAATCTTGGTAGTGACGAGCTTCGGAGCGTAATAATGACACGTAAAACTTATGCAATTCTTGATCAAGAAACGGTGCTAGTTTGGCAAAGCGTTCACAAGAGCGAGCTTCAATATAAGCCCCAATGATCAGTTTATCGATTAAAGCGGCAGGCTCAAAGGTACGAACCATCTTCATCAGTCCTTTTGCGTAAGTACCCGCAGTGAGATTCTGATAAGGGATGTCTCGATTTTCCATGATTTCCAGCACTTGTTCGAAATGGTGAAATTCTTCTTTAATCAGTCGCACCATCTTATCGACCAAATCTTGCCCATGTTCGAATCCGGGTTTTACCGTCAAACTGCTCGATTGCATAATGCTCTTTTCTGGGAATGTAACATCACGAATGCATTTATACACATAGTCTTCGTAAGGCTTTGCCCATTGCATTAAAATATCACCGCTTGGTGCATCTACGGCATATTTACGAACCATAAACATGGCGGTTTGAGCTGCTTTCAGCTCACAGTTACAGTGGTCGATCAATAAGGCTTTTAGGTTTTCAGGTTGTTTGGCTTTTTCAATCCATGCATCTGGGGTGGTGCATTGTAGGAAAGAATGGATAGGCGCGAGTAATTCTTGATACATAATGAATGATTTAATAGAACAGAGAATAGGCTCGATTTTATCATGAAATGACTCTAACTACCTAGATTAGAGTCATTTTTGTCCTAGGGTTTTCTTATGTTACCTTAAGATTACCTATGTGACCTTAAGGCGAGATTTTATCTTAAACCTAATAGTAAAGGAGTTAAATCGAATAGAAATAATAAAGCTGTGATTTCATTCGAATAATGATGCCTCGAATCACATCTAGGAAATTTAAGAAGGCGATGGGTTTTTCGCCACTAATCCACGCTAATCCTACTGAGCCAACAGGTAAATCATAATCTTCCGTTTCCATGATTTTTAAACGTACAAAATGATGTTTATTGTTGACGTTCTTTCCTGTGGTCGCTTGTATCTGTTGATCAAAACCAAATAAGTTACTTTGCGCTTCCCCTGTGGCTTCGACTATCCCTTCTACTTGCGCGGCAAAAATCTTTCCAGGATACACAGAGGATGAAAATTCCGCTGTTTGTCCGACTTTGATATTACGTATTGCCTGATGATTCACACGCATTAAGACATATTTTTCATGGGTGTACATTTGTAATCGCGGAATACGAGAGACCAGTTGTCCTTCACGCAAAATAAAATTGGTTACAAAGCCATCTTCGGGAGCGAACACTTGAGTGCTTTTTAAATCCCACTCTGCTTTCGCAACTAATTGCTGTTTATCGTCATAGTCGGATTGGCGGCTTTGTACAGCTAGTTCATTACGAGCGATCTGTTGTTGTGCTCTTTTGACATCCAAAAGATTTTTTTCAAGTTTTGATTCAATGGTATGAACTTTTTGCTTTGTCATTTCCATTGTACTGCGTTGTTTATCGATATCACTTTGAGAAATAGTATTTTTGGCCACCCGATTTTGATGAAGGTAACGGTCTAACATTTTTTGTTGCAATGCGTAATCCGATTGAGCGGCAGAGAGCTCATTATTCAATATTTTTTCATCATGGATGAGGGATTGATGATCGAGCTTGGCAATTTCCACATCTTGCTTTGCCGTATCCAAAGCGATTAAGGCTGATTGTCGAGCCACCGTCGCTTGATTTAAGGCGATTTGGTAGGGCTCACTTTCCAGCTCATAAATTAATTGTCCTTTTGTAACTTCTTGGTTTGGCTGTACGTAGATATGTTTTACTTTACCACTGACCTTTATATTATCGGGTCTTAGTTGGATGTGAGGAGATTGCACTAAGGAGCCGCCGGATAAATCCATTGGGGTGTAGTTAATTAACCCAACCCAAACGAACAATAACCAACTGGTTCCACCTAAATAAGCAAATGCTTTGGTGGCTTTATTCCATGGCATGCCAATCAGTCTTAATAAGTAAATAAATAGTGCCCAAACCGCTAAACCTTCTAACATGGTTTGTCCTCTTTAATCTCTTCTTGGCTTGGCGATGCCTTCCAAGTATCACGTAAGTAAATGATGGCATCATCAATATCGACAAAAGCAATAATGACGGCTAAGACCCATACCCAATGCCAGATAAAACCTATCCAAGTTAAAATGGTGATAAGTCCAATTTGACTGTGATCTTTTCGATGGGCTTTATTGATCGGTAGTTCGTGAAATTTCCAAAATCCATATAACGCACCGGCAACCGTACCGACGAGAATAATGGTGGCGACTATGTGCAGGGCGGTATCCGTTCCCGTCCCGACGAATGGGGTAGTAATTAAACTCATAAAAATGCCTCAACTTTTCATTGGGCGCTATTGTGCAAAGTTTCTGATTCATTTAACTTTAAACGATAGATTTATTCGTTTTTTGTTGTTTTTTGACGTGATCTGTTTATTGGTGCGGCTTGGTTTTTTGACATAATTTGTGATGGGGAAGGAAATGTATTTTATTCGTGCGGTGGCTTTTGTGAATATGTATCAACAAGCAATGAAGCTGTATGACCTTCAAGAGCATCAATTATCGATTCCCAGAACCGTATTTGAAAATTTAATGACGTTGGTGCCTATTTCTGAATTAAATAAACTCTATCAAGAAATGGCAGTTCAAACTCAAGATCAAGATTTTGTGTTAAAAACCGTCAGTCAAATTAGAAGTCGTGAGTTGGGGGCGATTGGACGATGGATGTTTTCCGGGCACGATCTGGCCTCGACGATACGGCGTATCAATTATGGCTCGAACTGTTTGCAGTCCGGCATTTTTCTTTCGAGTACCCAAAATGGCAAGATCATTAAATGGCGATATGATAATTCGGTCTTAGATAATAGTGTGAGGACTCACGATGGAGTGAGAGTCGCCGCCTTCTTGTTGAATGTTTTGCGCATTTATTTAGGTGAAAGCTATATCCCAAAACGTGTGCTGTTTTCTGGCAACCATCGTAATAAAAAAGATTATGAAGCGTATTTTGGCTGTGAAGTAGGTTGGAATCATCATTGTACCGAGTTGTGGTTTCATTCTGACGTTAGGCTTGCATCAATGCAAAGTGAGGTATTGCCCAAGAAGCGATTAGCCATGAGCTTGCAGGAATTAGATGAATTTTTAAATATGCCTCAGCCAGAGGATGAGTTAAAGGTGGTGTATGAGTTAATCCAATATAGTTGTCATTATGGATTACCTAAAGTCGCAAAGGTGGCTGAGTTTTTAGGGCTGTCAGAGCAACAATTTCAAAGAATGTTACGCAAGCAAGGGCTAAACTTTTCGACGGTGTGTGCATTCGTGTTAACCAATACCGCGGCCAATTTACTGCTCTTATCGATACCGATAGAACAAGTTGCACAACGATTAGGTTATACCAATGTAGAAAGTTTTAATCGAATGTTTAAAAAGCAGCGTGGTTTGACACCGCAACAATATCAGCAAAAATTTCATGATCCTTTTTAATCCTCTTTAAGCGTGTGATTGAGTGCGTTTTTGCTAGAAAAACAAGGCCATTCGCGTTATAACTAAACTTCATAAGCAAACAAATTAGCGCCACGAGCATAGACAAATTCAGCGGATGGAGAGGGAAGCCGGATGAAGTTACAACAACTAAGGTATATTGTTGAAGTCGTAAATAACAATTTGAATGTATCTGCAACGGCAGAAAATCTCTATACGTCTCAACCTGGTATTAGTAAGCAAGTTCGTTTACTGGAAGATGAGCTTGGTATTCAAATTTTTGAGCGCAGTGGGAAACACCTCACGCAGGTGACACCCGCTGGGCAAGAAATCGTACGTATTTCACAGCAAATCTTGTCCCGAGTAGAAAGTATTAAGGCGGTAGCTGGCGAGCATACTAACCCTGAGTGCGGGACTTTGAACATTTCAACAACTCATACTCAAGCTCGTTATGCTTTGCCTGAGGTGATCAAAGGCTTTACGGCTCGTTATCCGAAAGTTTCTCTTCATATGCATCAAGGAACGCCAAGCCAAATGTCTGAAGCGGTATCCAAAGGTACGGCAAATTTTGCGATTGCGACCGAAGCGCTGCATTTGTATCAAGATGCAATTATGTTGCCTTGTTACCATTGGAATCGTTCTATTGTGGTGCCTAAAGATCACCCATTAGCAAAACTAGACCAAATCAAAATAGAAGATTTAGCCGAATATTCTTTAGTGACTTATGTCTTTGGTTTTACCGGACGTTCAGAGTTAGATACGGCCTTTAATCAAGCCGGCTTACAGCCAAAGATTGTGTTTACTGCGACCGATGCCGATGTCATTAAAACTTATGTACGCCTTGGTATCGGGGTGGGCGTTTTTGCCAGTATGGCGATTGATGAGGATATGGATCAGGATTTGGTGGCAATTGATGCCAGCCATATTTTTGGCGCGAGCACGACCAGTATCGGCTTTAAGCGAGGCACCTTTTTGAGAAGTTATATGTATGACTTTATGGAACGTTTTGCCCCTCACTTAACCCGACCGGTTGTTGAAAAAGCCATTAGCTTGAAAAACAATCAAGAAATCGAAGCGATGTTTAAAGACATTAAATTACCCATTCGCTAGACACTGACTATGACCTCCTCATTGGTAGAGCGCTTTATTGCTTTAGATGAAGCGCTGGCAACGCATCAAGCTTATTGGCGATTTGAACCATTTCATTGCAGTGGCTATCAAACCATGCCGTGGCAAGATCTGCCAGAGTTATGTGCTTTTCTCGACACACTAACTTTGCCTGAAATTGAGTTTTATCAAACACATAATCAAGCTTTAGTGGCGGCGTTGACAACGTATTTGCCGCAATTGCCTTTAGTGTGGCAGCATTGCCAAATTCCCACATTAACGCTCGAGGAGCCACAGGCAAGTCGCGCACTAAATGTAGGGATCCCAGGAAGAAAGTGGCAGCAAATAACGTCCATGGGAATGGCAGCACTTAACATAGGCATCGCGCATCAGTCTTGGTTAGAGTGGTGCTCTGGTAAAGGGTATTTAGGCCAATGGTTAGCGGATCAATCTACCTTGCCGGTACTTAGCTTTGAGTGGCAAGCGGCATTATGTACTTCAGGGCAAGCTTTGGCGGATCAGCATGGTTTGCCGATGACGTTTGTACAAGGCGATGCGTTATCTTCACAATGCCAATCCGTGTTTAAACCACAACAACATGCGGTGGCGTTACATGCTTGTGGCGATTTACATGCACGCCTGATTGAACAGGTTTGCCAACAGCAACTCACAGCGGTCACTCTTTCACCTTGTTGTTATCACTTAATCCAACAAGATCATTACCAGCCGCTGTCTATACAAGGAAAGCAATCAGTATTAGGTTTGTCTAAGCATGATTTACGAATCCCATTACAAGAGACCGTCACGGGTGGTGAGCGAGTAAAAAGACACCGAGAGTTAGAAATGACCTATCGCTTAGGGTTGGATGCGTTGTTAAAGGCGCAGTTGGGCGCGCAAGATTATATTCCGATCCCGAGCATTAAAAAGTCATTACTTGCAAACGGGTTTGACTTTTTTTGCCAGTGGGCCAAAGAGCAAAAATCCTTAGATATTGACTTATCAGAGTTGGATAAATGGCATCAAATTGGTGCTGAACGTTTTATTCAAATGGAACGTTTGAGTTTAGTTCAACAAGTATTTCGTCGCCCATTAGAAATGTGGTTAGTTTGTGATAAAGCGTTGCGATTAGAGCAGGCAGGTTATGAGGTCTCTTTGAGTCGTTTTTGTTCACGAGAGATTACGCCACGTAATATTTTGATTCAGGCTAAGCGTCAGCAGTGTTGAGTCTGATGCAAAATGGCAAAGAGAACGCTAACGGGGAGACCTATGGGGATATGATTTAGCGCGCGATATTCGTCTTTTATTCGGATTTCTGGCAGAAGATATGAAATTCACCTCCTCGCTGATTCGGCATTGTATCGAGAGTTTATGCTTTATCTGACATGATATTCGACATAGAAACTCTGAGGTGCTCGCTAATAGTGGTAAAACCCCCATATAATCTGTTACAGTCTAAGAGGCTATTTAGGTTGCTTTACTCTTTATCCGATTTTTCTTGATGGAAAATCAGGAGCATGGCGTAAATGAGTGAACAATCTAGCCCGTTTTTGAGTAAGGTATGCTCAGAGTGTTGAGGGATTTAACCTTAACAATCATATTGGCAGCAGAATAAATCTCTTTTGCAGTGGGAAGAATGGAAGCACCTACGGCGATATAACCTTGGCCAGTATCTCTTTTTAGATTTGCTGACTTTCGCTAAGCACTGGGTGAGGGGCAAGACTTGATTGCACTGAATGTGAATGAGTTAGGCTTCGAGTATGGAAATCCGGTTCTGATTTCTTTACGTCACCAATTTTCATTCTGAACTCTCTTTTTTCTATGGTTGTTATGTCTGGTTCTAGGCATAATCACTGAGCCAATGTAAAGTGTCGTTATGATTTGGGAATATTTGATTCTAAATATAAAGAGAATGTAGAATATATTTTTGCAGGGAAGTAAATAAGGTGAATATCAATGACAGATAATTATAAAAAGCCATCAAAGGATTTAGACAGGATTGACCGTAATATTCTTAATGAATTACAGAAAGATGGTCGAATATCAAACGTAGAGCTTTCAAAGCGCGTTGGTTTGTCGCCAACGCCTTGTTTAGAACGTGTAAGACGCCTGGAACGCCAAGGCTATATCACAGGTTATACCGCACTATTAAATCCTCAATATCTCGATGCCTCACTATTAGTGTTTGTAGAAATTACGCTAAACCGTGGTGCGCCGGATGTATTTGAGCAATTTAATAAAGCGGTGCAAAAATTAGATGATATTCAAGAATGTCATTTAGTTTCTGGCGATTTTGACTACTTACTCAAAACGCGTGTATCCGATATGAGCGCTTATCGAAAACTTTTAGGAGATACTTTGCTGCGTCTACCCGGTGTGAATGACACCCGTACTTACGTAGTGATGGAAGAAGTGAAGCAGTCAAATCAACTAGTGATACAAACTCGATAATTAAAATCTGTTCAAACGATGTCAAGATGCGTTCAAATCTCACTCTTGTCACCGTTTGGGTATAGGTTTTTTTACCTATTTCGGTTATTGTATCGAGTGTTGTCTAGCGAGCGGCCATGGGGTGTCCTAGGGCCGCTCGTTGTATTTTGGACCACCGAGTGACGTGTTGTTTTTTCTTAGTATTAAGTTGCGTATTCATAAAAAGTATTGAAGCTTTGGCAGCTTAACGAGACAAGCACAATTGCCCATTAACCGCTCGGAATAGGGGAACGTTTTGTTTACGTACAGTAAAAATATTTTCAAGCAAGGCAAGTCGAAAACCATCACCATTATTAAAGCCAAAGAGGCTCAGACTAAACCTCGTCTCGATGGCTCTCAGCGCCTAAAAGAATGTGGCTTAATTTTGGGGCTCTTGATTGCTATTTTAATGATGGTGTCACTTTTTTCATTTAATCCTGCCGATCCTTCTTGGTCACAAACGGCTTGGGGTGGAAGCGTCCATAATGCCGGTGGGTATATTGGCTCATGGCTTGCCGATACTTTATTCTTTACGTTTGGCGTTTTCGCCTATCCATTACCTTTTATTATTCTTGGTGCAAGCTGGGCATTTTTTCGTTCACGTGATGAAAATGAAGGCATCGACTTTCTGTTGTGGGGCACCCGTCTTCTTGGTTTAGTTATCGTTTTATTGACGAGCTGTGGGCTGGCCGATATTAACTTTGATGATATCTGGTATTTCTCTTCGGGTGGTGTGATTGGTGATGTGCTTACCTCAATTGCGACGCCTGCGCTGAATATTTTAGGTTCAACTTTAGTCTTCATGTTCTTATGGGGCGCTGGTTTTACCTTACTGACAGGTATTTCTTGGTTAAGCATTGTCGAACACCTTGGCCAAGCTGCCTTGAAATTTTCACAACGTTTGTTTAATCGAGCACGTCACAGTGAGCCAACCACATTATCGGCTAATCAATATCAGCAAGCTGAATTAAGTCAGATACAAGTGTCTGGGGTGGAAGAAGATTCATTAATGCTGAAATCTCACGTGAACAGCGATCTTGATGAAAGCGATTCCGTACCACATATCAGCACTGAAAATTTGGATCTGGATGAGGGCGTTCAAGCTCCTCAACAGAAAAAACCGCGTTTTAATATTCATTTTCCACGTAAAGCGGCCAAAGTGGCTCGCTCTTCGGTTGCAGACTCATCAGCCTTTGAACTGACGGAAGAAGAAAAAAATGATCCGCTGTTCTCTGCTAGCTCAACAGCAACACCAACGGTTACCCCTTATGCCGAGGAGGTGAAGACGCCTGCAACCTCAGCAAATAGCTCAAGATTAGACACTGTGCCAGCAGAGCGAGTGACGGAGACTCAACACTCTGAAGCTATTCAAGGTTTCGACCGTTATCAAAATCCTAATGCCACGATTGCTGAATTGGATCAACAAGCAGTTTCTGAAAATGATTTTGTTGAGCAATATCAAGATAATGTTTCCGCTAAGACAGGGGTTGAATCGAATTGCTCAACCGAGCCATCAGCAACCCAAACGGCAGATTCAATCACAACAACTTCCGAGACCTCTTCTCGTGTGATTGGTGATGTCGATATTGAAGAAAAGGCACAACCGTCATTAGGTCAGTTAGATGACCTTTTAGATGATGAAGTTACTCCAGCGGCGCACTCGAATCATGTCTCTCATTCAGAGCATGCTCAACCAGTAGTGGCTCAGTCTGAAGCTGTGCATCAACAAGAGACAATGCATCAACAAGAGATTGCCCATCAGCAACCCAATCTCATGCAGCAAAATCCACAGGAACAGCCAGTAGCAAATTCATCGACGCATCAATCTGAATCCTCTGTACCTGTTTCGGCTCAACCTGTCACTCAGGCTCAGCATGAAGCGATTAAACCTGCTCAAGAGCCAGAGCAGGGCACATCCCCATTGCCGGAAGAAGCCAATGCACTCGCAGCAACGAGCTCGCCAGACCATTCCGATCAAGATGCCGTCGCATTCCAGAATATGGTGGCAGCCGCTCAAGTGAATGCTTTAGCTTCTCAAAACCCTTTCTTAGTGCAAAATGATGTGAATTTGCCTACACCAACAGCGCCAATGCCGACGTTGGAATTACTCTATCATCCAGAAAAGCGTGAAAATAATATCGATCGGGATGCCTTAGAAGAGATTGCACGTTTAGTGGAGTCTAAGCTTGCGGATTATAAGATTGAAGCTCGGGTGGTGGATATTTTCCCAGGTCCTGTGATCACTCGCTTTGAATTGGACTTAGCGCCTGGCGTTAAAGTGAGCCGTATTTCCGGCCTCTCAATGGACCTTGCTCGTTCTTTGTCCGCCATGGCAGTGCGAGTTGTGGAAGTCATTCCGGGTAAACCGTACGTTGGTTTAGAATTACCTAATATGACTCGCGAAACGGTGTATTTATCCGATGTGATCAGCAGTGAAGCCTTCCAAAATAACAAATCACCGACTGCAGTGGTTTTAGGCCAAGATATTGCGGGTGAAGCAGTCGTAGCTGATTTAGCCAAAATGCCACACGTTCTCGTAGCAGGTACTACAGGCTCGGGTAAATCGGTTGGGGTCAACGTGATGATCTTGAGTATGCTGTATAAGGCGACGCCAGAAGAAGTGCGCTTTATTATGATCGACCCGAAAATGCTGGAACTGTCGATCTATGAAGGTATCCCTCACTTGTTGTCTGAAGTGGTGACAGATATGAAAGATGCGTCCAATGCGCTGCGTTGGTGTGTTGGCGAAATGGAACGTCGCTATAAGTTGATGTCAGCCGTTGGGGTGCGTAACTTAAAAGGTTACAACGAAAAACTGAAAATGGCAGCGGAAGCCGGCCATCCTATCCATGACCCACTATGGCAACCAGGTGACAGCATGGATGAAATGCCACCTCGTCTGGAAAAACTGCCTTATATTGTCGTTATCGTCGATGAATTTGCTGATCTTATCATGGTGGTAGGTAAAAAAGTCGAAGAGTTAATTGCGCGCCTTGCTCAAAAAGCACGTGCGGCAGGGATTCATTTGGTATTAGCAACGCAACGACCATCGGTGGATGTGATCACCGGTTTGATCAAAGCCAATATTCCAACTCGTGTCGCTTTCACTGTTTCGACCAAAACCGACTCCCGTACTATTTTAGACCAAGGCGGCGCGGAATCTTTATTAGGTATGGGGGATATGCTTTATCTACCGCCGGGTTCTAACCATACCATTCGGGTTCATGGTGCCTTTGCATCGGATGATGACGTGCATGCCGTCGTGAATGATTGGAAAGCACGTGGCAAACCGGTTTATATTGATGAAATTGTTCATGGCGAGCCAACGGCAGACAGTTTGCTGCCAGGTGAACAGTTAGAAAGTGAAGAAGAAGTGGATCCGCTTTACGACCAAGTGGTGGAGTTTGTGACTGAATCACGTCGTGGCTCTGTTTCGGGCGTACAGCGTCGTTTTAAAATTGGCTATAACCGTGCCGCAAGGATTGTAGAACAACTTGAAGCACAAGGAATCGTAAGTACTCCGGGGCATAATGGAAATCGTGAAGTGATTGCTCCACCACCAATTAAGCAATTCGATTAAGGTCGAATGTTGGGATTAAATCGAGGATCGATATGAAGAAATGGCTACTCGTGTTGTTGTTTGCTAGTGCAAGTGTACTGGCTGCACCAAAAGATGAATTAAATACTCGTTTAAGTAAAAATGATGGGTTCAGTGCCAAATTTACCCAAAAGGTGACTAGCCCTGAAGGTGAAGTTTTACTTGATGGCCAAGGTACAGCGGATATTTCTCGTCCCAGTTTGTTTCGTTGGAAAACAACGAGTCCAGATGAAACCTTATTAGTGTCAGATGGTAAAAATGTTTGGTATTACAGCCCATTTGTTGAGCAAGTGACCATCTTGAGTCAAGAGCAAGCTACCGCGCAAACGCCGTTTGTTCTGTTAACCCGTAATCGTGCTAGTGATTGGCAGCATTATACCGTCACTCAGAGTAAAGATACTTTTACCCTGAAACCTGTGTCAGCTGATAGCGCCGTGGGGACATTTCAAATTAAAATTAATGCGCAAGGTGTCGTGCAAGCGTTTAATGTTATTGAGCAAGATGGACAAACCAGCCAATTTGTTTTTAGCGATTTTACAATGAAGAAACCCGCCGCTTCTTTATTTACTTTTACAGTCCCTAAAGGGGTTGAGGTCGATGACCAACGCCAATAAATAAGGGAGAGGTAATGAGCAATTACAGCTTAGATTTTTCAGCTGATGAAGATTTTCGACCACTGGCCGCTCGCATGCGGCCAGTATCGATTGAACACTACTGTGGACAGCAGCATATTTTAGGACCGAATAAACCTCTGCGCAGAGCCTTAGAGGCAGGTCATCTGCATTCAATGATTTTGTGGGGGCCACCAGGAACCGGAAAAACCACGTTGACAGAAGTGGCGGCAAACTATGCCAATGCTGAAGTTGAGCGTATCTCTGCGGTTACTGCGGGTGTGAAAGATATTCGTCTTGCGATTGAAAAAGCTCGCGAACATAAATTGTCTGGCCGAAAAACCATTCTGTTTGTCGACGAGGTACATCGTTTTAATAAAAGCCAACAAGATGCTTTTTTGCCACATATTGAAGATGGCACTGTGACCTTTATTGGTGCGACAACAGAAAATCCATCCTTTGAACTTAATAACGCACTGTTATCACGCGCTCGTGTTTATAAGCTGACTTCACTTGATCATGCCGATATTATGGCGGTGTTGCGTCAGGCCATTGATGACTCTGAACGTGGTTTGGGTAAAATCAAAGCCACTTTTGAAGATCCTATTCTAGAAAGGCTGGTGGATTTAGTGAATGGTGATGCGCGAATGTCACTGAACTATCTTGAGCTTTTATATGATCTGGCCAATGAGAATGAACAAGGCGAAAAAGTCATTACCTTAGCCTTATTAGCCGAAGTTGCGGGAGAAAAAATTGCCCGTTTCGATAATAAAGGTGACATGTGGTATGACTTAATTTCAGCGGTTCATAAATCGATTCGAGGCTCTAATCCGGATGCTGCTTTGTATTGGGCAGCACGTATGATGACGGCGGGTTGCGATCCTTTGTATATTGTTAGACGCTTACTTGCGATCGCCTCTGAAGATATCGGAAATGCTGACCCAAGAGCGATGCAAGTTGCGATATCCGCTTGGGATTGCTTTACTCGAATAGGGCCAGCCGAAGGTGAAAGAGCGATTGCTCAGGCGATCGTTTATTTAGCTTGTGCGCCGAAAAGTAATGCCGTTTATACCGCATGGAAGCAGGCGTTAAATGATGCTCAAAACCAACCTGAATTTGAGGTGCCATTACATCTTCGTAATGCGCCGACCCATTTAATGAAAGATATGGGGTATGGTCAGGAGTATCGTTATGCTCATGATGAGCCTGGTGCTTATGCCGCGGGAGAAAATTATTTCCCACAAGAAATAGCCAATACTCGTTATTATTTTCCGACTAATAGAGGTTTGGAAGCTAAAATTAATGACAAGTTAGAGTATTTGGCTGAATTAGATGCAAAAAGCCCACAAAAGCGCTATCAAAAGTAATGCTTTTTGGGTATCTTTTTAATGTCGTGTCTACTTTTTCGTTTTCGGTTTTCGTTTACGCATGCTTAGTATTAAAAAAGTAAGACATTATTTACTTAAATCACAATTAGACTAACAGGATTAGCAATGCTTGATTCTAAATTATTTCGAACAGAGCTGGAAAGTACAGCTGAAAAATTAGCCCGTCGCGGCTTTACGCTGGATGTTGAAAGCATCCGTAGCCTTGAAGAACAACGTAAGTCTTTACAAGTGAAGACTGAAGAATTGCAGGCGCTGCGTAACTCCCGTTCGAAATCCATTGGTCAAGCAAAAGCCAAAGGCGAGCACGAAGAAGCAGAACGTATCATGGCCGAAGTGGGCACGTTAGGCGCGGATCTCGATGCGGCTAAAACAGCACTTGCCGAACTGCAAGTTCAATTAGATGAAATTACTTTTGCGGTTCCAAACTTAGCGGATGACTCTGTTCCTGCGGGTAAAGATGAAGACGATAACGTGGAAGTCGCTCGCTGGGGCGAACCAAAAGCGTACGATTTCGAATTAAAAGATCATGTTGATCTTGGCGAAATGGGCGATGGTCTAGACTTTGCGAGTGCAGTAAAAATAACGGGTTCTCGTTTTATTGTCATGAAAGGTCAGTTTGCTCGTTTGCATCGTGCGATTGCCCAATTTATGTTGGACTTGCATACTGAGCAACATGGTTATACTGAAATGTATGTTCCATACTTGGTGAACTCAGACAGCCTATTTGGCACGGGTCAGTTACCAAAATTTAGCGAAGATTTATTCCATACTCGCCCATTAACTGAGCAAGTTAGCGACGAACCACTAAAAACATTATCGTTGATCCCTACAGCAGAAGTGCCTGTTACCAACATGATGCGCGGCACCATTACTGACGAAGCTGACTTACCGATTAAGATGACGGCTCATACTCCTTGTTTCCGTTCAGAAGCGGGTTCTTATGGTCGTGATACTCGTGGTTTAATTCGTATGCACCAATTTGATAAAGTCGAATTGGTTCAAATCGTAAAACCAGAAGATTCAATGAACGCGTTAGAAGAGCTTACTGGTCACGCAGAAAAAGTACTGCAGTTACTTGAATTGCCTTACCGCAAAGTAGTGTTATGTACTGGCGATATGGGCTTTGGTGCGACTAAGACTTATGACTTAGAAGTGTGGGTTCCTGCGCAACAAACTTACCGTGAGATTTCTTCATGCTCAAACTGCGGTGACTTCCAAGCACGTCGTATGCAAGCGCGTTTCCGTCGTAAAGGTGAGAAGAAACCAGAGCTAGTTCATACTCTTAATGGTTCAGGATTAGCGGTAGGGCGTACTATGGTTGCTATTTTAGAAAACAACCAGCAAGCCGACGGCCGTATTGAAGTTCCAGAAGTATTGCGTCCATACATGAATGGATTGACTCATATCGGTGGTTAATCTTTATTAAGTGTAAAAAAACGGCCTAGTCATCATGAAGTGACCCCTTAAAGTTGGACATTTCTGTTATGCGGCTTCTAAGGCCTGATTTCGGTATTCTACCGGAGTTAGGCCTTTTAATTTCACCTTAATCCGATCGTTATTGTAATAATCAATATATTCATCAATGCATGCCATAAGTTGCTCAGCACTGTCAAAGTGGTAACCATGGTACATTTCTGTTTTTAAAAGTGCGAAGAAGTTTTCAGCCACAGCATTATCAAGACAGTTTCCTTTTCTCGACATACTCTGATTTATTCTTTTCTCTTTTAGCTTGTTACGATAATCACGGTGTTGGTATTGCCACCCTTGGTCACTATGTAAAGTTAACGAGGACGCTTGACTTAACTTACTCGTCGCTTTTTCTAGCATCTCGGTCACGAGATGTAATTTAGGTGAGGTCGCTACAGTATGACTAACGACTTCTTGATTAAATAAATCGATGATAGGAGATAAATAGACTTTTTCACCTGCCACTTTAAATTCCGTCACATCGGTCACCCATTTTTCATTTGGTTTCGTCGATTTAAAGTCTCGCTTCAGAATATTCGGGGCAATACGCCCAATCGCACCTTTATAAGAACGATATTTCTTCGGTCTTACGGTCGATTTTAGCCCTAGTTTTGCCATTAAGCGCTGAACCGTTTTATGATTTAAGTAGATGCCTTCTCTACGTAAAGCATAATGAATGCGTCGATAACCATATCGACCTTTATGCTTATGAAATATTCTTTCAATACTCGCTATCTCATTCGCGTAAGGCTCGGGAGTGCTCAACACTTGGCATTGGTAGTAATACACACTCTTGGGCAATCCAATGGATTGCAATAAATGCTGGATTTTGTGTTGGTGTTTTAGAGCTTGAACAGTCAACGCTTTTTCTTTGCTGCTTGACGTTTTAACTTGTCCAGCTCCTCTAACTTTTTTAGAACAGCATTCTCCGCTCTCAAATAAGCCAGTTCCTCTCTGAGTTCATCAAGTGACATGTCTTCATCAGGTTTAGTCGGACGCTTATTTGATTGAGTTTTCATAGATGGTCTGCCTTTAGGTCGGGAATGTAAGCCTTGGAATCCCGACTGATTATAAAGCTTTAACCAAACAGAAATAGTCCCGTTAGAAGAAAAATTGAATTCAGCACTCGCTTGGCTTATAGACCAGTTATTTTCCCACATTGATTTTAATACCGAGAATTTAAAATCTGCGGAGTTTTCATAATCAAGAGGTAAAAATGAAGATGAACCATGGATCCTGTAAACAGAAGTCCAATAACGAATTTGGTTCGCAGGAATAGATAACTCTTTTGCAAGAGATGTCGATGATTCGCCATCAAGGCAACGCTGAGCAATGCACAGCTTTAATTCTCTGATGTACTTAGACATAAAATAACCCCCAATGTTGGTGTCCAACTATTGGGGGTCAGTTCATCAATGATTAGGCCGTTTTTTATTATGCTGTGACCAACAAGAGCTTACTTCTCAGTTTTAGCATTGTCAGATTGAGCGGTATCAGCAGCGGCTTTTTCGATTTTTACTCGAGGCTGAATGTATTTGTGTGAGACATCGACAACAGCAACGTTATCGATAAAGGTACGTCCTAGTAAGACCGGGTATTGTAGATGAGTACGATCCGCCAGTGTAAAATCAGTTTTTACTTTATAGTCGCCTACTTGAACATCCAACTGAACCACTGGGCGTGATTTTGATGGCTTATCGGTGGTGGATTGAACCACCTCGACCCAACGAGTGACAGGGTAAGTGAGTGTTTTACTTTCCCATTTTTTATGTGCAAGTTTGAAATCAACGAAGTTTTTACCGTCTTTTTTATAGGTTTTGATATCGACTGCACTAATCGACGACGAAGTCGCTCCAGTATCGACACGAGAAAGGATGTTACGGTTAAGATCTTTAACATAAATCCATTCTTTTTCACCTAGTACTAAATCGCCACTTTTAGTATGAGTTGCGACCGTAATTTCTTGCGGTGTTACTTGACTGACCGGCTGAGCTTTATCTGCGGCTAAAGTTGAGAAAGAGCAAGAAAGCAAAGCAATAAGTAACCATCTGAACATATTAAATAAACCTTAATTGTTTATTGAGCTGAAATATTTATCTCAATATTAGCATAAAGTTACGCTATTAAAGAATAAGCAGAATCTTGATTTTACTTGCTGTTTGCAATAGCGGTCATAATTTTATTTTTCATTATTGGAAACAGTCATCATGATTCAATGCACTTTCAATAGCATTTAATAAAGTATGAAGATGTTTCTCAGTAATAATATAAGGAGGCATGATATAAATTAGATGACCAAATGGTCGAATCCAAACATTATGCTGCACAAATAACTCTTGTATAGAGGACATCTGTACCTTTTGATGCGTTTCTATTACTCCAATAGCCCCTAACCACCGAACCGCCTTTACTCTTGGATAAGATAATAACCGAGGTAATGTCGCCTCGAAGATTCTTTCAATATTCAATACTTGCTGTTGCCATGTATTGCTCTTAATTAAGCTCAGGCTTGCTGAGGCGACTGCACAAGCTAACGGATTGGCCATAAAGGTTGGGCCATGCATAAAACAACCTGCCTCACCATCACAGACCCCTTGTGCGACGTGACGATTGGTCAGCGTCGCAGCCAGTGTCATGTAACCGCCGGTGAGTGCCTTTCCGACACATAAAATATCTGGCTCAATCGCAGCATGTTCAAAAGCAAAAAGTTTACCAGTGCGGCCAAAGCCAGTGGCTATCTCATCTAAGATCAACAGCACATTATAGTGATCGCATAAACGGCGGATGTAAGAAAGGCTTTGTGGGTGATAAATACGCATACCTCCAGCGCCTTGTACGATAGGCTCAATGATCACGGCGGCAATTTCATGGTGGTGAGTGGTGAGTTTATGAGTGAAGTCAGCCAGATCATTAGCATTAAATTGTGGCCATTGGCCTTGTTGTATTTGTACACAAGGAGGTGATTGCGCAAAGAGATGTTGTGGTAAAAAGCCTTTGTACATTTTATGCATTGAATTATCAGGGTCAGTCACTGACATAGCAGCAAACGTATCGCCATGATAGCCATGTGAAAAGGTTAAAAATCGTGTTTTTTGTGATGGCTTACCGCTTTGTACCGCTTGGTTATACCAAAATTGTAATGCCATTTTTAAGGCAACTTCGACCGCGACAGAACCTGAATCGGCAACAAAAACTTTTTCTAAACCGGCGGGAGTCATATCGATGAGTTGTTGGCATAAATCGACTGCTGGCTGATGGGTGAGCCCACCAAACATAATGTGCGACATGCGTTCAATTTGTTGGTGAGCGGCCTGATTTAACACAGGATGATTATATCCATGTATGGCTGACCACCAAGAAGACATGCCATCAATCAATTTTTTGCCATCAGCCAGTTTGATATAAACCCCTTGTGCCGACTTGACAGGATAGCAGGGGAGCGGGTCGATCATTGATGTATAAGGGTGCCAGATATGATGTTTATCAAACAGCTGGTCTTGCTCATTCATAATTAATGTAAACCTTTATAATTTATTTTGGTTGACATGTTATCTTGCATTTGTAGACTAGCCAAGCCCTGATAACCATGATGAAAGGAAATAGTGTGGAACTAAGACATAACTGGACCGTATCTCAAGTGCATGAACTGTTAGAAAAACCCTTTATGGATTTATTGTTTGAGGCACAGCTCGTTCATCGGCAATGTCATCCTACCAATCAAGTTCAAGTCAGTACTTTGCTTTCTATTAAAACTGGTGCTTGTCCGGAAGATTGTAAATATTGCCCTCAAAGTGCCCATTATCGAACGGATGTTGAAAAAGAAAGACTCATGGAAGTTGAGCGAGTGCTGGATGCTGCTCAAAAGGCAAAGCAATCAGGCTCGACACGGTTTTGTATGGGCGCAGCTTGGAAAAATCCAAAATCTCGAGATATGCCTTACCTTTTAGACATGGTGAAAGGTGTCAAAAAACTCGGCTTAGAAACCTGTATGACTTTAGGCATGTTGAGCGCAAGCCAAGCGCAGCAATTATCGGCAGCAGGGTTAGATTATTACAACCATAATCTTGATACCTCACCGGAATTTTACGGCAACATCATTACTACCCGAACGTATCAAGATCGTCTCAATACGCTGTCACATGTCAGACAAGCCGGCATGAAAATCTGCTCTGGTGGCATTATTGGAATGGGAGAGTCTGTGACGGATCGAGCGGGTTTATTAGTAGAATTAGCAAATTTACCTGTTCATCCTGAAAGTGTGCCCATCAACATGTTAGTGAAGGTAAAAGGAACGCCAATGGAGGAGGTAGATGATGTTGAGCCTTTTGATTTTATTCGCTTAATTGCGGTGGCTCGAATCATGATGCCACAGTCGGCGGTGCGTCTTTCTGCTGGTCGTGAAAACATGAATGAGCAAATGCAAGCGTTATGCTTCATGGCAGGAGCGAATTCTATTTTTTATGGTTGTAAATTGCTCACCACGCCAAACCCTGAGGAAGATTCTGACTTACAACTGTTCAATAAATTAGGCATTAATCATCAGCAAAATGTGCAAAAGCCAGATGAAGAACAAGCTTCTGAGTTACTCAATAAAGTGATAACTAACATGGCGTCTCGCCCTTCGAAAGCCGATTTATTCTATGAGGCTCGCTGAAGCAATGATTTTTGAGCAAAGAGTAAAGCAAGCGTTATCAAGGCGACAAGAGCAAGGTCTATTACGGCATACGGAGATCTTTCGCCAAGGTCAACTTCTCACACATAGCCATTTAGAGCAGCCTTTAGTCAATTTTTCCAGTAATGATTATTTGGGATTAGCGCAAGATAAAGAGTTAATTTCAGTTTGGCAGCAAGGGTTGAGCCTCTATGGTTGTGGCAGTGGAGCCTCTCCGGTCGTTACGGGAACCACTCAAGCTCATGCCGATCTAAAAGCTCGTTTATGTGAGTGGTTAGGCTATCCCAGCGCGATATTGTTGAGTTCAGGATTCAGTGCCAATCAAGCGTTGATATTTACGTTATTAAAACAAGGTGACTTGCTGCTGCAAGATAAACTGAATCATGCCTCACTCATAGAAGCAGGGTTATTATCCCCAACTGAGATGGTACGTTTTAAGCACAATGATTTGGATGATTTGCATAAAAAGCTGACCAAGGTGAGTACAAAACAAGTCGCTAAGCTGATCATCAGTGAAGGGGTTTTCAGTATGGATGGCGATCAAGCCCCGGTACTGCAATTGATGACATTGGCTCAATCACAGCAAGCATGGTTAGCTTTAGATGATGCACATGGACTTGGGGTGCTTGGTGAGTTTGGTGGAGGCACGGTTGAAGTAACAGGGATTAAACCAACGCTGTTAGTCGTCACCTTTGGTAAAGCACTTGGGATCAGTGGCGCCGCGATTTTATGCGATCAAGCAACGGGTGAATATCTTACTCAGTTTGCACGACATTATGTGTATTCCACCGCCATGCCGCCGGCACAAGCGTATGCGCTTAATCATTCGATTAACATGGTACAACAACAAAAATGGCGTCGAGAGAAATTAGCTGAGTTATCCGCTTATTTCCAAGACAAAGTGGGTAAGATGCCCCATTACCGGGCGACTCAAACCACGATAAAACCGTGGATCTGTGGCCGTAGTGAAGATGCTTTGGCGTTATCGGATGAGCTTAAACAACAAGATTTATGGGTCGGAGCTATTCGGCCACCAACCGTCACGGCGAATGCAGCCCGACTACGCATCACCTTAAATGCAACTCATAGTAAGCACGATATTGAGCGGCTTAGTCAGGCTTTGCAGCGATTTTACGGTGAGAGAGGCAATTCTCAGCTTATTGCTTCCCAGCAGGAGAAGGCTCATGGCTAAAGTTGCCTCAGAATACAAAGAGGGAGTTGCACAAGCTTTTAGCAAGGCCGCTAAGCATTATGACCAACATGCACGCTTTCAACGTCAAGTTGGGCGCGTGCTGCTTAGTCATTTGCCGGAAGATTTAACAGGATGGCGGCTAGTCGACTTAGGTTGTGGAACCGGCTATTTTACCCACGCCTTAGCCTTACGAGGTGCAGAGGTGTTGGCGATAGATATTTCTGCGGCCATGCTGGAGCGATGCCGCGCGCGTTGTGCAGGGTTATCGGTTCAATACTTACAAGCAGATGCTGAAAAGTTGCCTGATTTTATCACTGATGTGGATGTCATTTTTTCCAATTTAGCCTTGCAGTGGTGCGAAGATATCGATGATTTAATCCCTAAGCTTTTATTAAAAATAAAACCTCAAGGGGTGTTGCTGTGGTCAACGTTGTTAGAGGGTTCACTAAACGAATTAAAATCAGCTTGGCAGCAAGTGGGTTCAACTTACCAACATATTAACCATTTTCAGCCATATCAACAAATTCAACAAGCGATAGCCAGCTTGCAAGCACAGCAAAAGTTCTTTGAGCAACAAGCGATAACCTGTTGGTATTCATCGGCTTTGGCGCTAATGAAAGATCTTAAAGGGATTGGCGCGACTCATGGAGCTGGGCGCGGGCAAGGGTTAACCACCCCACAGCGATTAAAGCAAGTCGAGAAGGCATATCAAGATATTAAGGCTGAAAATAATTTATTACCGGCCACTTATCAGGTTGGTTTCGGAGTATTGCAACGATGAATAAAAAGATATTTATAACGGGTACTGATACTGAAATAGGAAAAACGCTGGTTTCCACGACTTTAATGAGCGCATTAAGAAAAATGAAGCATCGCGTGTCGGGATTTAAACCGATTGCAGCTGGTTGCGAGTATCATAATGGTGTTTGGGGGAATGAAGATGCACTGGCGCTGCAACAGGCCGCTAATGTTGAGCTGAGCTATCAGGATGTCAACCCATACGCTTTACCCATACCTAGCTCGCCTCATATTGCTGCTCAAGCAGAAGGCATTAATATTGATGTCCAAGCTCTGAATCGAGCCTTATTGAAACATTCAGCGTCAGCAGAGATCACGATCATTGAAGGCGCAGGTGGTTGGCGTGTTCCTATATCAGAACAAGGTTTTTTATCGGATTGGGTGCGGCAAGAAAAGATCCCCGTTATTGTGGTTGTCGGGGTTCGTTTGGGATGTTTAAATCATGCATTATTAACGTATGAGTCAATTAAAAAGGATGGAGTAAAACTGCTTGGCTGGGTAGCCAATTGTGTGGATCCAGAGTTTAACGATATTGACGATAATATTGCGTTTTTGGAGCAACATTTACCAATACCACTTTTAGGTGTTATCCCGTATTTACGTCATGAGCAACTCTCGTCACTTGAACAATATTTGGATCTCGCTCTTCTGACTGAGTCGCTTGATTTAATACCGTAAATATTTATACCAATCATAGTGGGGAGATAAGTTCTAACGCCTTTATTTATGACCCCAAATGAAAGGTCGCATCGTATTCCACAAAAAAGCCGGACCTCAGCAATTGAATTGACCGCTAAGAGGATGCCCGGCTATTTCTCCAAAGTAATATCTGTGAATGAAATCGTACTTGTTGAGTTTGTGATTAATGATTCGTCGTTGTCTCTGGGATTAATTTGTTAGAGGCTTCTGCCTGTTTTTCTTTCAGCCCTAATCTTTCTTTGGCTTCTTCTTCTGATAAGCCTAAATGGTACGAGAGTAAATCGATCGCCATTTGATAGTTTTCTTTATCTGCCATGCCGATATCCTTATGAATGCACTAAATGCAGCTAACTTAGTCTGCTGATTGGAACTGGGCAATACGACCAAAGTATTAAGAAGAGGCTACCGTGAGTGATTTTATCTGTATTCATGATGAAATTCAGTTGCTTGGGTTGATTATAACGAAGTGCTAACACGTGAGTCAGATCACGCTTTATAATCAGCAGGTACGACAGGGTAAGCGCTGAGGAGAATACTTGATAAATTTAGAAGGACATTAAATGTTGCAATTTATCGCTTAACCTTGAAGTTAAAATGAAAGAATATACTTATAGGATAGAGCCTAGCTGTAAAGTGGCTTAACTATTCATGTCATCAGATTTGATGGGATAAAACCGATAATGATAAGTTTCTCATTGGAGATAAAAGAATGAAGCGAGTGATGTTATTTTTAGCAACCAACTTAGCGGTGGTTTTGGTGCTAAGTGTTGTTTTAAATATTGTGTATGCCGTAACCGGGATGCAACCGGGCAGTTTGTCTGGTTTGTTAGTCATGGCGGCCATATTTGGTTTTGGTGGTTCATTCATTTCATTGCTTATGTCTAAGAAAATGGCGCTGCGTTCTGTTGGTGGCCAAGTTATCGAAACACCTCGAAATGAAATGGAGCATTGGCTTGTTGAAACAGTGAGCCGACAAGCACAACAAGTTGGTATAGGGATGCCGACAGTCGCTATTTATGATTCTCCGGATATCAATGCGTTTGCAACAGGAGCGAAACGTGATGATTCTTTAGTGGCGGTTTCTACTGGTTTATTGCATAACATGACACGAGATGAAGCTGAAGCTGTTTTAGCACATGAAGTCAGTCATATTTCAAATGGTGATATGGTGACCATGACCCTGATGCAAGGTGTGGTGAATACCTTTGTTATTTTCTTATCTCGTGCGATCGCGAATATGGTGAGCTCTCGTGATAATGAAGAGGGTGGCGGCACGAATATGATGAGTTATTTCTTGATTTCGATGGTGCTGGAATTAGTGTTTGGTTTCTTAGCTAGCTTTATTACCATGTGGTATAGCCGCCATCGTGAGTTCCACGCAGATGCAGGCGCAGCGGACTTAGTGGGCAAACATAAGATGATTGCGGCCTTAGAGCGTTTAAAAATGAGTCATGAACCTCAATTGGAAGGGTCAATGATGGCTTTTGGTATCAATGGTAAGCGTACGATGATGGAATTATTGATGAGCCATCCGCCGCTAGATAAGCGTATTGAGGCTTTACGTCATTCATAATTAAAAATAGCCTTTCTATTTTCGCCTCTTGTTACATCTGGTAATGAGAGGCGAAATTGTCTTTGTTTTAGTCTTAGCTAGCGTGAGTAAAGCGAGTATCTTAGTTGGCTTTATTGCTGATCGTTATTGTTGGGCTATTTTTTTTCTTAAATCGTCTTCTACAATCTTTAATGCATTTAACGCTATACGCGGATCAATGTGATTGGATTCGAGTAAATAAATCAAATCCACGGCGAGTTTGATGTCATCGGGCGCATTATCGAGCGGGCTGGAAGTTGTTTTATTCGTAGTCATTACTTGGGTTATGCCTTTCTCTAAAGGTAATTTGTTTTTCTATTTTTAATTTTGCGGCTTGGCAACGTTCTAAACGTTGTTCAGTTACTAACAGGTCTTGTTGTGCCTTGGCTCGTTCAAAACTACTGCATTGTTCAACATGACGCGTTTTTTGTAAAACCAAATCTTTTAAGCGGATTTCCCATTCTTGGTGCTGGGATAAGTCTTGGTACAGCTCACTGATGGGCTTACGATAATGGCTGCTGTGCTTAATTTCATTATGACGAATCTTTGTAGTGGCTAATTCACGTTGAATTGCCTCCAACTGCGCGATGAGTCGTTGAGTTAAATGTTCTGCTCTTAATTGCGTTAAGCGTTTAGCTTGTTGTTCGCGGATGATACTTTCATAAGTCGATTTTGCTTCTGAGACACAAGGAACTAATAAGCGAGCACGACAACGAAATAAATGTTCATCAAATAAAGGTTGATGATGCTCACCTTTGTACCTATCACGCTGTGCCGCTTGTTGGGACAGGGTTTCTAATTTATTGGCTATCTCTTGGAAATGACTCATGGTTTACCTCGGTTCTTCAAGATGATTATAGCCAAGCTTCATAAGCCAGTTTCAAGGCCATTACGCTAACCACAATAATAAATACAGGGCGAATAAATGCTGCGCCAAAGCGAATCGCTGAATGAGCCCCGACATATGCCCCTGCCATTAAGCATAGCCCCATAGTTAAGCCCAATACCCAATTGATATGGCCTAAAATGGCAAACGTCACTAGAGAGGTGAAGTTACTGGTAAAATTCATGGCTTTTGCGACGCCAGAAGAGAGCAATATATTCATGCGATATAAAGCCATATTGCTAACCGTCCAAAATGCCCCAGTACCAGGACCAATGGCTCCGTCATAAAGACCAAGAGTGAATCCTTGAATAATTTGTTTTTTATGAGTTTTCTTATCGAAAGTTGGCATCATCGAATGATTATCTTTCGGGGCTTGATGAAAAATCGTATAAATAGCGGTAGCTAGGATGATCAGGGGTAATAGCTTCTCTAACCAATCGGTACTAATGACATTGACAATCAGTGTGCCTGCAATAGCCCCAATTAAGGTGGCGATAAAAGATCGATACCAAAAGGCAGGAGTAAATAACTGCTTTTTATAATAGGTAAAAGCCGCCGTTGAAGACGCAAAGGTGGCAGATAGCTTATTTGTCCCCAAGGCAAGGTGGGGAGGGAGGCCAATCGAGAGCAAAGCCGGGACGGTCAGCATACCGCCACCACCGGCTACCGCATCAATAAAACCCGCAGCAAAAGCAACGCAGCCCAGAATGATCATCATCGTTGGGTCTAACATTTCCATATAAATTCTTCTTCTTTAGCGCTAATTCTTATCATCCATCGTTTGCATTGATAGCAAGAATTAGAATCAATATTCAATTTTACGAGCAAAAGGCGGTAGTGAGTCTAAAAGTGATTTACCATAACGTTTAGTGACCAGCCTGCGATCAAGAATCACGACTCTACCAGAATCCTGCTCTTTACGCAGTAAACGTCCGACCGATTGAATTAATTTTTTACTCGCTTCTGGTACTGAAACTTGTAAAAACGGATTACCGCCACGCTGTTCAATATATTCAGAATGCGCCTCTTCAACAGGAGAGGTGGGAACGCCAAATGGTATTTTGGTAATAATGAGGTTTTCCAATAGGTTACCTGGAAGATCTAAGCCTTCTGAAAAGCTCCCTGTTCCAAATATCACGCTGGTTTGCTTGAACTGACAATAGGCACGGTGTTTATTGAGTATTTCGGTGCGTGATGCTTTGCCTTGTATTTGTAAATTCCATTTAGCTTGAGTGGCCAAGCTAGCAATCTTCTCTGCCACTTGGTTCATTTGCCAATAGGAAGAAAATAGCACTAAATTCGCTTTTCCAAGTTCAATATAATCGGGCAAAATTTTCGCTAAATAGCCAGTAAAATCAGGGTGCTGTGGTTCATATTTGATTTTTGGAACTAATAACTCAGCATTCTCAGCATAATTAAAAGGCGAAGAGAGTGCTAAAAATTGCGTTGCATCTTCTTGCTTTTGGCTAATACCGGCTTGAATAGCAAAATATTGAAAGGAATTTAGTGCGCGCATCGTGGCAGAGACGAGCACGGCTCCAGCGCAGCGGCTCCAAAGTTGGCGATCAAGTTGCCACCCCACCTCTAAAGGTGAGACGCTGATAATATAGTCATCTTCCCGTTCTGGGCTAATTTCTAGCCAGCGGGCAAGAGGGGCCCCTTTATCATGATTAGGTTCCGCCATTAAGTGCCACACTTTAGACAAGTTTTCTAATCGTTGTAGGTAAAACCCAGCTTCTGTTAATACCGGCTCAGCTAATCGAGATGAGAGCTCTCCGTCCTTCACTCGTTCTGAGATAAGATCGGCAATTTTATTCATGGCCTGATAGGCTTTTTTACTGAGCTGCTTTAAGTTTTTGGACTCTTCTTCTAACCACGATGGTAGCTCTCCGTGTTGGAAGCGATAGATTTTCTCTTTAAATTCGTTATGTGCCAGTTGTTTACTCAACTGATTTAAAGCTGGGATCAGTTGTTGAATCGCATCTTGTAATTCATTTCGAAATCGGGAGCTACGCTTTGCATCTGTTAAATTAGCGATTTTTATCACACCTTTATTCAAACTCTCTAACCAGCTAGCAGCCCCTTTTAAACTGGCAGAAGCTGAGGCATGTTCACGAGCCACATTAGGTAGGTGGTGTGCTTCATCGAAAATATAAATACTTTGTTCCGGTTCAGGTAAGATAACGCCGCCACCTAGGTCGGCATCAGCCATCACTAAACTGTGATTAGCAATAATGACATCAGCTTTATCTAAATCAGCGCGTGCTTTTTGAAATGGGCAATCGCGATGAGAAGGCATTGAGTTATTACAACTGTGTTTATCACTGACAATGATTTTCCAAATTTCATCTGAAATAGTGTCAGGCCAACTGTCTCGATCGCCATCCCACTTATCGCTTGAGAAGGCTTGATAAAGGTCATTAAGCAGCTTGATATCTTGTTTCTGAGGCTTAGATTCAAACATGGCTATTTGTTGACCATCTTGTTGTATGCCTGATGCCAGCATCAACTTTTCAGCACAGCAATAACGTTGACGACCTTTCGCTAGAATAAATGAAAATGGCGTCTCAACTAATCTTCGATATAAAGGCATATCTTTATGAATTAACTGCTCTTGTAAGGCCACGGTTGCCGTCGAAATAATGATCTTCTTATCGCTAAATTGTGCAAAAGGGACAGAAGCCATGAGATAAGCCAAAGATTTACCAATTCCAGTGCCAGCTTCGGCAACGATAATACGGTTAGATTTATGGTAATTACCGGCCAAGGTTTTTGCGATTTCAGCGACCAAGTAATTTTGCGCTCGACGAGGAATAAAACCGTCAAGTTGTTGAGAAAGGTTCTGATAACTTTGTTTGATGGCTTTTTGGATATTGGTTGATAGCATGCTGAGATCTCATAGTTGAACAACTGGATATTATCACAGTGGTTTAACTAAGTAATCTTTGATTTCTTCTATAAATGGCTGGGTATTTTTACAAATATTAAGGATTGAGCCTTTTTACCTACAAGTTCATTTGAATCTATTACTGCTTAAAATTCATCCTATCGTAAAACTCTTGTCATTAAAAATAAGATCAAAGTCACAAATTAATGCATAAATACCAGCTCAGCATGACGATTGTATGATTTGTGTTCGTTTTGGGGTTTTATTCTGTAAAATTAGCTATTTTTATGTTTTATAAACGTTAAATTTATATTTTTTTAGTTTTATAGACTGCTTTTTAGCTTTTAGATTAAGTGTTTGAGTATGAGTTTTCTTGTTTTATTAGGGTTTTCTTAAGAAATTTAATTAATATAAGTCATTGAAATTAAATGATTATATGAATTTTTTTTGATGCGCTTTACATTTTTTTATTTAATTTGACAGTTTTGGGGAACTTATAGCAATCTTTGTGTGCGAATCAGATGTACTACTTATGAGCAGGCAGCTCGGAAGTAACAAATAAAAAAGAAAGGAATCCCAAAGGGAATTTCAATTTAATAAAAGGCAGTGGATTATTATGAAAAAATCGCTTTTAGCGCTTGCTGTTACAGCAGCCGCATTTACAGGTGCAGCGAATGCTGCTGAAATCTATAAAACAGATGACGCTTCAGTTAACTTTTATGGTCAACTTCGTACTGAGCTAAAGTGGAATGATGTTGAAGATAAAAACCCAGAACTAAGCTCTGGTTCATCTCGTACAGGTATCGATGGTTCATATAAAGTTAATGATAATCTGTCTGTTCTGGGCCTTGTAGAAGTATCTGTTGATGAAGATAGCGACATGTACGTCCGTCAACACATTTTTGGTCTTTCGGGTGATTTCGGTACTATCAAATTTGGTAAACAATTTACTATTTCTGATGATATTTATGGTGCTGATTACTCATACTTCTACGGTGGTTCTGCACTTCGTTACTGGACGATTTCAGATGCAGTTAACGATGCAATGGTTAAGTATGTTTTCGAAGCGGATAACTTCTGGTTGCAAGCGGACTATGGTCTACCAAATAATGGTGACAACCAAGAGCTTGGTGAATTGTTCGTTGGTACTTCACTTGGTGATTTAAATCTTCACATTGGTGGTGGTTATAACCGTTCAGAAGATATTCTAGATAGTGCTGGCAACAATACTGGTGTTTCTTTAAAGAACTCTTATGGTCAAGCAACTGCTGAATATAATTATGGTAAAGGTGTGATTGGCTTTACATATTATTACGCTAAGCTAGAGACTGAAAATGCAACGAATATTTCAGTAGAAGAAAATGGTTATTCTTTAGCCGCAACTTATGAGTGGGCTGATAATGCAACAGCTTATGCAGGTTATGAATTAACTACTCATGATTCAGATGCTATTGAGCTAAAAGATTCAACTGTTGTTTATGTGGGCTCAGATTACTTCTTAACTGATTGGGCTCGCGTATACCTAGAAGTTGCATACTTAGATGGTGATACATTAGGTTACGGTGCTGGTGGTGCAGAAGGTACAGCAATTTCTCCTTCTTCTGCAGATGACCAATATAATGTTGGCTTAGGTGCTCGTTTCTACTGGTAATATTCTTTAATCCTAATAGAAATTACACAAAAACCCAGTTTAATCGCTGGGTTTTTTTATTTCCTCCCAGCAAACGGTTGCTATCAATTGTTATATTGATGTAATGAAAATAGATGTCTACAATTCACTTCCCTGTTCATAACTTATACGATTAAAATGAAATTCCCCGGCCAACGTAAATCTAAACATTACTTTCCTGTTGATGCTCGTGATCCTTTAGTCAGCCAAGCGCAAGAAAGCAAACAAATGTCACTTACTCATATTATTGGGATCGATCAAACTTTGGTGGATATTGAAGCTAAAGTCAGCGATGAGTTTCTCGAAAAATATCAATTGAGTAAAGGTCATTCGTTAGTGATTGATGATGATAAAGCAGAAGCACTTTATAACGAATTAAAGCAATTTGACTTAATTTCCGATGAGTTTGCTGGTGGAACGATTGGCAATACGTTACACAATTACTCTGTGCTTGCTGATGATAAATCAACCTTATTAGGAGTGATGAGTAATAATATTAAGATTGGTAGTTATGGATATCGATATTTGTGTAATACATCAAGCCGTATGGATTTAAATTATCTACAAGGCGTAGAGGGTGCGATTGGACGTTGTTTTGCATTGATAAGTGAGAATGGTGAGCGAACTTTTGCGATTAGCGAAGGTAAAATGAATCAATTATTGCCAAGCTCTATTCCTGAATCGATTTTTGAAAATGCTTCCGCTTTAGTGCTGACTGCCTATCTTGTCCGATGTAAACCAGGCGATCCTATGCCAGATGCGACAATGAAAGCGATTGAATATGCGAAGAAATATAACGTACCTGTGGTACTGACCTTGGGTACTAAATTTGTGATTCAAGATGACCCTGATTATTGGCGACAGTTTATACAAGATAATGTGTCGGTATTAGCCATGAATGAAGAAGAAGCTGAAGCATTAACCGGGGAACATGACCCGTTATTAGCTTCTGATATGGCGTTAAGTTGGGTTGATTTAGTGTTATGTACAGCAGGCCCTGTGGGTTTATACATGGCTGGATATACTGAGAATGAAGCTAAACGTCAAACTAGCTTGCCTTTGTTACCCGGTGCCATTGCAGAGTTCAATCAATATGAATTCAGTCGTCCAACAATACGTAGCCAATGTAAACAACCGATCAAAGTTTACTCACATATTGCCCCTTATATGGGTGGGCCAGAAAAGATTAAGAATACGAATGGGGCAGGTGATGCGGCATTAGCGGCAATATTGCATGATATGGCTGCGAATAAATATCATAAAGAAAACATTCCTAATTCAAGTAAGCATGAATATCCATTTTTAACCTATTCCTCGTTTTCACAAGTGTGCAAATACGCCAATCGGGTTAGCTATGAGGTATTAGCTCAGCACTCACCACGACTTTCACGTGGATTGCCAGAAAAAGAAGACAGTTTAGAAGAGGCTTATTGGGAAAGGTAATGGTGTTTATTTAAGTCATTTGAATAAAAAATGGAGTCACAAGAGACTCCATTTTTATTTTCATTTGTTAATAATGAATCATTACTTGATTAGGAAATCATCGATTGATTTACCGGCATCTAACGCTTCTTGGATAGCTGAAGGGGTACGACCTTGGCCAGTCCAAGTTTTACGCTCACCGTCTAACATGTATTCATATTTTGCTGGACGTGGTTGACGCTTTTTACGTGTTTTTGTTTTTGCATCAGTACCATTCATTGCCGCAATTAATTCTTCTAAATCAATACCATCTTTTGCGATCATTTGAGCATATTCAGCAAGTTTCGCTTCACGTTCTGCTTGTTCTGCTAATTCTTTTTCTTCAATTTCTTTTCTTTCTTCGACAACAATAGTGAGTTTTTCAAGTAACTCTTCTACTTCCTGTAATGTAAATTCGTCGCGAGTGAATGCACGAAGACTACGAATATTTAAAAGCGCTGATTTTTTGATTTCCGACATATGGGATCCCTTACGATAAATTGCCTAAATTGATTCAGTAATAATATGCTTATAAGCAAAATTTAACTAATTTTATATTCGATATCTTTTTTAGTCAAAAATATATTTATATTATTTAAAATTTACGGTTGATATTTGATTTTTAACATCAACATTATTGATGTTAATTAACATATAAATTAATCAGTTTTATAGGACCAAGTTGATTAAAATAAGTTCCAATAAAAAATCATATTCGACATTTATCTTGCCATTTGATTTTTCATCATTACAATGACCCAAATCTTGCTAGAACCCTTTGTAAATAGGCTGTGAGTTAGCGATTTACAAGGTGAATGTTTTAGTCTGATGTAGAGGTGCAGTATTTAATAGTAATACACTTTAGGGTGATGCCAGTGAGAGTGTAGGAAAGGAAATATTGCCGAAGTGAGCGCTAACTGGTGCTATTAGTTGGTTACGGTTTATCAAAGCCACTCGCTGGGGTTACATTGAATAAGTGTAACACTGCCATAGTTTGCATATTGATGTGTTTAGGTCAATGTGTGGTTTTTTTCAGCTATGGAGCGCTACTGTAGACCTATGAAAGTAATGACTTTCAACGTTTATCAACAAGATTTTTTATTGTTTTACGATCGATTTCTTCAACAATATCCTTTCTGCAGTAGATCTCTAACCAATTTTGGTTTATTTGATCATGAATTTAATTGATTATACTTCTTCTGCCGCGGCGCTCTTGCCACCGGCCCTTGCCCTTACCATGGCGGTCTTGACCAGACGTGTTTTATTGTCATTGGGTTTAGGGATCATCCTTGGAGCGTTACTACTGACGAACTTTTCTTTGCTTGATACCGTGAGCTATACCAGCTCAACAGTGATTGGTGTTTTTGCAAGTGATGGTCAGTTGAATTGGGGCAGCATTTTTATCCTACTTTTCCTTATTCTGCTCGGAATGATGACAGCATTATTGACCTTGTCTGGCGGTACTTATGCTTTTGCAGATTGGGCCCAAAAGCGTATTAAAAGTAAACGTGGGGCTAAGTTATTAGCTGCATGGTTAGGGGTGTTTATCTTTATTGATGACTACTTTAACAGCTTAGCAGTAGGGGCGATCTCTCGGCCGGTTACAGATCGCTTTATGGTGTCTCGTTCTAAATTAGCCTATATCTTAGATTCTACCGCAGCACCAATGTGTGTCATTATGCCAGCCTCCAGTTGGGGGGCTTATATAATGACCGTAGTGAGCGGTATATTAATATCTCATGGTATTACCGAATATTCTGCTCTGGGTGCCTATATGCGTTTAGTTCCTATGAATTATTATGCTATTTTTGCTTTAGTCATGGTATTTGCTGTTGTTTGGTTTGATTTAAATATTGGATCAATGCGACGTCATGAAATTTCAGCTACCCAAGGTAAAAAAGATGATAAAGATGAAAATGCGATTGATTTGAGTGAAGAATCGGAAATTAATGAAAGTAAAAACGGTTCTGTCTCTTATTTAATTATTCCTATTATTGCTTTAATCGCAGCCACAATCTATTTCATGATTAATTCGGGAGCACAAGCGTTATCCGAAAGTGGTCAGTCTTTTTCTATTTTAAAAGCATTTGAAAACACGAATGTTGGTCAATCTTTATTTTATGGCGCAATAATTGGTCTTGGTTGTGCATTAGCGACAGTGTTTAAACAAAATATTCCGTTAAAAGATATTCTAATGACACTGTGGATTGGTGCGAAATCTATGTTTGGCGCAATTTGGATTCTTGCGTTTGCATGGACCATTGGCGCGGTGATTAAAGATATTGGTACTGGTGCTTATTTATCTACTCTAGTTGAAGGTAATATCGACGTACATTTGCTGCCTGTCTTACTCTTTCTTTTGTCTGGTGTTATGGCTTTTTCGACCGGCACCTCTTGGGGTACGTTTGGTATCATGTTGCCGATTGCTGGAGATCTAGCTGGAGCGACCGATCTTGCTTTGATGTTACCGATGTTGAGTGCAGTATTAGCTGGTTCAGTATTTGGTGATCATTGCTCACCAATTTCAGATACTACGATTTTATCGTCGACTGGTGCGCGCTGTAATCATATTGATCACGTTGCTACACAATTGCCTTATGCTTTAGCTACTGCTCTTGTTTCTTGTGTTGGTTTTATTGTTTTAGGGATAACTGATTCATCGACAATGGGCTTTAGCGCCGCCACGATAGCCTTCATTGTGGTGTGTATTGCTATGTCGATAGTTTCAAAGTCTAAAATGAAAAAAGCCTGTGCTTAATGATTGATATTAATGATTAATGTTGATGAAGTATTGAAAAGCTGAGCGTGCCTATGCTCGGTTTTTTTTTGCTCTTGATTTCATCTTGTTATCACTTAGGCTGAAATTTAAAAATAATTAAAATAAAGGGTTGAAAATTATCATCAGCTTAGTTAGTGTGAAGCTATAGAAACTGATTGAGAAAGTGAAAATACATGCGCACATTTGATATGAACATTCATCATCACCATCATCCTGTAATATCTTGCGGGTGAGTGTGTGCATCCGGAAGATATCTCTTCCGGCGCTGAATCAGTGACAAGATTCAAACCCTCGGAAGAGTTTTCTCTCCGGGGGTTTTTTCATTTAGGGACCTTAACATTGAATACTCAATTTCATTTTGAGTGTTTATTGAATCAAAGTTATAAAACAGGGATAGAAAAATGCAAAATAAACGTCTTCGAATTGCCATTCAGAAAAAAGGTCGCTTGAGTAAAGAATGCCAAGATTTACTCAAAAAGTGTGGTGTGAAATTCAATATTGCGGGTGAGCGTTTAGTGGTGCATTCAGAAAATATGCCATTAGATTTATTGTTAGTTCGTGATGATGATATCCCAGGTTTAATTATGGATGGAGTTGTCGATCTTGGTTTTATTGGTGAAAACGAGCTGGAAGAAGTACGTTTGGATCGTAAAGCGGAAGGTTCACCTTGTGAATTTACGACATTGCGCCGCTTAGACTTTGGTGGTTGTCGCCTATCGATTGCTATTGATAAAGATGAAACTTACCGTGGCCCACAAGATTTAGCTGGAAAACGCATCGCCACGACCTACCCACATTTATTAAAAAGCTACATGGATGAGCAAGGCATTAACTTTAGTACCTGTATGCTAACCGGTTCGGTGGAAGTCGCCCCCCGTGCAGGTTTGGCTGATGCGATTGCAGATTTGGTGTCAACTGGCGCAACGTTGGAAGCGAATGGCTTAAAAGAAGTGGAAGTGATTTTCCGCTCTAAGGCTACACTGATTCAACGTAACGGTGAGTTCTCCAATGAACAAACTGTCCTTATCGATAAATTATTAACCCGCATGCAAGGTGTGATTCAAGCAAAAGAGTCGAAATACATCATGCTACATGCACCAAGTGATAAGCTTGAGCAAGTGAAACAACTGCTTCCAGGGGCTGAAGATCCTACGGTGTTGCCATTATCTCAAGAAAAAAATCGTGTAGCGGTTCACCTAGTCAGTACTGAAAACTTATTCTGGGAAACCATGGAAGGCTTAAAAGCATTAGGTGCGAGTTCCATTCTTGTTCTGCCTATTGAAAAAATGATGGAGTAAGACGATGAAAACGGTGGTTTGGCAATCATTAAGTGAAGAGCAGCAAAGTGCAGTACTTGAGCGTCCAGCAATCAGTGATGGCGCGAATATTACGGCGATTGTGAGCGAAGTATTAACTCAAGTTCAACAAGAAGGGGATGCGGCCTTACAAGCATTAACCGCAAAATTTGATAAAGTGCAGCCCGATTCTATTCGGGTTTCACAAGACGCCATCGAGCAAGCAGCTTCTCGATTGTCTGATGAAATGAAACAAGCGTTAGAGCAAGCATACAAAAATATTTCTACTTTCCATAAAGCGCAACAAGCACAACCGCTTAGTGTGGAAACTCAACCGGGTGTGGTGTGTGAGTTAGTGACTCGCGCTATTAATAAAGTTGGTTTATATATTCCTGGTGGTAGTGCGCCATTACCATCAACCGTATTGATGCTAGGAGTGCCAGCGCAGATTGCGGGTTGTCGTAAAGTGGTCTTGTGCTCCCCACCACCGATTGCTGATGAGATATTATATGTTGCCAAGCTGTGTAACATCGATGAAGTGTATAACGTTGGTGGTGCGCAAGCTGTTGCTGCAATGGCGTACGGCACAGAAACTGTCGCCAAAGTTGATAAAATTTTCGGTCCAGGTAATGCCTTTGTGACCGAAGCGAAGCGCCAAGTGAGCAATGATTTCCGTGGTGCAGCCATTGATATGCCAGCAGGGCCTTCGGAAGTATTAGTGATTGCGGATGAAACGGCTGATGCAGATTTTGTCGCGGCCGATCTCTTATCTCAAGCCGAGCACGGTCCTGATTCTCAAGTTGTTTTATTGACGCCTTCGCCGATGATTGCCGATCAAGTAGCCGAAGCGGTGCAAAAACAGTTGAAGCTATTATCTCGCAGTGATATCGCGGAAAAGGCATTGGGTTCGAGCTTGATTGTGATAACCGAATCACTCACACAATGTGTATCGATTTCGAACTTTTATGGCCCCGAGCACTTAATTGTTCAAACTAAGAATCCTCGTGAGTTGTTGCCGCTTTTGGATAATGCTGGTTCGATTTTCCTCGGTCAATGGTCACCAGAATCGGTGGGTGATTATGCCTCAGGCACTAACCATGTTCTGCCAACTTACGGGTATACCCGTACCTACTCAAGCTTAGGCCTGGCCGATTTCTCGAAACGTATGACAGTGCAAGAACTCACCAAAGATGGGTTGAAAGGCCTTGCACCAACGGTCGTGACTATGGCAGAAGCAGAAGGGTTAGATGCGCATAAACGTGCCGTGACCATTCGTATTGATAAATTAAATCAACAATGTGAATAAAAAAGGGGTCAACATGGAGAAGTTAGCACGCAAACAAGTACAAGCGTTGACACCTTATTTGTCCGCTCGTCGAATTGGTGGCTCTGGGGATGTGTGGCTTAATGCCAACGAATCCCCATATGATAATGAATACAAAACCTCATACACTCGGTTAAATCGTTATAGTGAATGTCAGCCTAAAGCTTTGATTGAAAGCTATGCAGCTTACGCAGGGTTAAAGCCGGAACAAGTCTTAACCTCTCGTGGTGCAGACGAAGGGATTGAGCTATTGATTCGCGCGTTTTGTGAGCCGAATCAAGATGCGATTTTATATTGCCCTCCGACCTATGGCATGTACGCGATCAGTGCAGAAACAATTGGTGTTGAACGAAAAGTTGTTCCATTAACATCAGATTGGCAGCTTGATCTACCAACCATCGAAGCCAGTTTAGCGAATGTCAAACTCGTATTTGTGTGTAGTCCGAATAACCCAACGGGCAATCTGGTGAACCGAGATGACATCGTGTCTTTGCTAGAAATGACCAAAGACCGAGCTATCGTGGTAATGGATGAAGCCTATATTGATTTTTGCCCCGAAGCTTCAACGGTTGATTTGTTAGCACAATATCCAAACCTGGCGATTTTACGTACCATGTCAAAAGCCTTTGCCTTAGCAGGGTTACGTTGTGGCTTTACCTTAGCCAATGAAGCTTTGATCAATGTGTTATTGAAAGTGATTGCGCCATACCCTGTGCCTATTCCTGTGGCCGATATTGCTGTTCAAGCTTTGTCTGAAGCTGGGTTGGCTCGCATGAAATATCAAGTGCTCGACATCAGCGCTAATCGTTCTTACTTACAGGCTGGGTTAGGTATGCTTGAGGGCGTGACGGTATATGATGGTTGGGGAAATTATTTATTAGTCAAATTTGCCGATGGAGATGCGGTCTTTAAAGCGGCCTGGGATAACGGCATTATCTTGCGTAATTCACCAATCAAGGACTGCGTACGTATCAGTATTGGGAACCGTGACGAGTGTGAAAAAACACTGAGTTTCATCCGTAATACACTGCAATAAGATTTAAGCCGCCAAATTTGTTATGGCGGCTGCTCAGAAAAGGAAAGCAATGTGAGCCAAAAAATTCTTTTTATTGACCGTGATGGCACCTTAATTGTCGAGCCTCCGGTAGATTTTCAAGTTGATCGTTTGGATAAACTGAAATTCGAACCCAATGTCATTCCTGTTTTATTGAAACTGCAAGATGCAGGCTATCGCTTAGTGATGGTCACCAACCAAGATGGTTTGGGCACTGACAGCTACCCACAAGCCGATTTTGACGCACCACATAATATGATGATGGACATTTTTACTTCGCAAGGCGTTAAGTTTGATGAGGTACTGATTTGTCCACACTTTGATGCCGACAATTGCTCTTGCCGTAAGCCAAAACTGGGCTTAGTGAAAGACTACTTACAACAAGGCAAAGTAGATTTTAAAACCTCAGCGGTGATTGGCGACCGTGTAACCGATTTGCAATTAGCGGAAAACATGGCGATTCGCGGCATTCAATATCATCCGCAAACCATGACTTGGTTGGATATCTTGAAAGACCTTACTACTCAGCCTCGCATTGCGGAAGTCGTGCGGACCACCAAAGAAACCGACATTACTATTCGAGTCAATTTAGATGAACAAGGTGGCAATCAGATCTCAACCGGCATGGGCTTTTTTGATCACATGCTCGATCAAATTGCTACGCATGGTGGCTTTCAAATGATTGCAAAAGTCGATGGCGATTTACATATTGACGATCACCACACCATTGAAGATACCGCGTTAGCGTTAGGTCAAGCTCTAAAAGAAGCTTTAGGCGACAAGCGTGGTATTGGCCGCTTTGGCTTTAGCCTGCCAATGGACGAATGTTTAGCACAATGTGGTTTGGATTTATCTGGCCGTCCATATTTGAAGTTCGATGCGCAGTTCAGTCGCGAACAAGTCGGTGAGCTCTCTACCGAAATGGTGGTGCACTTCTTCCGCTCGTTAACCGATACCTTAGCCTGTACATTACATTTATCATCAACGGGCGATAATGATCACCACATTATTGAAAGCTTATTTAAAGCCTTTGGACGTACTTTACGCCAAGCGATTAAAGTGGAAGGTAATGAACTGCCAAGCAGTAAAGGAGTGTTGTAATGACAAACACGTTATCCTCTACTGCGCAAAAAGTTGTGATTATTGATACCGGTTGTGCCAATGTCTCTTCAGTACGGTTTGCGATAGAGCGTCTTGGCTATCAAGTCACGATTTCTAAAGATCCAAGCATTGTACTAGCAGCTGATAAATTGTTCCTACCGGGCGTGGGTACGGCTTCAGAGGCGATGAAGAATTTAGAAGACCGTGACCTAATTGATTTAGTGAAAAAGGTTGAGAAACCATTACTTGGCATTTGTTTGGGTATGCAACTACTGGGTAAATTATCCGAAGAAAAAGGCCAGCAAGGTAATGAAGAAGTCCATTGTTTAGGCTTATGTGATGGTGAAGTTCGTTTAATGGAAACTGGCGATCTGCCGTTACCACACATGGGATGGAATACCGTACAGCCAGTGGATGGGCATCCGTTATTTAAAGATATTTCTGAAGACAGTTATTTTTACTTTGTACACAGTTACGCGATGCCCGTTGGTGAGTACACCATTGCTCGTTGTGATTACGGTAATCCATTTACCGCAGCACTACAAAGTGGCAATTATTATGGGGTGCAATTTCACCCAGAGCGTTCGTCAAAAGCGGGCTCAAAATTGATTCAAAATTTTCTTGAATTGAACGGATAAGAGTAAAGGATTAAAAAATGATTATTCCTGCATTGGATTTAATTGATGGACAAGTGGTTCGTTTATTTCAAGGCGATTACGGACAAAAAACAGAATATAAAGTTGACCCTGCAGAGCAATTTAATTTGTATCACCAAGCCGGGGCGAATTGGCTGCACTTAGTCGATTTAACTGGCGCAAAAGATACCACAGCTCGTCAATTAGACTTGATTGCTAAATTACTGGCCAGTACGCCAGCCAATATTCAAATTGGTGGTGGAGTACGCAGTGAGCAAGACGTGGTGGACTTATTAGAAGCGGGCGCACAGCGTGTGGTGGTCGGCTCAACCGCGGTAAAACAACCTGAGTTGGTCAAAGGATGGATGGAAAAGTACGGCGCAGAAAAAATTGTCTTAGCTTTAGATATTAATATTGATGAGCAAGGCGTGCGCAAAGTGGCGATTTCAGGTTGGCAAGAAGATTCTGGTGTCACCATTGAGGCCTTGATTGATGATTACCTCACGGTTGGGCTCAAACATGTTCTGTGTACCGATATTTCTCGTGATGGCACATTAGCCGGTTCTAATGTCGAATTGTATGTGGATTTATGTAAGCAATACCCACAAGTGCAATTTCAATCATCAGGTGGCATCGGTAGCCTTGATGATATCGCGGCATTAAAAGGAACGGGCGTTGCTGGCGTGATTGTTGGCCGAGCGTTGTTAGATGGTAAATTTACCGCAGAGGAGGCATTCTCATGTTGGCAAAGCGAATAATTCCTTGTCTTGATGTCCGTGATGGACAAGTGGTCAAAGGCGTTCAATTTCGTAACCATGAAATCATTGGTGATATCGTTCCTTTAGCGCAGCGTTATGCTGAAGAAGGGGCGGATGAGCTGGTTTTTTATGATATTACCGCCTCCAGTGATGGTCGTGTTGTCGATAAAAGCTGGGTGGCCCGGGTTGCTGAAGTGATTGATATTCCATTTTGCGTGGCTGGTGGTATTAAATCGGCAGAAGACGCGGCGCGCATTTTAGAGTTTGGTGCGGATAAAGTATCGATTAACTCTCCAGCGCTGGCAACCCCTCAGTTGATCACCGATTTAGCTGATAAATTTGGCGTGCAATGCATCGTGGTGGGCATCGATTCTTACTACGATAAAGAAACTGGTAAATACCAAGTGTATCAATTTACTGGTGATGAAGAGCGTACCAAAGCCACTCAATGGGAAACCTGTGATTGGGTTCAAGAAGTACAAAAACGCGGCGCTGGGGAGATCGTTTTAAATATGATGAACCAAGATGGCGTACGTAATGGTTACGACCTAGAGCAATTAAATAGGGTGCGTGAAGTATGTCACGTGCCTTTGATTGCCTCTGGAGGGGCTGGTGAAATGGTGCATTTTAAAGAGGCTTATCAAAAAGCTAATGTAGATGGCGCGCTAGCTGCTTCCGTGTTTCATAAGCAAGTCATCAATATTGGTGAGTTAAAACAATACCTAAAACAACAAGGCGTGGAGATACGTTTATGAGTGAAGCCGTAACAACACAAACTACGTTTCAAGCGTCAGAGGTCAGGGCTATTTCTGAGCGAATTAATTGGGACAAAGTGGACGGCCTAGTGCCTGTGATTGTACAAGATTATCAATCCAGCCAAGTCTTAATGATGGGTTACATGAATGCCGATGCCCTGCAGAAAACCGCAGACACAGGCTTAGTGACCTTCTTTTCTCGCACTAAACAGCGTCTGTGGACCAAGGGCGAAGAATCAGGCAATAGCTTGAATCTGGTGAACCTTAGCTTAGATTGTGACAATGATACCTTGTTAGCTAAAGTAAACCCAATAGGGCCAACCTGTCATACCGGCACGACCACCTGCTTTGATGCTGACCAGCAAGAGGAAACTCAATTGGTGTGGCTTCATCAACTTGAGCAATTATTGGCTGCCCGCAAGAGTGCCGACCCAGAATCGTCTTACACCGCTAGCCTTTATGCTCGTGGCACGAAACGTATTTCGCAGAAAGTCGGCGAAGAAGGCGTTGAAGTCGCGCTTGCGGCAACGTCGGGCGATAAGGAGGAATTGATCTGTGAGTCAGCCGATTTGATTTATCACTTATTTGTACTGCTGCAAGACCAAGGCCTGTCATTTAATGATGTGATCAATAAATTAAAAGAGAGACATCGATAAGCCTGATAGCTGTTACATTTTCTTATCTAAAAAACAAGGCTACCTCAAGTTGAGGTGGCCTTTCTTATTTTTAAATCCTTAAATATCAAGAGGATAAAATTTTACTATCCATTTGGATAGTAATTTATTGCCAAAATAGTAAGTAAAGCTTACTATATTTCAGTTCTAGTTTTAGGCATGTTGTCTGAGTATTTTATGGTGAATTATGAGTAAAAGTTCTGTCGGTTATTTATTGTCTGATGTATCGCGTTTGGTTCGCAAAACATTTCAGAATGATCCCAAGATCGGCACTATTACTTTAGCTCAGGCAAAGATGTTGAGCACCATTGCCCGCCATGAGGGAATTAAACAAGTTGAGCTTGCTGAGCTTCTTGAGATCAAAGCTATGACGGTTGCTCGGTTAATTGATCAGCTTGTGGCAGAAGGATTGGTTGAGCGCCGTGCGAGCACTGCTGATCGACGAGCTTATTTAATCTATTTATTACCAGCTGCTCAAACTCGATTAACAACAGTAAAATCCGTTGGCAATAAGGTTTGGCAGAAAGGGCTAAGTGGATTAACAGAAGAACAGCGTGAGCAGTTTATTCAAACGCTTGAACATATACATCGTAACTTTTTACAAGATTAATTAGGTACATTATGGCTCATGAAGTGACCCCATCAACGAAAGAAGAATCTTTCCAGTCGTTGGTTAAAAAATCAAAATTTAAATCAAAACGTTTTATTCTTTTGTTTATTATTCCTGTTCTGATCATTGCCGTTAGTTTGGTGGTTTACTTTAATAGTGGCCGTTATGTTGAAACAGATAATGCTTATGTTAAAGCAGATAAAACGCCTATTAATGCTGAAGTCGTTGGGCGAGTTATTGATGTTCCTGTGGTGGAAAACCAGCATGTGAAAAAAGGTGATTTATTACTGCAAATTGACCCTAAACCATATGAAATAGCAGTGGCACAAGCACAAGCGAATCTCAGTGATGTTCGCACTAGCTTAGAAACTCTTAAAGCGGAATATCAAAGTAAACTCGCTAATATTGAAGTTGCTAAAAGTCAATTGGATTACGCTCGTATAGAAGAGAAACGTCAATACGATTTACGTAATAAAAAATACTCTTCAGAAGCTGAATATGATTCAGCTCATCAAAAAACATTATTATTTGAATTGCAAATTAATGCTTTACAGAAAGGGTTAAAACAAGTGGCGGAAAGCCTTGGTGGTGATCCTTCTGCTCCCGTTGAACAGCATCCAAAATATCAATTAGCCAAAGCTCAACTTGACCAAGCTAATAATAATTTAGAACACGTTAATGTTTACGCACCTGATGATGGTGTGGTGTCCAAAGTATTGGAGAATGGTCAGTATATTACTTCAAATAGTACAACGATGTTGTTGGTCGCGGATAAACAATTATGGATTGAGGCGAATTTTACTGAAAAAGAAATGACTAATGTCCAAGTGGGTCAACAGGTTGAAATTCATGTGGACTATGCCCCGGGATATACTTGGAAAGGAGAGGTCAAAAGCATTAGTCCTGCGACAGGGTCTGAGTATTCGGTGATCCCTGCACAAAATGCAACGGGAAATTGGGTGAAAGTAACTCAACGTCTGCCAATTCGAATCTCACTTGAAATGAAAGAGGATATGCCAACGTTACGAGCAGGAATGAGTGCGGTTGTGACGGTGGATACCCAGCATAAACGCCAGCTTGAATTTTGATTAAGGTGGCAGGGTTATGAATGACGTTACAATACGAGCTAATGACAAAGTAGAAAGCACGAAAAGGTTGCTGGTTACTTTTTCGGTAATGTTAGCCACCATTATGCAAGCGCTTGATACCACCATTGCTAATGTAGCTTTACCACATATGCAAGGAGCAATGGGGGCGACTCAAGATCAAATTTCTTGGGTGTTAACTTCTTATATTGTGGCTTCTGCTATTGCGATGCCATTGACGGGATTTGTGGCAGCAAGAATTGGTCGTAAACGCTTATTTATATACTCAGTAATTGGTTTTACTGTTGCTTCTATTTTATGCGGCGCTGCACAGTCTCTGGATCAGATCATCTTGTTTCGGTTGTTACAAGGGATTTTTGGTGCCAGTTTAGTGCCACTTTCTCAATCTGTTTTATTAGATACATATCCTCGAGAACAGCACGGTTCTGCAATGGCATTGTGGGGGGTAGGGGTAATGGTTGGGCCTATTTTAGGACCATCATTAGGTGGTTGGCTCACCGAGTATTATAATTGGCGCTGGGTATTTTATATCAACATTCCTTTTGGAGCATTAGCCTGGTTTGGTATCGCAGCTTATGTAAAAGAAACGGTGATTGAGGCTGATAGAAAATTTGACTTATTTGGCTTTACGCTCATTGCCCTAGCTATTGGATCGTTGCAATTATTTTTAGACCGTGGCGAGTCTCAAAACTGGTATTCCAGCATGGAGATTGTTATAGAAACTGCGATTGCCGCCATCGCACTATATATGTTTATTGTTCATATGTTTACTGCGAAACAGCCCTTTTTAGATCCAAAAATGTTTGCGGATAGAAATTTCATTGTAGGGATTACCATCGGTTTCATGATGGGAGTGGTGTTACTGGCTACTATGGCGCTATTACCACCTTTTATGCAAAGTTTAATGGGATACCCGGTGTTGGATGTTGGTTTCTTATTAACACCGCGTGGTTTTGGAACGATGACTGGAATGTTAATCGTTGGCCGCTTAGCAAGAAAAGTCGATTTACGCTATTTAATGGTCACTGGTTGTGGCTTGATGATTGTATCTTTATGGGAAATGACACTCTTTACTGCTGAAGTCAGTTCATGGGATATTATTCGAACAGGAGTCGTTCAAGGTCTAGGATTAGGTTTAGTGTTTGTTCCTCTATCTACGATGACATTCTCTTCGTTAGAAGCAAAATATCGAACAGAAGGGACCGCACTTTATAGTTTAATTCGAAATATAGGGAGTAGTATTGGTATCTCGGTGGTGACAACGTATTTGGCGCACCGTATTCAATATAATCATGCGACCTTTGCTCAATATATTACGCCATTTAGTCATCCACTTCATATAGCGGCAGAAAAAGGAATGTATGACATTACCACTCAAGCTGGTTTATATGCCATTGATGCTGAAGTGAATAGACAAGCTGCAATATTAGGTTACTTACAAGATTATCGCTTAATGATGTTTGTTTGTGTGATTATGCTACCTATGATTTTCTTATTTAAGCGTAGCCGCTAATTTAAAGCACTCATATTAGAGATAAATCAGCTCGGTTATCGTTATTGATCATCGAGCTTTTTTATTATTGTTTAGTTTGTGATAAATAGGACCATGATTAACTCAATATTTCCGGCGGCATCGATCTAGCCGCAACATTTTTTAAATTTTTTGCCGCTACCACATAAACAAGGATCATTCCTTCCAATTTTCGTATTCGCAATGGTTTGATTTAACCGAGGATCAACCATTTCCTCTGGCATGATGCCATCAATATAGCGCCATTGTTGACTTTCCATCACAAAGCGCGAACGTTCATGTAAGCAATGTTGCTGACCTTCTTCCATAAAATACGCCTTAAACTCCACAAAGCCTTCTTCTGCTTCGGGGGCTGGCGCATCGAGTACTTCTAATTTTACCCATTCACTGTGGATCGACTCTTCAATGGCTTGTGCATCTTGTTCCGCGTGACATGAGGAATGATAAGTCTCAATGACAAATGCGGTATTGTTGAGGACATGGGCACAGTATCGAGCACGCATTAATTGCTCTGGTAAGCGTGCATTTTTTGCATTGAGATGGATAGGACGACAACAATTATCATAGGTTTGCTGGCTACAACATGGGCAAAGCATGATTTTTTCCTTAAACGTGATTAAAGTTGATGAGCGAGGTTGCCTTGTAATCGAAGGTGATGATATTCGGGCGTTGACCAGTCGATCGCATTACGATAAAACCTATTGATTTGATCGAGTTCGAGCTGCAGCTCATTGGCTTGCTTAAGGATACTTGATTTATCGTTATTTTCATATGCAATCGCTAACGCTAGCATTTTTCCTAAGGTTCCTTGCTGAGTAAGCAGGGCTGTTATCGCCGAGGATTCTAAGGGCAGGGTTGCGATAAGGTCAGATAGGGGATGTTCAAGAAGCTTATCGAGTAGCGAAAACATGCCGACGTAATAAGCATGCTCAATGTTGATATTAAATTGGGGTAAAGCCGCAACTTGTTCGCAAAAGTGGGCCCTTTGCATTGAGGTTTCATAATGAGGCGAAGGATCAGGATCGTGTGCGGCAGTTAACGACAATGAGATAAATAGCTGTATCTTTTCTTCTCCAAGTAATTGAAAAGCCTGTTCGAATGAACGAAATGGTTCATTGAGATGAGCATGAACAAAGCGCATTAACTTATAAGACATCGTAACGTCGTGACGTATTAAGCGAGCAATAAGATGAAAATCAATAGGGGACTGCTGAATGGCTAACTCAAGCTGTTCAACGGTAAATTCAGAAGATTCGATCCGTTTCTTTTTGATAATTTCAGGCTTATATAATTCATAACCTTGGAAATAATCAAACCCGGCCTCTCGAGCCGCCTTGAGTTCAGCAAGGCTATCAATTTTTTCGGCTAAATATTGTAATGAATAGTGTTGATGGGTATCGATAAACTGTTTGGCTTGTTTGATGGAAATCTGTTTTATATCGAATTTAATGGCAGTGATATAAGGTAAAAAACGTTCCCATTTCTTCGAAGGAATAAAATCATCTAATGCAATTTTATAGCCTTGCTGATGCATGTTGATAATAGCAGCTAATAGTGCATCGCTAGGAGGGCAATCTTCAAGAATTTCGATCATAAGGTATTTGGCAGGAAATAAGGTTGGGATTTGATTGAGTAGACTTTGATAAGGGAAATTGACCAGATACAGAGTATCGTCATAGCCTTGAACATTGGTGAGAAAAAAGTGTTCAATGAGTACTCGACTGGTGGCTTGTTCGGGATCAATAGAAGGGTATTTATTTTGCAATCCAGTTCTGAATAATAATTCATAAGCCACGATGTGATCGCTGGCGTTTACAATGGGTTGACGCGCAATAAAAGAATGCATCGTTTAGACTTTGTGCCTTTTGTCGATAAAAAGTGAATGGCTCACGATATCTGAAAACCTCACGTGTTTCTACTTGAAATCCAATGATTAACGATAATCAAATTATCTATAAATAAGCCGAATCTTCTAAGCTTAGACGAATGCACAAAATGGAAGAAATGATAATAGATTATTACAAGGATCTTTGCTGTAGCTCGCATTTTTCAGGCGTGCAGACTAAAACTGAACCTTGCGTATACCAGTCTCCGAGTACGGTTCGGGTAGCATTACCAAGGCTCGTATGATGAGTATGTGTATTAGGGCGGTGAGTATGGCCATGGATCATATTGGTGACATGATTTATTTCCAAGACTTTCACCACTTCTTCTGGTGTGACGTCCATAATATCCATTTGTTTAGCGTGTTTTTGTCGTTTAATTTTTGCTTGGATATTGGCGACGATCTTTTTGCGGATAAATAATGGAATCCAGTGGAATAAAGTTTGTAGCCATGGTTGATGGACGGTTTTTCTAAATTCCTGATATTTTTCGTCTCTAGTGCAGAGCGTATCACCATGCAAAATAACGGTTTTTACACCATATAAGTCAATTACATGGACATCTGGTAATAAGGTAATACCGGTTTCTTTACAAAAGCGCTGGCCTAATAAAAAGTCACGATTCCCTTGAATAAAAAAGCACTCAACACCTTGCTGGGTAAGCTGTTGGAATGCTCGTTTTATCTGGCTATTAAAGGGAGAATCATCATCATCACCAATCCAAAATTCAAATAAATCACCAAGCACATAAAGTTTGTCTGCGTTAGGGGCTTCTTCTGCCATAAAACGAAGAAAACACTGAGTAATATCAGGGCGGAGGGGAGATAAATGCAGATCGGCAATAAATAAGGTGGTCATGAAATCTCAAACTTTGATAGTAAAAAGGGGAGACTGACTCCCCCTTAAGCGCTAATTTTATACGCGTCAATCTTGCTAATCAGAGTGACGTTATGAGTGGAAATTAGGCTTCGATCGTTGTGCCAGTAATTACGACTTCATCAAGAGGAACGTCTTGGTGCATGCCGTATGAACCTGTGCTTACTGCTTTGATTTTGTTTACTACGTCCATGCCTTCAACTACTTCAGCGAAGACACAATAACCCCAACCATTCATAGATTCAGATTTGAAATCTAGGAAAGTATTGTCATTCACATTGATGAAAAATTGAGAGCTAGCAGAATGTGGTTCCATGGTACGAGCCATTGCTAAAGTACCGACTTTGTTGCTCAAACCGTTGTTGGCTTCATTTTTAATTGGTGCACGAGTGGCTTTTTCTTTTAAGCCAGAAGTCATGCCACCACCTTGAATCATAAATCCATCAATAACACGGTGGAATAACGTGTTGTCATAAAAGCCATCTTGGCAATATTGTAAGAAGTTCGCTGCCGTTTCAGGTGCTTTTTCTTCGTTTAATTGCACTTTAATATCGCCAAAGTTGGTGTGAAGGATGATCATGGTTTTGTCCTTTCTGATTGGATTTAATGGTTAACACGTCGTTTGCTTAATAGTCACCAAGATGAACTAAGCGTTAGAAGGTCGATTTTAGCGAAAGTTGTCTCTAAAGCAACTTTAAACATTAACCGGAATGGCATTGAAGTTAACACTTGAAATCAAAATAGTGCTATGTGGATAAAATATCGCCATTAACAGCAAGCTTCTTTAAGGATAGACCATTAAAATATGGGGGGAATGTCGACTTCATTGCCTGTTTGGGTATAATCGTAAAATTATAATTTTCACCGGACGTAGATAGAGATCATGTTAAAAATATATAACACATTGACCCGCCAAAAAGAGGAATTTAAACCTATTCATGCTGGAAAAATCGGCATGTATGTTTGTGGTGTGACTATCTATGATCTTTGTCATATCGGTCACGGTCGTACTTTTGTGTCATTTGATGTTGTTTCTCGTTATTTACGATTTTTAGGTTATGACTTGACCTTTGTGCGTAATATTACGGACATCGACGATAAAATCATTAAGCGTGCAGCTGAAAATAACGAAAGCTGTGATTCATTAACGGAACGTCTTATTGAAGAGATGTATGCCGATTTTGATGCGCTTAATATCAAACGACCGGATGTAGAGCCTCGCGCTACACATTACATTAAAGAAATCATTGAATTGGTAGAACGTCTCATTGAACGTGGCTTTGCTTATGTTGCCGATAATGGCGATGTGATGTTTGAAGTTAAGAAGTTCGAGCAGTACGGTAAGCTCTCCGGTCAAGATCTTGAGCAATTACAAGCGGGAGCTCGAGTGGATGTGGAAAGCGCAAAACGTAGCCCAATGGATTTTGTGGTCTGGAAAATGTCGAAACCAGGTGAACCGACTTGGGAATCGCCATGGGGTCCAGGTCGCCCAGGCTGGCACATTGAATGTTCCGCGATGAATTCTTCTATTTTAGGTCAACATTTTGATATTCATGGCGGTGGTTCTGATTTGCAATTCCCTCACCATGAAAATGAAATTGCTCAATCTTGCTGTGCGCATGATACGCCATACGTTAACACTTGGATGCACAGCGGCATGGTGATGGTTGACCGTGAAAAAATGTCGAAATCACTGGGTAACTTCTTCACGATCCGCGATGTATTGAAGCACTATGATTCAGAAACAGTGCGTTATTTCTTAATGTCAGGTCATTATCGTAGTCAATTAAATTACAGCGAAGACAATCTGAACCAAGCGCGTTCAGCTTTAGAGCGTTTGTATACCTCTTTACGTGGCCTAGATTTATCAGCTGCGCCTGCGGGTGGTGAAGAGTTTGTTGCTCGTTTTTCTTCTGCGATGAATGATGACTTCAACACCCCAGAAGCTTATTCGGTATTGTTCGATATGGCTCGTGAAGTTAACCGTTTAAAAACGCTTGATCTAGATAAAGCTTCTGCTTTGGGGGCACTAATGCGTGAGTTAGCTGATGTGATTGGTATTTTATATCAAGACCCGGAAGCTTTCTTACAAGGTGGAGCCGGTAATGATGACGAAGTAGCTGAAATTGAAGCACTTATCAAGTTACGTAATGATTCACGTGCAGCAAAAGATTGGGCAAATGCAGATTTAGCCCGCGATAAACTGAATGAATTAGGCATTATTTTAGAAGATGGCGCTCAAGGTACAACATGGCGTCGTAAATAATTATCACCTGAATATTAACACGATTGCACCGCAGTTTTGTGGTGCAATTTTTTATCTATAACTGAATACCTAGAATAAGAAAGGCTCTTTCCTTTGGCACAGATGTATTTTTATTACTCAGCAATGAATGCTGGTAAATCAACGACTTTGCTTCAATCCTCATTTAATTATCGTGAACGTGGGATGAACCCTGTTATTTTTACTGCCGAGATCGATGACCGTGATGGGGTTGGTAAAGTAAGCTCCCGTATTGGTTTGCAATCTGAAGCGTATTTGTATAATGCCAAAACGGATTTATTTGCAGAAATACAAGCACTGAATAATAAGCAAAAAACGCATTGTATTATGATCGATGAGTGCCAATTTTTAAATAAACAGCAAGTTTATCAATTGACCGAAGTGGTGGATAAATTACATATTCCGGTATTGTGTTACGGTCTGCGTAGTGACTTTTTAGGTGAGTTATTTGAAGGCAGTCAATACTTGTTAGCGTGGGCAGATAAGCTGGTTGAATTGAAAACAATTTGTCATTGTGGTCGCAAGGCCAACATGGTCATTCGTATGGATGAGCAAGGGCGTGCGATTGCGGAAGGTGATCAGGTTGCGATTGGAGGTAATGACCGTTATGAATCGGTGTGCCGCCATCATTATAAAGAAGCGTTAGGTAAATAGTGGAGCGATAGGGTGTTTAGCTTGTTTGCTCTTGGCTTTTAGCTTTGGATTTTTACTTTAGTTTTTTATATCGAGCGTCATTGAAACTTATCAAAAAATCGTATTTTTCTTAAAAAACCGAATTGTTCTTAAAAAAACGAATTGTTCTTAAAAACCGTATTACTATTAAAAAGACCGTCGATAATCACTATCGGCGGTCTTTTTTATTTAGTAAACGTTTAGAACTGTGATTCTGCGGCAAAGTGTTTTGCTGCGTATGCCACACGTTCTGCCGCTTTAGGGTATTCAATCGGCGGCTCTAAGTTTTCGATATGTTGCAATCTTGGTAAGAGACCTGCGCCATTAGCAATTTGAATTGCCAGCCCTGGACGAGCATTGAGCTCCAATACCATTGGACCTTCTTCTTTATCCAGAACCATATCGGTACCCATGTAACCTAACCCAGTCATCTCCCAAGCACTTGATGCTAAAATCAATAACTTTTCCCAATCTGGAACGACTAAGCCACTGAGCGGTTTCCCAGTATCTGGGTGATGAGTGATAGGGCGGTCAAATTGTACCCCACGTACAGCTCGGCCTGTGGCGATATCCAATCCAACCCCCACCGCACCTTGGTGTAAGTTAGCTTTTCCGTCAGAGGCCGCTGTTGAACAACGCATCATTGCCATAACGGGGTAGCCTTTAAAGACAATAACACGAATATCGGGAACGCCTTCATAGCTGTAGCCTTCAAATGACACATCATCAAATTTGATTAGGTTTTCAACCACAGCAACATCATTTTTGCCGCCCAATGAAAATAATCCAGCCAGAGCATTACTTATATGACGTTCGACGTCTTGTTCACTAATGGCTTGCCCAGAGGGTTTGATATAGACCCCATCTTTATGGGAAATAATAACAAGAATGCCTTTACCACCAGAGCCACGAGCAGGCTTAATTACAAAACCCGGCCAGTCTTTCACCATTTGATGAATACGTCTGACTTCGGCTTGTTGAGCGATAACACCGATAAGCTTAGGTACTGTGGCACCATGCTTTTGAGCGATGATTTTAGTTTGCAATTTATCATCAACTAATGGGTATTTAGAACGGTCGTTATAGCGCGAAATATACGCGCCATTTCGTTTGTTCATGCCCATGATGCCTTTGGCTTTTAACTTTTGCGGTGAAGTAAAACTAGAAAACATGGTTTAGTCCTCCGCTAAAGGTTTGAATCTTTTTAATTCTAATAGGCGATAACCGGTATAGTTACCTAGAGCCAAGATACACGCTAGAACAATAAACTGAGTACCAATGAAGTTAAAGGTAATGTGCTGTACATACGAGTTTGTCATCGCAAGATAGATCAGAACCGCTGTCAGTAATGAACCACCACCTTGCATGAAGACTTCTTTCGCGCCTTCTTCTTCCCATAGGATAGACATACGTTCAATCGTCCAAGATAGAATGATCATTGGGAAGAAGGTAATGGTTAAACCTTGAGTTAAACCTATATTGAAAGACACGATAGTAAATATCGAAATGATCAAGATAACGGTAATGATCACCGCGGATATTCGAGCAACCAGAAGTAGGTTCAGTTTTGATAAATAACCACGAATGACTAAGCCGGTTCCTACAATTAGTAAGAAGCCAATAATCCCCGGTAGTAATTGTGTTTGTACAAAGGCGACGGCAATCAATACTGGCATGAAAGTCCCTGAGGTTTTCAAACCGATTAACACACGCAAGAACACCACAATTAATGCCCCAATAGGGATTAACATAATGGTTTTGAACATCGATTGCTCTTCAAGTGGTAAGCTATGAATTGAGAAGTTCAGCAAATTATCCGCTACCACTTTTTGTTTAGTCGCATTACTTGGTGAAACATCTTGTGCCAGCATGGAGAAGAACACTTTACTGTGTTTACCGCCGATCACATCTAAGAGAGAGACATTGGATTCATCCCAGATCAAAAGGTTTTCTTGTACACCTTGCTCTGTGCTTTCCGGGTTAAATAGTTGCCATACTTTGCCATCCCAAACTTCAATCATTGGAATAATCGATTGACGACGACGGCCATCTTCTAGCTCTACCACACCAACCGTTTTACTATGAATAGCCGATGAGGTTAAGATTTTGGCAATTGCTTGAACCTTACTAAAATCATCTAGCAATAAAGAGGCATTTTGGTTATCAGGGTCGTTAAATTGTTTAATTAACTCACGAGCAAAAGTGATATCGTCAGCTGAGCGTTCAGAGGCTTGAGAGGTAATAGCATCGACAGCGGCTTGTTGTGGCCCAGTGAAAGTAGGAGAGTTGAAGTCACCTTGAGTAGGAGGAATCACGTCTGCTTGCGATTGAGGGTCAACTAAAAATTGAGTTTTGTAGTAAATCGTTTGTGGCCCTTTGGCATCACGGACAGACCACTCGGCGCGGCGACCGGTATCGGTATTGACATACGATAAGCCATAACCTGGAGAGGATGCACTTTCATCGATGAGTGTGAAGCCATCTTGTGTGTGTGGTGCCGCGAGCGATACTTTGGCTGGGCCACCGGTTGCGGTAAATTCAATACGAGCTTCAATATCCCATATTTGTCGGGATTCTCCTGGGCCCCATGGAACACCATAGTCTTGATGACGCATGACACTCAGGGTGATCCCTGTAATGACAAGTATGGCGATGAGAAAATAAAATGGCACTCTAGACGTCATAACCTTTCCTTAACCAGTCTAAATTAATAATTTGAAAAACTTTTTATTGTGTAGAAATTTTTTTCGGTGGCTCTTTTGATTCAATGAATTCTCGACTTACATCCACGTAAGCAACATCTTGAATAAACTCACGACCTAATAAAATAGGATAATCCATTTGGGTGCGATCAGCTAAAGTAAACTGTGCTTTTTCATGAATACTGCCGATTTTTATCCAAATTTCTACTACCGGGCGACGATCTAGTGCATTGGTACTGGATTGCCGAATCTTTACATGTTTGATAATAGGCGCTTCAATCCATAAGCGGTCTTCTGGTGCACGATTATCTGCAATATGGAATTTAACCCATTTTTTCCCATTTCGCTCAAACTCTTGTAGATCAATGGCATTAATTGAGGAGGTGGTCGCACCGGTATCGACTCGGGCAGTAAATGATGTTTTGACGATATCAATATCGACTTTTTCTAATGAACCTAATGTCACCATTCCCGGTCTTGTTTGAGGTTCGAGGTCTGTAACCACAATATTTGACGTACCTGATGGTTGAGAAGGTGTTTGAGTTTTATGTGCTGAGCTCAAATAGCGTTGCTGACGACGTTTCATCAATTCAACTTCGTTACTCAAATTAATGACTTCCGCTTCTAAGCTAGCAATATAATCGGTTTGTTTATCAAGATTGGAGTCTAACTCTTCGATTCTATTCGATAATTTTTCTTCACTTTGGTTAATCGCTTGAATCGTCTGTTGGGAATAATGCTCCCCAGTCATATAGGCACAACCTGAGAGTGAGACTAAAAGGAAGAAGGCAAGACCTAAAGATTTTTTGAGCATATTAAGCTGTTGTAACCTCTATAAAATTATAAGTTCAAAGTCTAGCGTATCTGGATCTTGCCGTGAAGCGCTTTAATGTAAAGCTCAGGTCATTCCTTTGCTTCTTGGCAAGATACTGGAGACGATTTATTGATGGTTACGGATTCGTGGCCACCAAGATAGCGCGACGCGGAGCTGGATAACCTTCAACGGTTTTCGATGGATCGTTAGGATCTAAATAGTCGGGTAGAGAGTTGTGTGTCATCCAAGTAGTGCTACGTTGTTCATCGGTTGAAGTGATATTTTCATCAACGATACGTACATTAATAAAGCCACACTTTTCTAACCAGACTTTGAGTGCTTTAGCTGATGGGAAAAAGTAGACGTTTCGCATTTGAGCATAGCGATCTACTGGAACTAATACCGCGTTTTCATCGCCTTCAATCACCAGAGTTTCTAGGACTAATTCCCCCCCAGCCACCAATTGATTTTTTAATTGATATAAATGATCTAAAGGTGAACGGCGATGATAAAGCACGCCCATGCTAAATACGGTATCAAAAGCTTTTAATTCAGGAAGTTGTTCAATACCTAATGGTAATAAATGCGCGCGTTGGTCATCGCCCATCAATTTACGAATAGCTTCAAATTGAATTAAGAATAAGTGCGAAGGATCAATCCCAACACATAAACGAGCGCCAGCGCCTAGCATGCGCCACATGTGGTAACCATTACCACAACCGACATCGAGGACTGAACGATGTTTGAGATCGGAGATATGAGGTAGGACACGGTCCCATTTCCAATCTGAACGCCATTCGGTTTCAATATCTAAGCCGTGCACATGGTACGGCCCTTTACGCCACGGATGAAAGGTGCGCAATAAACTTTCTAATTTTTTTTGCTCACCGAGTGCAAGAGGGTCATTATTGGTAATGCTAACTTGAGTGTGAATATCGATGTTATCTGGCTGCGCTGCTGATATTTTATTTAATGCTTTAACCCAACGTTCAAAGTCACCATGCTCTGCGTTTTGCCAATCCGTTAATTGTTGAGGCAAGACATTGAGCCAAGGTTGTAAACGTTGGTCTTGGGCGATTAATTGATAAAAGTTAGCAAAGTTAAACATAACACTCTTTCTTAAGGTTTGAGTTGAATTAGGGTTTTGTAATATTCGGTTTTTCTATTAAGTGATGACACTAACAGGTCAGCGGTGGTGGTGCTTTAAGGTTAGGCTAACATTATTTTAGCGCGAACATAGAGCCGAAGTTGAAGCATTGGAACCAGACTTCATAACTGGTGAACCCTATTTTTTGGAATCGCTGTTTATGCGTTTCAATGGAATCTGGGCGCATAACATTTTCTATCGCACTGCGCTTTTGGCTGATTTCCAGCTCACTGTACCCATTGGCTCGTTTAAAATCATGATGTAAATCAATCAGAAGCTCATGAGCAGGTTGATTTTCAAAAATGTATTTCTCGGACAAAATTAAAATACCACCAGGTCGTAAACCTGCGTAAATTTTCTCTAATAATGCCAAACGATCCTCTGGTGATAAAAACTGTAAGGTGAAATTTAATACCACAACCGAGGCGTTATCGATGTCGATGTCACGAATGTCCGCTTCAATCACATTGACTGGAGTGTCTGAACGATAGGCATTAAGATGAAGTTTGCAACGTTCAATCATGGCGGGAGAATTATCTACTGCAATGATCTGGCAATTTTCTTGATGAATATGGCGACGCATTGACAAGGTAGCAGCGCCAAGTGAACAACCTAAATCATAAATATTGGAGTTTGGTTTTGCGAAGCGTTCAGCCAGCATACCGATAGCCGAAATGATATTACTATAGCCAGGCACCGAGCGTTGAATCATATCAGGAAAAACTTCGGCAACTCGTTCATCAAACGTAAAGTCACCCATTTTTTCAATTGGTGCTGAAAAAATCACATCGCGCTGGCTCATTCTTACTCACTATTTTCTATGTTTTGGACGTTTATTCATCACCACATATCTTAATGGGATCTCGATAAACGAAAATGGGATAATGGTAGCTGTTTATAGCGTCATTATAATGGTGTTTATTTTAAGGTAAGTTCCGTTTTATCGCTATGTTGTTTCGATTAAAATTCTTCATATTTCTCGCGACAAGTTCAATTGCGTGTATTTTGAGCAGTGATTGGAAGTAAGGAAAAAACGATGAGAGAGGGCGGAGGTTAAATAATGATCATCTGTTGTTAAATTTATCACCATCGTTGTTAAATTAAGGCCCCGACGATAGAAAAGCAGATAAATTCTGTGAGAGATGGTCGATTTTTATCTGGTTTCCAAGTATAAAGATAATAAATTATTTGTATGGTGTTCGAGCATCCTGCTCCACCGAGATTATTCATTAAAAGAGATTGGGAAATTCATTATGCGCACCCAGTATTGTGGTCACCTGAACAAGTCCCTCGTTGGACAAAGTGTTGAATTATGCGGTTGGGTAAACCGTCGTCGAGATCTAGGCGGGCTTATCTTCATTGATATGCGTGACCGTGAAGGCATTGTTCAAGTTGTCGTTGACCCAGATATGAAAGAAGTTTTTACCGAAGCAAACAAGCTACGTAATGAATTTTGTATCAAGTTTACTGGTGAAGTTCGCGCTCGCCCTGATAGCCAAATCAATAAAGACATGGCGACCGGTGAAGTAGAAGTATTTGCGACAGGTCTTGAAATCATTAACCGTTCTGACGCACTACCGCTAGATTACAACCAAACTAACTCAGAAGAACAGCGTTTAAAATACCGTTACATTGACTTACGTCGCCCAGAAATGAGTGATCGCATTAAATTGCGTGCCAAAGCATCAAGCTTCGTTCGTCGTTTCTTAGATGATAATGGTTTCTTAGACATTGAAACGCCAGTATTAACAAAAGCGACTCCAGAAGGCGCACGTGACTACTTAGTGCCAAGTCGTGTTCATAAAGGCTGTTTTTACGCGCTTCCTCAATCACCACAATTATTCAAACAATTGTTGATGATGTCTGGTTTTGACCGCTACTACCAAATCGTTAAATGTTTCCGTGATGAAGATTTACGTGCTGACCGCCAACCAGAATTTACACAAATCGATATCGAAACTTCTTTCATGACATCGGATGAAGTACGTGCGATCACTGAAAAAATGGTTCGTGAAATGTGGCAAGAACTTTTAAATGTCGACCTTGGCGACTTCCATGTTATGCCATTTTCTGAAGCGATGCGTCGTTTTGGTTCTGACAAACCCGACCTACGTAACCCACTTGAATTAGTGGATGTTGCGGACTTAGTGAAAGATGTCGAGTTTAAAGTCTTCTCTGGCCCTGCCAACGATGAAAAAGGTCGTGTTGCGGTTATTCGCGTTCCAGGTGGAGCGTCATTATCACGTAAGCAAATCGATGAATACGGCAACTTTGTCGGTATTTACGGCGCGAAAGGTCTGGCTTGGATGAAAGTGAACGATCTTGAAGCCGGCGTTGAAGGGATCCAATCTCCAGTGGCTAAATTCTTAAATGAAGACGTCATCAACGGTATTTTAGCGCGTACAGAAGCACAAACTGGCGACATCATTTTATTTGGTGCAGATAAAGCGAACATCGTTTCAGAAGCGATGGGCGCATTGCGTATTAAATTAGGTCTTGATCTTGAATTAACAGATTTGAACGCGTGGGCACCGCTATGGGTGATTGATTTCCCAATGTTTGAACAAGATGAAGAAGGCAACTTAAATGCCATGCACCACCCATTTACGTCTCCACTAGGCGTAACGGCAGAAGAATTGAAAGCTAACCCAGCGGCTGCTAATTCGAATGCTTACGATATGGTATTAAATGGTTACGAAGTAGGTGGCGGTTCTGTACGTATTCACAATAGCGAAATGCAATCAACGGTATTTGATATTCTTGGTATTGATGAGTCTGAGCAACGCTTGAAATTTGGCTTCTTACTTGACGCTTTAAAATACGGTACACCACCACACGCTGGTTTGGCGTTTGGTCTTGACCGTTTAGTGATGCTACTTTGTGGTACGGATAATATTCGTGACGTGATCGCATTCCCTAAAACAACGGCGGCAGCATGTCCATTAACCAATGCACCAAGCCAAGCGAATCCAGCCGCACTTAAAGAGCTTTCTATTGCGGTAACGGCGACGAAAGAAAACGCGTAATAGTTCATTAGTCAGCGATGAAAAACACCCACATTTGATCATGTGGGTGTTTTTGTTTGTACGCCTCGTTATACTTAAAAAATCATTAGCATATAAAAAGGGACCCAATGTCCATTATTCTTGGGATCGATCCAGGTTCACGTATTACTGGCTATGGTGTTATTCGTCAAGAAGGTCGCCATTTGCATTATTTAGGCAGTGGTTGTATCCGTACTTCAGAAGAAGGCCTTCCCGGTCGCTTAAAACAAATTTATGCTGGGGTTTCTGAAATTATTACGCAATTTCAACCGGATGTGTTTGCGATTGAACAAGTGTTTATGGCAAAAAATGCCGATTCAGCCTTAAAACTGGGCCAAGCTCGTGGTAGTGCGATTGTGGCGGCAGTGAATGCGGATTTACCTGTTTATGAATATGCGGCCAGGTTAATTAAACAAGCGGTTGTGGGCACTGGTGGCGCAGATAAAGCTCAAGTACAACACATGGTAAAAAGCATGTTAAAACTGCCTGCCAAACCCCAAGCCGATGCAGCGGATGCATTAGGCGTGGCTATTTGTCATGCCAATACCAACAAAACATTAATTGCATTGGCTGGAAAGGCTAGTGGGGCAAGACGTGGACGGTATCGCTAGTGCATTTATAGCAAAATATGATGAAAGTGATCTCTTTACTGGATGTTTATCCAGTAAGTTATTATGATATACCACAACATAGAATGAAAAAGGCATGGCGTAGGTCGTGTTTATCGAAAGGAACAAAAAGTGATTGGTCGTCTTCGCGGAATATTAATTGAAAAACAACCACCAGAAGTCTTAATCGAAGTTGCAGGAGTCGGCTATGAAGTGCAAATGCCGATGAGCTGCTTTTATGAATTACCCAATGTGAATGAAGAAGCCATCATCTATACTCATTTTGTTGTGCGTGAAGATGCGCAATTGCTCTATGGCTTTAATACGGTTAAAGAGCGCGCTTTATTTCGTGAAGTGATTAAAGCCAATGGTGTGGGTCCAAAATTAGGTTTGGCTATTTTATCTGGTATGACGGCATCACAATTTGTCTCTTGTGTTGAGCATGAAGATGTTAGCACATTAGTGAAATTGCCTGGAGTTGGTAAAAAAACCGCTGAGCGCCTAGTGGTTGAAATGAAAGACCGCTTGAAAGGTTGGGTCACCCACGATTTATTCACACCAGCAACCGATGCCGCTCCAATGGATTCAGCCGACTCGCGTACCACTCATAATGCGGAAGATGAAGCGGTCAGTGCGTTAATTGCTCTAGGTTATAAACCGGCGATGGCATCAAAAGTCGTTTCACAAGTTGCAAAAGCCGATATGAGCAGTGAAATGGTTATTCGTGAAGCGCTAAAATCGATGGTTTAACCTGAGGTCAAATAAATGATAGAAGCGGATCGCCTAATAGCGGTAGATAACCCGACTTTTCGTGATGAAGATGTGATTGATCGTGCGATTCGTCCTAAGAAACTGGCCGATTATCAAGGGCAAGATCATGTTCGTGATCAAATGGAAATTTTCATCAAAGCTGCGCAGTTACGAAATGAACCTCTTGATCACCTATTAGTGTTTGGCCCGCCAGGGTTAGGTAAAACCACCTTGGCAAATATTGTCGCCAACGAGATGGAAGTGAATATTCGTACTACCTCAGGCCCTGTCTTGGAAAAAGCCGGAGATTTAGCGGCTCTTCTAACTAACCTTGAAGAAAACGATATTCTATTTATTGATGAAATTCACCGTTTAAGCCCTGTGGTTGAAGAAATCTTATATCCTGCAATGGAAGATTATCAACTGGATATCATGATAGGTGAAGGGCCTGCGGCACGTTCAATTAAAATTGATCTTCCACCTTTCACCTTGATTGGGGCAACAACCCGAGCCGGTTCATTAACCTCACCATTGCGAGATCGTTTTGGGATAGTGCAACGTCTTGAGTACTACAAAGTTAAAGATTTACAGCATATTGTAAAACGAAGCGCCGATTGTTTAGGGTTGTCAATGGAGGAAGAGGGCGCATTAGAAGTGGCGAGACGTTCTCGAGGCACACCGCGTATTGCTAACCGTTTATTACGTCGAGTACGCGATTATGCAGAAGTGAAAGGAAATGGTCATATTTGCCCTGAAACTGCCGATAAAGCCTTAAACATGTTGGATGTTGATAATCAAGGTTTCGATTATATGGATAGAAAGCTGTTATTGGCGATCATGGAAAAATTTTCTGGTGGTCCTGTTGGTTTAGATAACTTAGCGGCTGCGATTGGTGAAGAGAAAGATACCATTGAAGATGTCATTGAACCTTATCTGATTCAGCAAGGGTATTTACAGCGGACACCAAGGGGTCGAATAGCCAGTGATCGTGCTTATTTGCATTTTGGGCTCGATAAACCGGATAGATAATAAACAAAAGGGTAACGAATTATTCGTTACCCTTTTTTAATACTTGCATGTCTAGTTAAGAGCTCTACAATCTCACAAATTACGTGCTACAGAGGTGAGCAGGTGAATATTATCGAAGGCTTAGCAGCATTTAGTTGATTAAGATGCGCGAACTAAATTATTGAAAATAATTAATTTGATACCACGATCAAAATAGTACAGAAATCTTTTGAAACATTTGTAGTTAATGCGTAATATTAGCGATAGCTATATTAGATAGTGCTTAACAAAATAATAACCATTTATACACAATTATGCAACAAGTGTTTTTTCTTGTGAGTTGTGTCATTTTTAACCATCCTAATCGTTGTATGACGCCTAGTGCAGGCTCGGATAGCGACATAAAAAGGAGTTACCATGATTGATGTTGTTGATCTATCGCGGTTGCAATTTGCAATGACGGCGATGTATCACTTCCTATTTGTTCCTTTGACTTTGGGTATGGCATTTTTACTTGCCATTATGGAGTCAGTTTATGTAATGACTGGGAAGCAAATCTACAAGGACATGACGAAGTTCTGGGGTAAGCTTTTCGGTATCAACTTTGCTCTAGGGGTCGCGACTGGCTTAACCATGGAGTTCCAGTTTGGTACTAACTGGTCTTACTATTCACATTATGTAGGTGATATTTTTGGTGCGCCACTGGCTGTTGAAGCGTTAATTGCGTTTTTCTTAGAGTCCACCATGGTTGGTCTATTCTTCTTCGGTTGGGATCGTCTATCTAAACGTCAACACCTTGTTGTGACTTGGTTAGTGGCGATTGGTTCTAACTTCTCTGCACTTTGGATCTTGATCGCAAACGGTTGGATGCAAAACCCAGTTGGAGCGGAATTTAACTACGAAACCATGCGTATGGAAATGGTGAGCTTCTCTGAAGTGATCTTCAATCCAGTCGCACAAGTTAAATTTGTTCATACCGTTTCTTCAGGTTATACCTGTGGTGCGATGTTCATTCTTGGTATCAGTGCATACTACCTACTAAAAGGTCGTGATGTTGCTTTTGCTCGTCGTTCATTTGCGATTGCCGCATCATTTGGTATGGCGGCAATTTTATCAACGCTAGTACTTGGTGATGACTCTGGTTATGAACTAGGTGACGTACAACAAGCCAAACTTGCTGCGATTGAAGCTGAATGGCATACCGAGCCAGCGCCAGCCGCCTTTACCGCATTTGCTTTCCCAAGCCAAGATGAAATGAAGAACAATTATGCAATTCAAATCCCGTATGCATTGGGTATTATTGCGACACGTTCTTTAGATAAAGAAGTGAAAGGTATTTCTGACCTTGAAGTGGAACATGAAGCTCGTATCCGTAACGGTATGGTTGCTTATAGCTTACTTGAGAAACTTCGTTCAGGTGACCGCTCTGAAGCAAATGTTGCTGCGTTTGATGAAGTGAAGCAAGACCTAGGTTACGGCTTACTTCTTAAACGTTACGTGGATGATGTCTCTACTGCCTCAGAAGCACAAATTCAAAAAGCAGTGAAAGACTCTATTCCACAAGTTTGGCCTCTATTCTGGTCATTCCGTATCATGGTGGCTGCGGGTGTGATTATGCTAGCGGTATTTGCGTTTGCATTTATTCAGACTTGTCGTCAACGTATCGAAAAACATCCATTGCTACTCAAAGCTGCACTATTTAGCATTCCATTACCTTGGATTGCGATTGAAGCAGGTTGGTTTGTTGCAGAATATGGTCGTCAACCATGGGCTGTTGGTGAAATTCTACCAACAAGCGTTGCAGCATCTGCATTATCACGCGGTGAAATTCTAACGTCTATTTTTGCTATTATTGCATTCTATACATGTTTGCTGGTGGCAGAAGTGTATTTGATGGTGAAATTCGCACGCAAAGGTCCTAGTAGCTTAAAAACTGGACGTTACCACTTCGAGCAAAACGATACCTCTTTAGAAGGTAAAGTTTCTCGCGAAGTTGAAGCATAAGCAGGGGATAATTCATGTTTGAGTACGAAACATTACGATTTATTTGGTGGCTTCTAATCGGCGTATTATTCGTTGGTTTTGCTATCGCCGATGGGTTTGATATGGGCGTTGGTGCTTTAGTGCCAATTATTGGTAAAACCGATAACCAACGTCGTGTCATGATTAACTCAATTGCACCGCACTGGGATGGTAACCAAGTATGGTTAATCACAGCGGGTGGTGCTTTGTTTGCCGCATGGCCAATGGTTTATGCCACATCATTCTCAGGTTTTTACTTAGCGATGATCGTGACATTAGCTGCATTATGGCTTCGCCCTGTTGCACTGGATTACCGTTCAAAAATAGAAACAACAAAATGGCGTAATAACTGGGATATCTGTATCTCGATTAGTGGCTTTGTTCCTCCGCTTATTTTTGGTGTAGCATTTGGTAATCTATTGCAAGGCGTACCATTTGAATTGAATGAACTGATGATGTCTCAATATCACGGTAACTTCTTTGGTCTACTAAACCCGTTTGCCCTTCTATGTGGTTTAGTGAGTGTTTCTATGTTTGTACTTCAAGGTTCAACATGGTTACAAATGAAAACCTCAGGTGAAGTATACGACCGTGCACGTAACGTCTCAGTGTTAACTGGTTTGTTAGTTGCAGTGTTATTTGTCGCCGCAGGATTCTGGGTGCAAAACATTGATGGTTATGTAGTGAAAAGTGTGATCGATACAAATGGTCCATCTAACCCACTGCTTAAAGAAGTTGCTCGTGAGCCAGGTGCTTGGATGAACAATTTTGCTGCCTACCCATTAATGTGGATCGCTCCAGTGTTAGGTGTTGTGATGGCATTAGTAGCCGTAATCGCAGCAAAAACTGAGAAAAACGTGTTAGCTTTCCTTGCATCAAGTCTAACTTGTGCAGGTGTTATCTTAACATCGGGTTTTGCGATGTTCCCATTTGTGATGCCATCAAGCATCGATCCAAATGCGAGCTTTACGCTATGGGATTCTACGTCTAGCTTATTAACACTAGAAATCATGACAGGCGTTGCCTTTGTGATGGTTCCTGTTATTTTGGGCTACACGGCGTGGAGTTACTACAAAATGTTTGGTCGTCTTGATGACAAGTTCATCGAAGAAAACAAAAACTCACTTTACTAAGGAGCAGATAATATGTGGTATTTTGCTTGGATTCTAGGCGTATTATTGGCCTGTGCATTCGGTATTATCAATGCTCTTTGGTTAGAGCACTCAGAAATGATGGATGAGGATCGTGAATAACATTAGTCAAAAAATGACTGATATTCATTCACCAATGGATAGGGCTCTGATCAGAGCCCTGTTTTTTATCATCACGGTGTTTCATATCAGTATGTTTATGTGGGAGCCTCGCGCTTACGCACAACAAGTTGGTGGTTTTAGTTTACTGATAACCCTATTGTTTATTTGGGCCTTATGTAGCTCACTGATTTATTCCGTTGGTTTTAAGCCCATCTTATGGGTATGGCAAATTTTGTTTAGTCCTTATATTTCTGGGCCAATCTTAATTTACTTTACTAGCTTGTATTTGCTACACAGTTGATAGCTCGTACCTGTTATGTGGTAGCAACTGTCACTAATAATAAAACCACCATCATAGTTTAAAGTGATGGTGGTTTTTTTATGGATGAAACTTATTATCAAGCTGTTGTGTCTATATTTTTAATAAAAACAGATCATTAACAAAAACGGCTTGTTAATAAAAGCGAGTTGCTCAAAAAACAGAGAGAGCATAAAACTGGGTAGGCGATAAAACCAGATAGATGATAAAAGCAGCAGTAATAAATGGTTAAACAAAAAAAATCGCTAGGGATATTATTCAATAGCTTAAGTTGTTGTATAGTGGAAGCAGTAACTAAATGAAACCTGCATTCAGGTTAACCGCGGATAGGTTGTAAAGTGACAGAACAAACAAAAACAACATTTAAATGGCCAGTGACCATTTACTATGAAGATACCGATGCCGGTGGTGTGGTTTATCATGCTAATTATTTAAAATTTTTTGAACGAGCGCGCACTGAATTGCTTCGTTCACAAGGCATTATACAAAATACGTTATTAGAACAAGAAGTTGGCTTTGTTGTTCGCCATATGGATATTGATTATATCCAAGGTGCGACGTTGGATGAACAACTCGAAGTGGTCACCTCAATTGTGAATTTAAAAAGAGCTTCTATTTCATTTTGTCAGGAATTAGTCAATCTTGAAGGAAGAATCTTGTGTAAAGCAACGGTTAAGGTAGCCTGTGTCAACATTAAACAGATGAAGCCTCAAGCCATCCCAAGCAACATTTTATCGGAGTTTGCCCGTGTCTGCTGATATTTCAATTTTTGACCTTTTTTTACAAGCAAGTTTATTAGTTAAACTTGTGATGCTTATTTTATTGGGAATGTCAGTGCTTTCATGGGCTGTCATTCTAAAAAGAAGTAAAATTCTAAATAAAGCATCAAAAAATGCTGCACTGTTTGAAGAAAAATTCTGGTCGGGTGTCGATCTTGCTCAGCTTTATCATGAAGTCAAAGCGCGTAAGAATAGCATCATCGGTTCAGAGCAAATTTTCTATGCTGGATTTACCGAGTTTGCACGCTTACGTCGAACCAACGGTGCATCAGCTGAATACATCATGGATGGAGCGGGGCGCTCAATGCGGGTGACGCTTTCGAAAGAAGTGGATGAACTTGAAAATCAATTGCCCTTTTTAGCAACAGTAGGGTCGATCAGTCCGTACATTGGATTATTTGGTACTGTGTGGGGGATCATGACGGCGTTCATTGCACTTGGTCAAGTTAAACAAGCGACACTGGCAATGGTCGCACCTGGCATCGCGGAAGCATTGGTAGCAACTGCTATGGGCCTATTTGCTGCGATTCCTGCGGTGATGGCTTATAACCGTTTAAGTAATCAAGTGTCTAAACTTGAACATAATTACGCGACATTCGCTGAAGAGTTTCACAGTATTTTGCATCGTCAAGTGATGGCGGAGCACAAGGATTAATTATGAGCGGCTACGTTCGAAAAAAACGCCAACTCAAAGCTGAAATTAACGTGGTTCCTTATATCGACGTTATGTTAGTGCTGCTGATCATTTTTATGGTGACCTCACCTTTTGTGACTCAAGGCGTTGAAGTGGAATTACCAAAAACCGAAACGGCTAAACCGGCTTCTGATATCGCTGGAGACTCCGATGCAAGCTTTATCATCGTAGAAATAGATAAGCAAGGCAACTTGGGGGTCAGTGTTAATGATGAGGATATGGAGCGCGGTTTAACCATGAATGAAATGATCACTCGTGTCAAAGCTGAGCGTACCTTATCTCCTAAATCGCCAGTTGCCGTAGGTGGAGACCAACAAACGTCTTATGCTGATATCGTGCTTGTGCTTGATCAACTAAGTAAAGCAGGCATAGACAAAGTGGGTTTATTAACGGATATAAAAGAGAATCGCTAATTTGTTAATGCTTAATAAAGAATACAAATCAGCTATATTGATCTCAGTGGTACTGCACATTGTGTTGTTTGTACTTCTATTAGGTGGGTCATGGTTTTCTCATGAAGATAAAAAGCCGAAACATCAGATGGTAGAAGCGGTTGTTATCGATCCTAAAGCAATCGAAAAACAAGCAAAAAGTATTCGAGAACAACGCGATGCAGCTAAAAAAGCTGAACAACAACGGGTTGAAAAATTACGACAACAAGCTGAATTGTTAGAAAAAAATCGTAAAAAAGAAGAGCAGCGTTTACGTCAATTGCAAGAGCAAAAAGTTTTGCAAGAAAAACAAGCTCGTGAAGCTGAAAAGCAGAAACAACTGGCTGAAAAACAAAGAAAAGAACAACAAGAAAGAGCGCGTATTGAAAAAGAACGGGCCGCTAAAGCGGAAGCTGAACGAAAAGCAAAAGAGGCGGCAATAGCTAAAGCGGCAGCCGAAAAGAAAGCGGCTGAACAAGCAAAAGCCGCCGCAGAAGCAAAAGCGGCTGCAGAAGCTAAAGCTAAAGCCGAGGCAAAAGCCAAAGCTGATGCAGCCAAGCGTGCTAAAGAAAAAGCGCAAAAAGAAGCGGCTGAAAAGGCACGTTTAGCTCGAGAAAAAGAAGCACAAGAAGCGGCATTAAATGATATTTTTTCTGGTCTAGAAGCGGAAACTCAACAAATTTCATCGGCTAGACAAAAATATGTGGCTTCAGAAATTGATCGATATGCCGCCATTTATACGCAAATGATTCAAGATAATCTAAGAACTGATGACTCCTTTGCGGGTAAGTCTTGTAAGATCAATATTCGTTTAGTGCAAACAGGCAGTGATGCGATTGTAAGTAAAGTGACACCGATTGATGGAGAGGCAGCAGTGTGTTCTGCGGCCAGACGTGCAGTAGCACAAGTGGGTAATTTCCCGATGCCTAAAGAAAAAGATGTAGCGGATCAGTTGAAAAATATCAACTTACTGGTTCATCTATAAAGTACCAATAAGGAAGATTCAGTGATTAAACGTTTTATAATAGGATTATTTTGTCTTGGTATGCTCGCAACCCAGACGGCGAATGCGGCGTTGGAGCTGGTGATCACCGAAGGGACAAACTCGGCTCGTCCGATTGGTGTCGTGCCATTTAAATGGGAAGGCTCAGGCCAGTTACCACAAGATGTGTCTGCTGTAATTGCATCGGATCTACAACGTAGTGGTAAATTCAACCCTGTGGCAACCTCGAAAATGCCACAGACTCCGTACAATGACAGCGAAATTAACTTTTCAGCTTGGAACAAGATTGGGGTTGATTCGGTTGTCACCGGAACCATTAAACCAACCGACGACGGGCAATATGAGATTTCCTATCAATTATCAGACATCGTACGTGGCCAGCTAAACAATGGACAAAGTAAGGCTTTAAATGAACAAGGGCAATTAGTGTTATCTAAAGATTACCTATTGTTTAGTAAGCGTGCTGTTGTGCCTGCAAAACGATTGCGTGAATATGCCCACCGCATTTCAGATTTGGTCTATGAACAACTGACTGGTGAGAAAGGAGCCTTTTTAACTCGTATTGCTTACGTTGTTGTTAATAACAAGAGTAACTATCCTTATGAATTACGTATTGCTGATTATGATGGTTACAATGAACGCTTAGTGTTGCGTTCGAAACAACCTTTGATGTCTCCAGCATGGTCACCAGATGCTCGTAAACTGGCATACGTGAGTTTCCAAACCGGTCGTGCTCAGCTTTACATGATGGACATTTATACGGGTAAAACGGAAGTGTTAACGGCGTTCCCACGTCATAACGGTGCTCCAGAGTTTTCTCCAGACGGTAAAAAGTTAGCATTAGTATTATCGAAAACCGGTAGCCTACAAGTGTATATCCTGGATTTGCAAACTCGTAAGTTGACACAAGTGACTAGCGGCCGAGCCAATAATACTGAACCATTCTGGAATCCTGATGGTAAATCATTAATTTTTACTTCAGACCGTGGCGGTTCTCCGCAAATTTATCAAGTGAATTTGTCAGATCAATCCATTACTCGATTGACTTGGCAAGGTAGACAAAATCTTGGTGGGCAAATTACTCCAGATGGTCGATTCTTAATTATGGTGAATCGAAATTCAGAAGGATTTAATATTGCGAAACAAGATTTAGAAACTGGGGCAGTTCAAGTGCTAACAAAAACGCAACTTGATGAGTCTCCAAGTATTGCACCAAATGGTAGTATGGTGATATACAGCTCTATGTATAATAGAGAAAACGTACTTTCAATGGTATCTATTGACGGTCGTTTTAAAGCTAGACTACCGGCTACCAACGGGCAAGTGAAAGCGCCTGCTTGGTCTCCATTTTTATAATAAAAGATAGTTTTGAAAATATAAGGAAGAAAAAATATGCAACTTAATAAAGTTCTAAAAGGGCTGATGATCGCGCTACCTTTACTTACTGTAGCGGCTTGTAGTTCTAGCGATGACGCAGCAAATGCATCTGATTCTCAAACTAGCGCACAACAAACAGCTGTGACTAGCCCAATGGATGAAACGTCAGCACTATCTGAACAAGAGCAAATGGAGCAAAAGCTACGTGAAAACTCAACGGTTTTCTTTAAGTTTGATAACTCTGAAATCTCTTCTGAGTATGAAGACATTCTTGCTGCACACGCTAAATTCCTAAGTAACATGCCGAGTGTTAAAGTCACTATCGAAGGTTATGCCGATGAGCGTGGCACACCTGAGTACAACATCGCACTTGGTGAGCGTCGTGCTGAAGCTGTATCAAAATACCTACAAGCATTAGGTGTTCAAGCTGACCAAATCTCTATCGTAAGCTACGGTGAAGAAAAACCTCTCGTTATGGGTCAAACTAACGAAGCTTATGCTAAAAACCGTCGTGCAGTTGTCGTTTACTAATATAGGCGATAATTATGTTTGGTAACTTTAAGCGAGTTATTACGCTTACGTTACTAGTAAGTGCAGCAAGTCCCGTGCTTGCTGCATCTGCTCCAGTATCTGATCTCAATGACTCTGTTCCAACCGCTTCAAGTTCGTCAGAAACGACGACTCAACGTCTACAACGACTGTTAGATAATAGCAATCGTGTCCAAGCTCGTTTACAACAACAAGTGGATAGCCAAGAAGAAGAATTAACACAGCTTCGTGGGACCATTGAGCGTAATAATTACGATATGAAACAAATGGTTGAGCGTCAACGTCAACTCTTTATCGAGCTTGATAAGCTGCGCTCTGATGTCAATGATTTGAAAAAAGCAGGAACAAATTCAAGTTCCGCCACTGCTGTAACGGCTACCGCTGCGGTTGCAACTTCATCGGAAGTGATTAAAGCCTCCGCAGATGAACAGTCGGCGTACCAAGCGGCTGTCGACCTTATCTTAAAAGATCGTGACTATGATGGTGCGATTACGGCATTAAAAGACTTCCAAACTAAATACCCTAATTCAGGTTATGCTGCTAATGCACATTATTGGCTGGGTCAGTTGTATTTTGCGAAGAAGCAAGATGTAGATTCTGCTAAAAGTTTCGCGGCAGTTGTGAGTTATAAAGATTCTTCAAAACGCGCAGACGCCTTAGTGAAACTTGGTGATATTGCCAAGCGCAATAATAATCAACAAGCGGCACAAAAATACTACAAACAAGTCATTTCTGAATATCCAAACTCATCAGCTGCAAAGTTAGCTCAAAGCAATTTGTGATCATTAAGCCACCACGATAAGGTGGCTTAATTTTTCTGGTTCATAAAATTTAGAATTGTAGCCAATAAGTGTACAATATCTGAATTATTAGAACTGCGTAGAGTAAGAGCAATGGCGCATATCAACGATACAATTGATACAGTTTATCCTTTCCCTCCGAAGCCGGTACCTTTAACGGCTGAGCAACGAGTAGATTACATCCAAAAAATCAAAGCATTACTCGTCGAAAAAGACGCGGTGCTGATCGCTCACTATTACACCGACCCAGAAATCCAAGCCTTAGCAGAAGAGACTGGTGGCTTTGTTGGCGATTCTCTTGAAATGGCGAAATTTGGCAACCGTCACTCAGCGTCTACCCTGATCATTGCCGGTGTGCGCTTTATGGGGGAGTCGGCTAAAATCTTAACTCCAGAAAAGCGCATTCTAATGCCCACGCTACAAGCTGAATGTTCATTAGACTTAGGTTGCCCTGCGGATAAATTTACTGAATTTTGTGATGCTCACCCTGATCATACCGTCGTGGTCTACGCCAATACTTCGGCGGCTGTCAAAGCCCGTGCCGATTGGGTCGTAACATCGAGTATTGCATTGGAAATAGTAGAACATCTTGATTCCGAAGATAAAAAAATCATTTGGGGACCTGACCGCCATTTAGGTTCTTACATTGCTAAAAAAACCGGCGCAGATATGTTGCTATGGCAAGGTGAATGTGTGGTTCATGATGAATTTTCAGCCAAAGCTTTGAAAGACATGAAAGCACTTTATCCTGATGCGGCAGTTTTAGTACACCCAGAATCCCCCGCGAGTGTGGTCGAGCTTGCGGATGCTGTGGGCTCGACGAGTCAATTGATCAAAGCAGCTAAAGCACTGCCACATCAAAAAATGATCGTGGCGACCGATAAAGGGATTTTCTTTAAAATGCAGCAATTGGTGCCAGAAAAAGAACTAGTAGAAGCACCGACAGCAGGTAATGGTGCAACATGCCGTAGCTGTGCACATTGTCCTTGGATGGCGATGAATGGGCTGAAAGCGATAGAAAGTGCATTATCAGAAGGGGGGGCTGAGCATGAGATCTTCGTTGATGAAGAAACTCGTGTGAAATCGCTTATCCCATTAAACCGCATGTTAGATTTTGCTGATTCACTGAATTTAAAAGTCAAAGGTAATGCGTAAAGTAGCGCTGGTGAATGAAGTCAAACGTTATTTTGAAAAGCGACGTAGCAGCCTAGTTCGAATCTTCTAAAGTTGTTTACATAGCGTAACTCCACATACTAATAAGGCCGATATCATTAAAAATATCGGCCTTAGTTTTTATGCCAATCGTACTCATTAATGTGATTGGCACTAGTCTCACGATTGCAAGCCACTTGGCGGCTTTTATGCTTTCTTAGAAACTAGTGATTCGAGCTCTGCGCTAACTGATTACCTCGTTGCGATAACCCGCATAACATAACAGGCATAGCATTATAGATCTCAGTAAATTCATCTAAGCCAGTTAAGCCTTGCTCAGACAGAGTCATAATGGCGGTTTCTGGATCGTAAAGCATGCTGACTGAAAGCAACACACCACCAAGTAGTGCATTATCTTCGCTATCTTCTGGCATTAAGGTTTCCCAGTCATCACGAGTCAGTTGCCAACCTTGTAGTAGGCCTTCAGCAAAATCACGGACAGACTCTGTCACTACTTCTTCTTCATCCAAGCTATAGCCTTCAGGCCAACTCCAGGTGCCTTCTAATAAGGCCGCGTGTGTGTGGTTCCATTGCGCCACAATTAGCTCTGCGTATTGTTCAAATTGCTCTGCAGATTCAAAAGGTGCGGTTTCTTCACCACCCCATAAATAAGCAAGCCACTCAGATGGATCAAGGACGTGTGGCGCGGCAGCCATCGCAGTAACAAAGCCGAGAGTTTGTTCTGCATTGAGTAATTTGTTTTCTAATTCAGGTTGGCTGAGCAATTCAGTTAAAGTCACAAGAGTTACCTATTGGGTTCAGATTATGCAAAAAATTGTGTTAATGATAACAAGCTCGCAGTTAAGCGCCTAGCGGATTCATCGTTTTAGTTGAAATTTATAAAGCGGGTTATGATGGATTTTGTAAGTTTATATTTTATCTAAAAAAAGTGTGATTTTAGCGACTATTCGCATTATGCAAATATTGCTATAAACGGGCGCAGACCATAAGGCTAATGAATGGTTAAGCGAATGAATGATTAAAAGCGTTTATACATTTTATTATCGTGTTGCTCATACCAATTTCAATGAAGCACTTAGCCTGATGATATACACACTTTAGTGAGATGACGTAATGAGCCGCAAAACCTTAGTAATTTTACTTTCCACTTTAATGGTGGCACCTATGACAAAAGCAGACGCTCCGAACACCCAGCTTAATCTTATGCCTTATCCTTATCAGGTCAGCCTACAAGAGGGCCGATTGACTTTAGATGAGTCATTTAGTCTCTATGTAAAAACATTTCATTCGCCGCAAGTGGATTACAATCTGCAACGTATGATCAATCGGTTATATCGTCAGACAGGTTTACCAATGTTAAATTGGCAAGCGGCATCTGAGGAGCATGCCACTCTTATTATCGATATCAGCCAAGGTCCAAACTCTAAAATTCAAACAATGGACAGCGATGAATCGTATTCGTTATGGGTGGAAAATCAGCAAATCCATATTCAATCAAAGAGGCCTTTAGGGGCGATACGAGCGCTAGAAACGTTATTGCAGCTAGTTTCTGTTGATAAAGACGGTTATTTCCTTCCTAAGGTTTCAATTCAAGACCAACCGCGTTTTCCATGGCGTGGTGTGTCTTATGATACTGCACGTCATTATATTGAGCTGGATGTGATTAAACGTCAGTTGGATGCAATGGCGTCGGCTAAGCTTAATGTTTTTCATTGGCATATCTGGGACGATCAAGCCATTCGGGTACAACTCGAACACTATCCTAAATTATGGCAAGACACTGCGGATGGTCAGTATTACACCAAAGATCAAATTCGCTCGATTGTTGACTATGCGACTCAGCTTGGGATTCGCGTGATCCCTGAGATTTCCTTACCTGGACATGCTTCAGCAGTCGCGCATGCCTACCCAGAATTGATGTCCGATCCCAATAAAACCGAGTATCCACAACAAAGAGGTTGGGGAGTATTTGAACCTTTAATGGATCCTACGAATCCGGATTTGTACAAGATGTTAGCCAGTGTCTTTGATGAAATTGTGGCACTTTTCCCTGATGAATATTTTCACATTGGTGGTGATGAACCTAACTATCAACAATGGATAGATAATCCTAAAATTCAGAAATTTATACAGGATAATCATTTAGATGGAGAGCGTGGGCTACAGTCGTATCTAAATGCCAAGGTAGAAAAAATGTTGGCAGAGCGGGGCAAAAATATCACCGGCTGGGATGAAATCTGGCATAAAGATTTGCCTAAATCCATTGTTATTCAAAGCTGGCGTGGGCATGACAGCATCGGGCAGGCAGCAAAACAAGGATATAACGGTATTTTGTCGACAGGCTATTATTTAGATCAACCACAACCGACAAGTTATCACTATCGAAATGATCCTATGCCTCAAGGACTCTCGGTGGATGATACCTTGCACGCTGGCGAAAAGTTTATCACTTATGATTGGACCAAACCGAGAACGAAAGGCGGGCCAAGAACCGGAAATTTGACCATCATCCAAGCGACAGATGGCAGTGTTAGAGCGTTTACTGATTACAATGGTAAGTCGCGCGATAAAGTTGAGGTCATTGAATATATCCCCGGGGTGAAGTTCCGTGGTCACTTTGATAACTTTATGTCTTATACCGAGTTTCATTATGACTTTGAAAATGACCAATTAAAAGACAGCAGCTATCAATTGATTGGCAATGTGCGATGGCCGACCAGTGGCCAAGCGGTTGCAGGGAGTCAGTTGGCCAACAATACTATCCCTGAGCCAGTAGGAGGCTATCCTGCGGAGTTAACGGTACAAGAGCAACAACGAATATTGGGTGGTGAAATTACAATTTGGGGTGAGAATTTAGATTCTATGACGATTGAGCAACGTTTATGGCCACGCAGCTATGCGATTGCGGAGCGCTTGTGGTCACGACAAGAATTGACCGATGAACGAAGTATGTATCAGCGTTTAAGTGTCATGGATACATGGTCGGAAATTTCTTTAGGGCTTCGTCACAATGCTGATGCCACCATAATGCTTAAACGATTAGCTAACGGGGTTGAGATCGAGCCACTACAAACTTTTTCTCATTATGTTGAACCGGCACAATATTATGCTCGTCATTGGGAGAAATGGAATTCAACGGCAAATAAAGGGGATTTATATAACCAATACGAACGTTTAAATCGCTTTGTGGATGCATTACCCGTAGAGAGTATGACGGTGTATCACATGCAAGACAGCGTAGAGCGTTTTGAACAAGGAGAGCAATCTCGTTTGGAAGATCTCAAACAGCATTATCAACAAGCAAAGCGTTCGGCCCAGCAATCAAGCGCTATTTTTGTGGATAATATCGCGAGTATTGCAACCGATACCCTTGCGCAAGCGACCATTCAAGTCGCCGATGTCGGCTTATCTTTAATTGATCAAGCACAAAAAGGTCAGTCGCTCACTTTAGCGCAGCGTCAAGACTATCAAGCGATTCTAGATAAGAATGCAATTATATTTGATGAAGCCATTGTCGCGCTGGTTCGGCCCACCGAACAGTTATTACATGCCTTACCTTAATCGATATTGATAAGCGCTCATTTCTATAAAATGGTAATTAACCGCAGATGGGGTTAACGACAAAAGGTGATCATTCGATCGCCTTTTTTTATATATCAAAAAACAGCTAGTGAATCATTTCTTGTAATAATAATTTCACGGTTAAATTAACTACAATTGGGTTTAATTTATAATCTATAACACCAATAATTAACAATATTTTAGCTTGTTGTTCTTTGATATTTATCTTTATGTAAACATATAATCGGCTCTACAGGGTGAGTGAGTCGGACCTCCAGAATACCCACCAGTTTTAATCTATTATTTCTAGCTCAACAGGTAAGTAAATGAGACATATTGATTCGGTACGATTTCGCCAAGTGGCGGCAGACATGTTTGCGATGGTTGTTTTTGGTTTTGTCGCAGGTATGGCCATCGAGATTTTTGTCTCTGGCATGTCTTTTCAACAATCACTTGCTTCGAGAACGTTATCGATTCCTGTTAATCTCACTATTGCCCTGCCGTACGGGTTATTTCGGGATTGGATTCTGCGTTCTAGCCAAAAAATATCCACCCAATTTTGGATGAAAAAAGTGGCTGACATGTTTGCCTATGTGACTTTTCAATCACCAGTATACGCCACCATATTATTTATCGTTGGAGCCTCATTTGAGCAGATTATAACGGCAGTCCTCAGTAACGCTCTTATTGCCGGTGGAATGGGCGTGGTATACGGAGCATTTTTAGATACCTGCCGTAAATGGTTTCGGGTGCCAGCGTATTCTTAGTCTAAAAATGCGCATATCAGTCAAATATTGACCACTTAAACACAAAACGAAGAAAATTGGCCCAAAGCGCTTGACCAATCCCCGTAGAATCATTAAATTAGCGCCTCGTTGAGCGAAGCCTCGACCTACAATTTACGGTGAGTTGTCCGAGTGGCTGAAGGAGCACGCCTGGAAAGTGTGTATACGGCAACGTATCGAGAGTTCGAATCTCTCACTCACCGCCACATTCTAAAAAAAGACGTCTTAGGGCGTCTTTTTTTATGCCTATTATAATTCTAAATCAATCAGTTAGCTTCTGATGACGCCCAGAATTTCTTTTAAAATCTTAACCATAATGTAATGCCCAGAATATATTCATCATGCTAGTTGGTTAGGCTTTGTTTACACATCAAGTCGTAATCTTAAGTTATGGGTACCAAATGGTAAGTGCTAGCTTATTTTTACCTTAAAGCGAATTAGAAAGTAAGAGCATTTAGTTTTAATCTAGTTGTTACAAAGTCAAAAAGATAGGGAAGTTTCATGAATTTAAGAAAATTTGTAGCTCAAGATACTCCAGAAGTCATTTCATGGTTCTCAACTGAAACGGAATCTTTGTACTGGGGCGGTTGGATGTTCGGTTGGCCACTTTCTGAAGCTAAAATAGTAGACCGCAGCGCACTTCCAGAAATTGAGTTCTTCATTTTATCCAATGGTAATGACAGGCTTGGTTTCATTGAGCTTCAGCACATAAGTGAAAGTGAAATACGCTTGTGTCGAGTTGCTGTTAACCCTGAATATCGAGGACGTGGATTTGGTAGGGCTTTAATCTCACTTTCTATCGAAGAAGTCAGGAAACGTGAACAGTTCAGTGTTGTGACCTTGGCGGTTTTTGCTGACAATGTAACCGCTTATAATTGCTACAAATCATATGGCTTTGTAACTGTCGACAAAGAGCCAAAATTTAGAGAGTTCAATGGAAAGAAATGGCCTTTGATACAGATGGAAACTGCTTTTTAACAAGGGGCTATGGTGTCAATAGTTAATTTTTAATTCTATTTTCATCCCACATAACACCATCTCTAAGCATTGAGTTTAAGGTGATCACCATCTTTCGAACACACGCAATAATGGCGACTTTTTTGGGTTTTCCTTGCTTAAGAAGTCGCTGATAATTTTCTTTAAAAATAGGGTTGCATTGCATAGCTGACATCATTGCCATATAGAGTACTGTTCTAACTTGAGCACGACCGCCTTGAATGCTTCTTTTCCCTCTGAATTGGCCGCTTTCTTTGGTTATTGGCGCAACGCCAATAAGCGAGGCAGCTTGTTTATTAGTGATATATCCTAGCTCAGGTACATTGCTGATAATTGATGCAGCGACGACTTTTCCAACCCCAGGCATACTTTGAAGTATCATATTTTTAGCTTGGTATTCTGGGCATTCATTAATCATTCTTTCTATCTTTAATTCAATTTTGGTTATCTGATTCTTGAACGCTGTTAATATTGGTTTAATTGTTGAAGCCAGTGATTTTGGTAGTATCTGAAGTCTATTTTTTTCCATTGTTTGCATCGTTAATAATTGACTTCTCCTTGCAACTAAATCACTCATTATCCGCATATTTTCAGGTTTTAACTGAGTCAATGTCGGTTTAATCGCCTCAGCATAATGAGCAATAAGCTCTGCATCTAACCTATCATTTTTTGCTCGTCGACCAATCGCACCTGCAAACCGTTTTACATGTATTGGATTGGCTATAACGAATGGAAGATTGACTTCAGCACAAGCAATGATAAATGGCATCTCTAATCGTCCAGTCGCTTCTATAACAACTCGTTCTGGCGAATGATTTTTTATCTTTTTAATGGCTTCTTTGATGCCTTTATCGTCATTAGAAACTGAGAAAAAAATATTTATAGGTCGGATATAAATATCTAATTGTGACTTGCCAGTATCAACACCGACATTAATGTTTTGAAGTGTATTAGTATTCATAATAAGCTAACTCATGCTTGCGTAATGCGGGTTCGAGACCCAGTGGGCTATTCGAGTCTTTTGCTCGGAGTCCTATGCAGCGTTCGTTCTTGTTATCGGTCTCTCGATAGAGGAGCCTACGTTTAATCGAACTACTGCATAGAAAGCCTAAGTTGCAGCTTAGGCCTGGGTCTCACATTACCCAAAAGCAGAGTTAATTTCCCATACAAGCAATTTAAGAGGGGTTCACAACGCTTGGCATTAGCGGCAAAGGAAACTGTAATGTTTTTGAACGTGTTAGAGAGTTGAATAGTTCAAAATCAGGAACATAATTACCGGTACATTGTTATCCCGTCCGTGCATGGAATATATTTGATAGCCAAAATGTTCCTATTTGTGCTCGCCCAATCGAAAGTCGTTTACATGCCTTATTCAAAACAATGACGGATAACTATATTCGTGGGGAATGGTTTGCTGATGACGTTACAGAAGACGGTGAAAGTGAGACAGAATGTGAAACTGAACGAACCTTAGAAATGTTTCGTGAGTATTATGCGTGCGGATTTTTTCTGTTTGTCGTTTGGGTTTATTAAGCTGGCAAGCTATACTTCGGGCCTTATTTTTGCGCCCTTTTTAACGTCCTATTTTTAGCACGTCATGGTTAAGAGACTCATGTTCGATATTTTGTATCAAAATTGCGATTTTTTAGTGATCAATAAGCATCCTAATGTCAGTGTTCATAAAGATGATGGTGAGACTTCACTTTTACTCGAAATTGCAAAATCATCCGAGGTTGAACTGAGTGAGGGTAATCAGCTTTATTTAGTCCATCGCCTTGATAAGATGACGTCGGGTATTTTGTTATTAGCTAAGCATCAACAAGCTGCAAGTGAGTTATCTCAGCAGTTTGCTCAACGTCTGGTGAGTAAATTTTACCTTGCGATTGGAGTTAAAAAACCGAAGAAGAAACAAGGGCTGATTTCTGGAGATATGGAGCGTTCTAGGCGTTCGGCATGGAAACTCATGAAAACGCAGAATAACCCAGCAAAAACGCAATTCTTTTCACTGGCCGGTGAGGCTGGACAACGTCTTTTCTTATGTAAGCCACATACGGGTAAAACTCATCAAATTCGCGTGGCTTTAAATTCGATTGGATCATCAATTTTGGGCGATGATATTTATACCCCTAGCAGTTGTGTCGGTGAGCAGGCTGCGGATCGCGGTTATTTACATGCTTATGCTTTATCGTTCGAGCACGCCGGCCAAGCTTATGATTTTGTGTGTGATCCCAGCGATTACGTTACGCTTGGTCAGGCTTGGCAAACTCCGGCGGTATTGCAGGCCCTGCAACAATGGCAACATCCAGCACAGCTTACTTGGCCAACCATCAAATAATAAAAGTGAATACTATGCAAATCACACAATTACCGATTTTTTTTGAACATATTCAACAGCAATTACCGCGCTGTCAAAATGAAATGCGTCGTTTATTTCATGGTCGAGGTCAAACTTGGTCAGGGTTGGAGCAAATTACCGCTGACTGGATTGGGCAACAGCTGATTGTGACCTTATTCAAACCGGTAGAGGAAGACTTCCACGAACAGTTAACACAAGGCTTGTTGCAATTATTTCAAAGTGAGGAGTGGCAATCGGTTTCAGGGATTGGTATTGGTTTACAACATCGCTATCAACACGGTGCTCCGTTTGAAGTGATCGCAGGTGAGATTCATGAGCATACCATTGGTGTTGAAAATGGTTTGCAATACCAGTTAGTGCTGGGTAAAAACCAAAACATGGGGCTCTTTTTGGATATGCGTTTAGGCCGTCAATGGGTACAAGAGCATGCGCAAGGAAAACGTGTGTTGAACCTTTTTTCTTATACCTGTGGATTTTCTGTGGCCGCAATGGCTGGTGGTGCGCATAAAGTATTGAATGTAGATATGGCAAAAGGGGCGTTGTCGCGTGGACGCGAAAATCACCGACTTAATCAACATGATCTTTATGATGTAAACTTCTTAGGTCATGATATTTTCCGTTCATGGGGCAAAATTACTAAGTTTGGTCCATACGATTTGGTGATTATCGATCCGCCATCATTTCAAAAAGGCAGTTTTGCGCTCACTAAAGACTATAAAAAAATTCTGCGCCGTTTACCTAGCTTATTAAATGAAGGGGGAGAAGTGCTGGCTTGTGTGAACTCTCCCGTAGTTAGTGAAGATTTTTTAATTGATTCTATGGCAGAAGAAGCTCCTGAGTTAACGTTTATTGAACGCTTAGCTAACCCTGAAGAATTTGCGGATATTGATGAGCAAGCCAGTTTAAAAGTGATGGTCTTTCATTCGTAAGTTAGTTAACCTCAACTGCGGATAAGAGTGTCACAATAACAAGTCTAACCTTATGATATATAAAAGATAAAAAATCTATCAGGTACATAGGGTTGATTACTTTCTCTCAATATTGCAATTTGGGATGGCTAACAAGGCAAAATCATAAGTCAATAGCTGGCCTATTGCGTTGATTTTAACGAAGTTAGACGCCCAAAGTGCTGTATTGAGTGACTTCTAGTTATCCGCAGCTGAGGTTAGTTAGGGCTATTATGATGTCTAGGTTTATTTTGAGTTTCAAGGTGAAGTCAAAACTAACTGGCTGATAATTCGGTTATTTTATGACATATGCACTGGTATATTTTTCATTTTGGTGCATGATTAACCTAGAAAGCAGATGAATAAGGATGTGATAATATGCCATTAGCTCAATGCCCTGTATGTGAGAAATCCATTTCAAAACGTGCTTATGCGTGTCCAGGATGCGGAGAACCTGACCCATTTAATAGTAAAGTGAAATCTAAAGTGTTTAGATCCATTTTGTGGCTGGTGCTTATTGTCGGTGGCGTGTATGCCTTTTGGATTTATGGCTTACCGCTACTGATCGATTTTGTACATGATATTTAATCAATGAAATGAAAACACCCGACTGAATGTTGCTATTCAATCGGGTGTTTTTTATCTGATTTGGATTAGCTAGCGTCTTCTAAATCCGCGCAAGTTTGTTCGCTGATATTCTCATCCACCAACAATTTTCCGCGCTCACTGCGTACGGTGATCTGATAAATCACGCCTTTTTTGAGCACTGAACGCACTTCATTACTTTGGCAATAGCTTTTAACACTGGCATCGACTAAGGCACTAGGAGCAATGCTACCGGTACTATTATAAATCATTAATAAATTGACCGTATTGCCTTTTGCTTTAGCATGCATGACATTTAATGGGCCAAGCTTAAAAGGTAACCCTGCTTCGATAACGTTCGCGCGATGATCTGCCATCATTTCGACCTCGTTTGGCTGTGAAGCACAACCAGCAAGAAGGCTGGCGGCCAAGAGGGCGAATAGTGGGGTTTTAAAAGAGATAGTCATATTAAGGCAGTACTTTTTTAAACGGTTTAACAATGACGTTTTGATAAACGCCGGCTTCAATATAAGGATCGGCATCGGCCCACGCTTGAGCTTGTTCAAGAGAGTTAAATTCTGCGATAACGGTTGAACCGGTAAAGCCTGCTTCACCTGGATTTTCACTGTCTATCGCAGGCATTGGACCGGCGACTAATAAACGTCCTTCTTCTTTTAGGGCGACCAAGCGGGCTAAGTGACGTTCACGTACACTCATTCGCTTTTCAAGAGAGTTCTCAACATCCTGAGAAAAAATCACATACCACATGGGAAGTCCTTTTATCGAATTGAATTAGAGATTCATCATACGCTGCTGATAAAAAGAAGGCTACCGTTCACAACTAAAAGCGCGTGGAGTAGCCTATTGATTTATCATATTAGAGAGCGGGTTAGTCAGGTTTCACTGCTCTGGGTTTACCTTCACTATCAATCGCCACATAGTTAAAGGTTGCTTCACACACTTTATTTTTCTCTCCCACGCCTTCATGGCTGACAGATTTTACCCATACTTCCAGTGCGACTGACATCGAAGTGCGGCCAATGTTAATACATTCACCATAACAGCAAACGACATCGCCGACTTTGACCGGTTGTTTAAAGGTAATGCTTGATACTGAAACTGTCACGACACGGCTGTTGGAAATCTCTTTAGCCAAAATTGCGCCAGCTAAGTCAAGTTGGGACATGATCCAACCACCGAAAATATCACCATTTGCGTTGGTGTCTGCCGGCATGGCAAGGGTACGAAGAATCATTGAACCACGAGGGGCATCCATTGTTGGGGTGCTCATATTTTTTCCTAAATAAAAAATCCATTACTGTCGTAAATTATGACAGTAATGGAATCACTTTCAACTAATAAGAGGCTTGAGTGCCGATAGTTTACGCTATTCTTGGCTTTCTTTTGGCATGTGCTTATAGACGTAAATGCCCGATAAAATCGTAAAGGCGAAGGTAGCGATTAATAGGCCAAAGACTTTAAAATTGACCCAAACATCTAAAGGAAGTTCATAAGCTACGTAAATATTTAATAACGCGCATACCGAGAAAAAGCCAACCCACGCAAGGTTTATGCGTTTCCAGATAATATCAGGTACGGTGATCTCTTTGCTTAACATCCCTTTGATAACCGGTTTGCCTAAGAAATCCGACACTAATAGCCCGATAGCAAATAGAGCATAGATAATGGTGACTTTCCATTTGATGAAATTATCATTATGGAAGAAGAGGGTCATGCCACCAAATACCGCAACAATCGCAAAGGTAATTAATTGCATTTTTTCGACTTTTTTATATAACGCATAAGTGACTGCAACTTGAATTGCTGTCGCAACAATCAATGCGCCAGTCGCTACATAGATATCGTAGCTTTTGTATAAAAAGAAAAAGATGACCAGAGGAATAAAATCTATTAATTGCTTCATGAGATACCATTTTTTATGTCGTTGCAGCAAATAACGCCGTCGAGGTGTTTGAGTCAAACGTTGTGAGTTCTGAGTCAAAGCTGCCGCGATAGCAAGAATGAGGCTAAGTCTAACCAATTAAAGCAAAATGAAAACCACTTAGAGATGTTTTGCTACAAAAAAAGCCCGTTGAACGCATTTTATGAACACGTGTAACGGGCTTGAATGATGGTGACGGCTTATATTGACATTAAGTTAGTCATAAAAGCCATCAGCCTTACATTTGAGTCGCTTGCTTCATCGCATGCACAAAATCGTGCAATGCCTGCAACATGGCTTTGGGGTCAGCGACATTATTTTCAATGATTTTGACCACCGCTGAGCCAGAAATAGCGCCAGCGGCACCGGCTTTAATAGCTTCTTCAACTTGGCTTGGTTCGGAGATTCCAAATCCAAGTAAGGCTGGGGGAGCATTAAATTGATTGAGGCGATCCAGTAAGGCGGTGACAGGCATATTGGCTTTGGTTTCTGCCCCAGTCACGCCGGCGCGCGAGAGCAAGTAAGTATAACCACCTCCTAACTGCGCCACATCACTAAGGGTCTGTTTATTTGCGGTGGGCGGGGCGATGAAGATAGGGTCAACGCCGTGAGCGTTAGCGGCTTGATTAAATGGTGCGCTTTCGCCAGTTGGGACATCGGCAATCAATACCGAGTCGACACCTGCTTGCTGACAACGAGCATAGAAGTTATCAATGCCACGTGCATAAACTAAGTTGGCATACACTAAAAGGCCAATCGGTAACTCTGGGTTTTCCGCGCGGATTTGTGCAATTAAATCAAAACAGACATCGGGTGTTGTGCCTGCATCGAGCGCACGAATGTTAGCACCTTGAATGGTTGGGCCATCGGCTAATGGATCGGAAAATGGTAATCCTAATTCCAGTGCATCGGCTCCAGCAGCAATCAAGGTTTTCATAATCGCAAGAGATTGCTCAGGGTTTGGATCGCCAATGGTGACAAATGGAACAAAGGCGCCTTGATTTTTCGCTTTCAGACGAGTGAAGAGCGATTGATAACGAGTAGAGTGTGCTTGTGTCATTATATCGCTCCCTGATCTTTATCTGAATTAGCGGCTAAGATTTTGTGCACTGTGAAAATGTCTTTATCTCCTCGACCGGATAAATTAACCACCAATAGCTGTTCTTTGTCTGGTTCGGCATAAGCCATTTTCAGCGCATAAGCTAACGCATGAGAGGACTCTAGCGCCGGGATAATCCCTTCATGAGATGCTAAGTTTTGGAAGGCATCTAAGGCCTCTTGGTCGGTAATTGATACATATTCCGCTCGGCCAGTTGCGTTAAGGTGCGCATGTTGCGGCCCAACCGATGGGAAATCTAAGCCGGCTGAAATCGAGTAAGATTCTTCAATTTGCCCATGTTCGTCTTGCATTAATGGGGATTTCATCCCAAAGAAGATGCCGGTTTTACCATGTTTTAATGGTGCGCCGTGTTGGTCAGTATCGATACCTAGACCGGCTGGTTCAACACCGATTAAGCGAACTTGTTCATCAGGAATAAAATCGGCAAACATACCAATGGCATTAGAGCCACCACCGACACAAGCGATGACGGCATCAGGTAGACAGCCTTCGCGGGCTAGAATCTGGTTTTTCGTTTCTTCACCGATCATTCGTTGAAATTCACGCACAATGGTGGGGAAAGGGTGTGGGCCAGCGGCGGTGCCTAATAAATAGTGCGCTTCCTCATAACTGGCTGACCAATCACGAAGCGCTTCATTACACGCATCTTTTAAGGTCGCTGAACCTGAATGCACGGGGATAACTTCAGCTCCCATGAGCTTCATGCGAAAGACATTCGGGCTTTGGCGTTCAACGTCTTTGGCCCCCATATAGACGCGGCATTTTAAATCGAGTAGGGCACACGCGAGTGCGGTGGCAACGCCGTGTTGACCGGCACCTGTTTCAGCGATAATTTCTTTTTTGCCCATGCGTTTTGCAAGTAACGCTTGACCGAGTACTTGGTTGGTTTTATGTGCGCCGCCATGCAATAAGTCTTCACGTTTTAAGTACAGCTTGGTCTTGGTCCCTTTGGTCATATTACGACACAAGGTTAATGCGGTTGGGCGGCCTGCGTATTCTTGTAATAAGCCCATAAACTCCGCTTGAAATTCAGGGTCTTGTTGCGCATCAATAAACGCTTGTTCAAGTTGATCAAGCGCCGGTACTAAAATTTGTGGTACATATTGCCCACCAAACTCTCCAAAATAGGCATCTAACTTCGCCATAAATACAATCCTTTCTCTGTCCTTATTGGTGCTATAACACCGGCGGATTAATAATTTCGTAATGCTTCAAATGCAGCTTGCAGTTTCCCTGCGTCTTTAATTCCTGGTTCACTTTCAACGCCAGAATTGAGATCCAGACCAATGCAGCCAAGTTGACTGGCTTGTGCAATGTTGTCAGGGGATAACCCACCCGCCAGCATGATGTTTTGGCGGTGTGCGGTTGAGGTCTTGCCTTTGTCTAATAGGGTCCAATCAAAACTCACTCCAGTTCCTCCTGATTGTTGTCCAACTTGTGAATCTAATAAGTGTTTATCTATATGTTTGTCGAGCAAGCTTGGCAGCGTATCACTCACGCCATAAGCCTTCCAAATTTTGACGGTCTTGGGCAATAACGCACGTAATTGAGTAACCTCGGCTTGACTTTCATTACCATGCAATTGTACGGCAGCTAGGCCAAGCTGATGGGCGGTTTGTGCGACTTCATCCATCGGTTGATTTTGGAAGACACCCACATAATGTAATGGTGCGCCACTCATGATGAGGCGAGCTTCTTCGACATTGACTTTGCGCTTGGATTGACGAGCAAAGATAAGCCCACCATACACACTACCGGCTTGATATGCCAAATTCGCGTGATCTGGATGGGTCAAGCCGCACACTTTATTTTCACCAAGAATCACCCGACGAACGGCAAGTTCTAAATTGTCTTCAGACATGAGTGAACTACCAATCAAAAAGCCGTTGGCAAAATGAGACAGTTCTTTTACTTGCTGATGATGGTGGATACCTGACTCTGAAATGACGACCGTGTCTTTAGGCAAGCGTGGCGCTAAGGCTTTGGTGCGTTCTAAAGTAATCGATAAATCACGTAAGTTACGGTTATTGATGCCGACAACGGGTGCTTGTAAGGCAATCGCTCGCTCTAACTCTTCCTCATTACTGACTTCAGTTAAATAACCCAACTTTAAGGAACGAGCAACGTCAGCTAAGTGCAGATATTCTTCATCAGTTAAGACTGAAAGCATCAATAAAATGGCGTCGGCTTGATAGTGACGAGCCAGATACACTTGGTATTCGTCGATCATGAAGTCTTTACACAATACGGGTTGAGTCACGTGTTGTCTGACTTGTGGCAAAAATTCAAATTCACCTTGAAAATATTTAGTGTCAGTTAAGACGGAAATGGCACTGGCATGGCGTGCATAGACAGAGGCGATGTAATCTAAGTTAAAATCATCGCGGATCAAACCTTTTGATGGCGAGGCTTTTTTACACTCTAAGATAAACTCGGTTTTGCCAGTCTTTAAGGCTTGGTAAAAATCTCGGTCACTGGCTGTGAGTGTCGATTTAAAGCTTGCTAATGGTTGTTGCTTTTTACGCTCTTCAACCCAAATTCGTTTATCGGCAACGATTTTTGCTAATACGGTTTCCAATTGTTACTCCTTGTTTATCCGTGAGCGGCCAGTCGAGTGACAAGCTGATAGGCTTTGCCTGAGTTCATGACATCGATCGCTTTTTGCGTATTGGCTTTCAGATCTTCATGGCCAAATAAGCGTAAAAGTAAAGCGACATTGACTGCGACAGCGGACACTTGTGCCTCGGTTCCTTCACCATTTAATATCTTAGTGATAATGGCACGGTTCTCTTCGGGTTCGCCACCTTTAATTGCTTCTAACGGGTAAGTTTTTACGCCAAAATCTTCAGGCGTAAGCGTGTATTCTTTAATCTCACCATCAACGAGTTCATTGACGAGCGTAGGGCCATGAATTGCTACTTCATCTAATCCACTGCCAAACACTACGGCTGCACGTTTCATTCCCATATTGAGCATGGTCTTAGCAATGGGTCTGACTAAGTTCTCATCATACACACCCATTAATTCAATTTTAGGGCGAGCAGGGTTTATTAAAGGGCCAAGTACATTAAATATGGTGCGTGTTTTCATTGCTTGGCGGACAGGCATGGCGTGACGAACACCTTGGTGATATTGCGGCGCAAATAAAAAGGCAACGCCGATCTCTTCGATAGCCGATTTTGCTTTTTCTGGCGACATGGAAAGGTTGATTCCAAATGAATCGAGGAGGTCAGAAGAACCTGATTTACTTGAGACACCACGATTACCATGCTTCGCAATTTTGACGCCACATGCAGCGGCAACAAAGGCGGCGGTGGTGGAAATATTAATAGTATTGGAACCGTCTCCCCCCGTTCCGACGATGTCAGCAAATTCTCCGTCAATGTGTGGGAATGGCGCTGCGTTAGTCAGTAAAGCTTGCGCGGCACCGGCGATTTCGTCTGGGGTTTCCCCTTTGAGCTTTAAAGAGGTTAAGACGGCACCTAATAAAATAGGGTCCATTTCCCCTTTAATGATGCTATCAAATAAAGTGTGGCTTTCTTGTTCGGTCAAATGGCTTTGGGCATACAGTTTGTTGATGATGTCTTGCATAATAATGTCCTTATAATTCTTTCGAGGTTCGAGGTTCGAGGTTCGAGGTTCGAGGTTCGAGGCTCGTGGCGTTATTTCCCTAATGCCCAATTAATCGTATTTTCTAAAAGTGTTGCGCCATAAGTTGTCATGATTGATTCGGGGTGAAATTGAAAACCACATACTTTATGATTTTCTTCCACCACCGACATCACCAGCCCATTTACTTTTGCTGTGACAGTCAATGCTGCGCTGACTTCTGTGGCGACTAAAGAGTGGTAGCGTGCAATCGCAAATGGTGAAGGTAAACCGTGATAGGTTGGGTGGTTATCGTGCACCATCATCGAAACTTTACCATGAACAATGTCACCTGCGCCGGCAACCTTACCGCCATAAGCTTCCACAATGGCTTGATGGCCAAGACAAATACCAATCATCGGCACTTTGCCTTTTAAACCTTGAATAAGCTCAGGCATACAGCCAGCCTCTGATGGCTTGCCAGGACCGGGGGATAACACCACGATCGGGTTATCGAGCGTCATCACCGCATGTTCAATGGTGGCTGCTGCCAAACTATTTCGGTAAATCGTCACCGTATGACCAAGTGAACGGAATTGATCAACCAGGTTATAGGTAAATGAATCAAAATTATCGATAAAAATAATATTCGCCATGGGGATAATCCTTAACCTTGTTGAGTCGACGGTGAGCTTTGATGAGTAGCTTGAATGGCTGAAATAACCGCTTGAGCTTTGCCTCGGGTTTCATCGGCCTCAGATTGCGGGTCGGAATCAAATACCACGCCAGCTCCTGCTTGTACTTGTGCGATGCCGTTTTCCACGTACGCTGAACGAATGACGATGCAAGTATCCAAATCACCTTCACCTGTTAAGTAACCAACCGCACCGCCATAAGTACCACGACGCTGTTTTTCTACATCACGAATCAATTGCATGGCGCGAATTTTAGGAGCTCCGGTTAATGTTCCCATATTCATACAAGCTTGGTATGCATGTAAGGCATCCAGATCGCAACGCAATTCACCGACCACGCGTGATACTAAGTGCATGACATGGCTATAGCGGTCTACTTTAAGTAAATCGGCCACATGGCGTGAACCGGCAGTCGCAATGCGTGCCACATCGTTACGGGCCAAATCAACCAACATCATGTGTTCGGCATTTTCTTTTTGGTCATTACGCAGTTCTAATTCAATACGGCTGTCTAAATCAAAATTGATGCTGCCATTGGCGTTTTTACCTCGGCGGCGAGTTCCGGCAATCGGGTAAATTTCAATTTGTTCATTGTCGGCATCGTATTTCAGAGCACTTTCAGGGGACGCACCAAATAAGGTGAACAACTCATCTTTCATATAGAACATGTAAGGGCTTGGATTGCTTTGTTTGAGCGCTTTGTAAGCCGATAAAGGAGAAGGGCACGGTAATGAAAAACGACGAGAAGGAACGACTTGGAAAATATCACCTTGGATAACGTACTGCTTTAAGTCACGAACAATTTGGCAAAAATCCTCATCGTTAATATTGGTTTGGACTGACATGTCCGCGACTTCGGTAGCTTGAGGTAAAGGAGAAACATCGGTGCAATGCTCGGCAATTTCGGCCAAGCGTTGTTGCAACTGAGCCTTGATAGTATTGGTGCTATTAAACGCGGTGGCTTGTACGCTGCATTGTTGAGTTTGATGGTCAAAAATCATCAATGTTTCTGCGACATAAAATACGTAATCTGGGCAGCGATCACCGGCTTCTGCTGCGCCTAATTGTTCAAAGTTGGCCACTAAGTCATAAGCAAAAGCACCGCCAATAAAAATAGCGAGCTTTTTGTTTACGCCTAACGAGTCGGGTAGTTGTTGTAAATCAAAACTGTGCTGAACCACTCGTAAGGCATCAAAGCTAGATGGTTGACGTAGGCGTGAATCTTCATCGAGGTCTTGATTGGCTGTGGTGAATTGTAAGGTAAATTGTTTTGGCCCTTGTTCCACTAAAATCGAGGCGGGAAGATTGGCTTGAACCGCTTGTAATAAGTGCTGACCATTTTGAGTTTTAGCGGTTAAAGTGACTTGTTGGCCTCGACACTCAATGCGTATTGCTGCATCGATCAGCAATAAGCTTTTTAAGTTTTCTTTAGAGCTGATTTCAGCACTTTCCAGTAATAAGCTGTTTTGGGTTTCGAGTGCATTATCATTGACACATAAGGCATGAAAAACTTCCGTTGGATCTTCCAAATAGGGAGTATGGATCTGAAACACGTCAATGGGGTGTTTATGGCTAATTGTCTCTTGATGAATTTTTGCGGCCTTATTCATAAGACTTCCCTTTATTTATCGTTGAATTCCGTTTCAACCCAAGCTTCCTAAAATGTCTTGGGAAATTAGCTGCTGCGCTGTTTTGATAGTCGCATAACCGTCTTGTTTCCTAAGCGGTTTTGATTCAATGTGTGCGCTGTGTTTAACGGAAATAGTATCATTGTTGATTAAGTATTCAATTGGGCATTAAAAAGCCCGCGATTTAGAGGCGGGCTGGTTACTTTATTGACGATATGAAAACCGTTAAGCAGTGCAAACCCACGTTATCGCAGAGATCAACCACACTCGCCAAGAGAAATTGCGAGAACGAGCTACAGCACGATTAGGAATGATGTTATGATCTTGTAACATTGAGCTTGTCATTAATTACCCTGCCATTTAAAAATTCAGGTTGGTTCTTTTGAACTAGTAAACTAGTACATGGTTTTGAGTCAAGCATTTTTTTATTTTTTGTTTAAATTATTAACCGGTTATTAGCATGAGAATTGATCTACACAGCCATACCACCTGCTCTGATGGACGATTAACCCCAACACAGTTAATTGATAGAGCCGTTGAAATGAACCTTGATGTCTTGGCCATCACTGATCATGATAATGTGGATGCCATTACTTCAGCTCAGCACTATATTGACGATAAGGCATTGGCGCTACATCTAGTGACAGGGATTGAGTTTTCAACCGTTTGGCAAAACAAAGACATTCATATCGTTGGTCTTGGGGTGGATATTCATCACCCTGAATTGGTGACATTGATCAAGGCGCAAAAACAACGTCGTGTAGAACGCTCGGAATTAATGGCAGCTCGTTTAGCCAAACATACCAGGGAAGGGGTGTTAGAAGAGGTCAAGCTGATTGCTGGCGATGCTGCGATCACGCGTTCTCACTTTGCTAAATGGTTAGTTGAAAATGGTTATGCGAAAACCATGCAACAAGTGTTTAAAAAGTACCTAACCCGTAATAACCCGGGTTATGTGCCTCCGGTATGGTGTGGTATTGAAGAGGCTGTAAAAGCGATTCATGCCGCAGGTGGGCAAGCAGTGCTCGCACATCCTGGGCGTTATCAATTGACAGCGAAATGGTTGAAGCGTTTAATTGCTGCATTCGTTGACGCTGGTGGCGATGCAATGGAAGTTGCGCAGCCACAACAATCTCAGCAAGAAAGAAGAACATTAGCCGACTATGCCATTGCCAACGGGTTATTAGCCTCACAAGGTTCGGATTTTCATTATCCTTCCCCGTGGACAGAGTTAGGCCGTAATTTATGGTTACCCTCAGGTGTTGAACCTGTGTGGAAAGATTGGCAACAGATCGCTCATTTGCAGATTCAAGCAACCGCAATCAGTGAGTCTGAATAGCCAATATATTAAGATCTTGTCTATTCTTAATTGGATGGAATGAGATGTTAATTGTTATCTCAAGTAGGAGTATCAATGAGCCAATTTTTTTATTTACACCCAGAGAATCCTCAAGCTCGTTTGATTAATCAAGCTGTGGCGATTATTCGTAATGGGGGCGTAATTGTCTATCCAACCGATTCGGGATATGCCCTAGGTTGTCAGCTTGAAAATAAAAGCGCTTTAGAGCGTATTTGTCGTATTCGTAAAATAGATGATAAGCATAACTTTACGCTTTTATGCCGTGACCTTTCTGAATTATCACTTTACGCGCGTATTGATAATACTTCATTTCGATTATTAAAAAATAACACCCCAGGGGCGTATACCTTTATTTTCAAAGGCACAAAAGAAGTGCCGCGTCGTTTGATGAATGCGAAACGTAAAACCATTGGTATCCGTGTACCGGATAATAAAATTGCCTTGGATTTACTAGAAGCACTTGGCGAGCCATTAATGTCGACTACATTAATTTTGCCGGGTAATGATTATGCTGAGTCCGATCCTGATGATATTCGCGATAAACTGGAATATTCAGTGGATCTGATCATGAACGGTGGTTTCTTAGGTGAGCAGCCAACGACCGTGGTGGATTTCAGTGATGATGATATGGTGGTAGTCCGTCGTGGTGCGGGCGATCCAACGCCATTTGAATAATCAAAGCTCAAGATTGAATAATGAAAGATCACGTATAATAACAAGAAGCCCCTTCACACTGCGAAGGGGCTTTTTTGTCAACGTGTTACTCAAGCCTTAGATTTAATCAATTCTAGCTTTAATTAAACCTTGCTTTGAGTGAATCAAAGAGCACCGGCTTTAGAGCGTATTATCGAGCTCAGGTCGATTCCAACGTGATTTACCATAACGATAGTTAATCCAATATTGGATGGGATCAAGGGTAATCACGGTTAAAGCAGTAAAGGCATAGCGATTGAATTTGAGTGAGTACATGCTCAACACAAAAATCACCCCCATCAAAGCGGCCAACCAATAAATATCATATTCCATGGCCACGAAAAAACTGATGGTTGAGCCAATCAAATGTAAGGTAGACCACAAGCCCCACCAACGAAAACTGACAAAATCGTCACTTTGCTGATGAAAGTCTTCGGGTAGGTCACGAGCATAGCCAAAATCTTGCATTTCAAAGTGGTATCCACAATGAGGGCACATGTGTGCAAAAGGCGCTTGTTGACGTTGGCAGTTTGGACAATTCTCAGTGTTCATATTGATACTCATTAGGTTTAGCCTGTTGGCTCAGAAAGTGGGACTATCCGGCTTTGTGCTATCAGAATCAATAGCCTATGAGTAAAACTTTGATGAAATAAATTTCTAATCTCGAGTGGATTTTTTGATGTTATCCAATTGATATTAAAATGAAATGCGATTGTGTGAATCGAATTTTAAAAAAGATATTGTTAATGGTTAGAATCAGTTCCTGCGGCACAACATTTGATGTACAATTGGCCCCCATTTATCCATTTTAATTTATGATTGATGGCATAAATGAGATAGGTTTGTTCTTAAATATTGAACAGAAAGACGGCTGTGAAGTCGACGAAGATAGGTAATAAAATGAGCGAAAAGTTACAGAAGATTTTAGCCCGTGCGGGCAATGGTTCTCGCCGTGAATTAGAAGCGATGATCCAAGCCGGCCGCGTGAGCATTAATGGACAAGTGGCCAGATTAGGCGATCGTTTGGAAGATGAAAATGCCACCGTTCGTATTGATGGCCATAAAGTGTCAGTGAAAGATTCTGAAGAAGTGATTTGCCGTGTACTTGCTTACAATAAGCCTGAAGGTGAATTATGTACTCGCCACGATCCTGAGGGTCGTCGTACAGTATTTGATCGCTTGCCTAAAATTAAAGGCTCTCGCTGGGTCTCTGTTGGCCGTTTGGATGCCAACACAGGTGGGCTACTCTTATTCACGACAGATGGTGAGCTGGCGAATCGCTTGATGCACCCAAGTCGTCAAGTAGAACGTGAGTATTTAGTACGTGTTTTCGGTGAAGTAACTGAAGATATGGTAAGAAATGTCACAAATGGTGTAGAACTTGAAGACGGTAAAGCCCGTTTTGAAGATGTGGTCTACGCTGGTGGCGAAGGAATGAACCATACGTTTTACGTTATGATCACTGAAGGTCGTAACCGTGAAGTACGTCGTTTGTGGGAATCACAAGGCGTAACGGTTAGCCGTCTAAAACGTGTACGTTATGGTGATATTTTCCTTGAGAAATCATTGCCACGTGGTGGTTGGGTTGAATTAGAGCTCAAAGAAGTGAACTACTTACGTGAAATGGTAGATCTACAACCTGAACGAGAAAGTTTGATTGACCCTAATGCGGGCTCTCGTAAACGTGATCGTTCTCGTGGGCAAAAAATCCGTCGTGCCGTGAAGCGCCATGAAGAACGTGTAACCGCACCGAAAGGCCGTGGTCGTACTTCGACTCGTGGTAATGTGGCAACCAAAGGCACCACGACCAATAAAGCCAATAATGGTGAAGCCGTTGGTGGACGTCAGGCTAAACAGACGAATCGTCGTAAGCCTACCTCTGGCAATAATAAGCCGAGAACTCGTCAGTAACTCAGTACTAGTGATATGAGTAGACGAAAGACAGTTAAATAAAAAAGACCCATCACTACGATGGGTCTTTTTATTGAGCGCTAGATAAGAGCCGTTATTGATAACATCTGATAGCATCAAGTACGAGCCACCTCGCCGTTAATGACAAAGCGCTACGCTTAACTTAATGTCATAAATTAATCACGTTTCCAGAGAATATGGCAAAATTTATTGTCGGGATCTCGGCTGATCAGCATGCGTGCAAACACATCGTCTAACGCATCATCGGCTTCGTTGACCAAGCCAATTTTAACTTCAGCATAAGTGTCTTTATCGACCTCAAACCCGACATGTTGTGCCCAATCATCACCTGTCTCAACCACTTCAGCTGCGCCACGATCTTCAAATTGTGCTGTAAAAATGATGACGTCTGCCGCTTCAAGATTGTCTGGAGCCATTTCTAAAAATATATCGTAGCCGACTTCGATTACATCATCATAAGAAATTAAATCAGTCATGATTGCCTTTTGTTTTTTCAGGAAGTTGAAATAAAAAGCGGCACTAATTTAGCGCCGCTTCTTGGTGTATGGTTATCTTAGCAAAGATTAATCAGCACGGCTCATGAATTTACGTTCTGCGGTATTGATACGAATCTTTTCACCGCCGGCAATGTATTCAGGTACTTGAACGACAAGACCGGTTGTAAGCGTCGCAGGCTTAGTACGTGCACTTGCTGATGCGCCTTTAATCGAAGGTGAAGTTTCAACGATTTCAAGCTCAACACTGGATGGCAATTCTACCGCAACGGGTTTGTCGTTAACGATAACAACGTTCAAACCTTGAGTGTCTTCATTAAAGAATAACACTTCATCTTCAATGCTCGCTTTATTGAAGTGATATGGTGTGTAGTCTTCACTGTCCATGAATACGTACTCTTCACCATCGATGTAAGAGAACATGACGCTGCGACGGCTAAAATCCGCCAGCGTTAGAATTTCATCGGCTTTAAAGCTTTCATCGGCTTTAGCGCCAGTGGCGACATCGTACATACGCATACGGTATAAGCTTGCGCCAGCACGACCACTTGGTGTCAATTTGCTGATTTCACGAACTGAGAATACACGACCGTTGAGTTCAACCACGGCATTTTTTTTGATTTCACTTGCTTTAGGCATGATCTTTCCTGAATTGTAATTGAAAGAAAATATCGGCACCGATGTTGCAATCGAGTAGAGCGAATACTTTCTGGAAGCACAGAGGCTCTTTTGTGTTGCTGATAAAAATTGTTTTGCTGATAAAAAACATGGCAGAAAATATCATGATATTGCGCTGACGACAAAAAGAATTACTGCAATTGTGTGAGTTTTTTATCTCCAAGCCTCAATTGAAACAACCGCCCAGTTGATGTCTTAGAATAACCCCATTTGAGGGGCAATAATCGATTCAAAATCCAAGCCAATAAACGGCAGAATGGCATCGGCTACCGGTTTGATTTGTTTATCGATGTAATGCTGATAATCAATCGGACTGGTTTGATAATCTTTAGGCTCAGGGCCGTTTAAAGTAAATAAATATTCAATTCGACCTTTGTTTTGATATTGCAATGGCCGACCAAGCCGCGCATTGTGCTCATCCGCCATGCGAGCCGCTCGCACTTGTGGAGGAATGTTTTTTTGATATTCACTTAATTTCCGACGTAGACGTTTTTGGTAGACCAAGTCATCGTCATAATGGCCATTTTGAGTATCTTGAACGTATTGGCGGATAAAATGTTGAGGGTCTTCATCATGGAAGATCATGGAATACAACTGCTGCTGAAAGTGATGAGAAAGCGCTGTCCAATCGGTTCGCGCACTTTCAAGCCCTTTAAAAATTAATTGCTCTTGACCATTTTTATTCATCAACCCGCAATAGCGTTTTTTCGAGCCGGTTTCAGAGCCACGAATGGTTGGCATTAAAAAACGTTGATAATGGGTTTCATATTCTAGCTCTAAGGCGGAGTTGAGTTGATATTGCTGATGAATATGTTGCGTCCACCAATGATTAATCTCGGTCACTAGCCTTTGCCCAATTTCATCGGCTTGCGCTTGAGAATGGGGTTGAATTAAGGAAACAAATAAGGAATCGGTGTCGCCGTAGATCACTTGATAACCTTTTTGTTCAATCAGCACTCGGGTTTGTTTCATTATTTCATGACCACGCATGGTGATTGAAGAGGCTAAACGGGTATCAAAGAAACGACAGCCGGAAGAGCCGAGCACGCCATAAAACGAATTCATGATGATTTTGATGGCTTGAGAGAAGGCGGCTTCATTATTTTTTTTGGCTACATCACGTGCCGCCCATAATTCTTCAATCATTTTCGGTAAAAAGTGTTGGGTGCGGTGAAACTGTCCCCCACGAAAACCTGCTACCGCTTGATGGGGTAAAGGCCCCAATTCCTGTTTTAAACCTTCGACCAGCCCCATAGGATCGATGAGGAAAGTGCGAATAATCGAAGGGTAGAGCGATTTAAAATCTAATACCAGCACCGAGTGATACAGACCAGGGTTTGAATCCATCACATACCCCCCAGGGCTTGCAAACCAGTTTTCTGAATGCAAATTAGGCGCAATATAACCCGCACGATGCAGTTGCGGTAAATACAAATTGGTAAAGGCGGCTACTGAGCCTCCGACGCGATCGAGTTCCAATCCGGTTAATCGTGAGCGCTCAATAGCAAAATCGAGGAGGTGAGTTTTTTCAAAAATACGCGTGACTAGCCGACAATCTTGCAAGTTATACGTAGCGAGCGCGATTTTATCTTCGCGAAATTGACGGTTAATTTCATCCATGCGATTGAAGGGGTCATGAATGATTTTGCCTTCACCGAGTAACTGTTGAGCCACTGCTTCTAACGCCCAAGAAGTAAAATGATAAGTAGCGGTCTTTAACGTATCAATGCCATCGAGTACAACCCGCCCCGCAATAGAGACAAAGCCTTGTTGAGTGGTATTAGATTGCCTGAAAAAGAGTTTTTGATTGCCCCGACCAAGAGTCAGCGGCAGTTTATGCCATTCGGCTCGTTTCGCCAGAAGTCGGCAATCAAAATCAACGACGTTCCAACCGATGATAATATCGGGGTCAAAGTCTTGAAACCATTCAATCAGTGCTTGAAGGAGTTGATATTCATTCTCCACCCATTGAATTTGGATATCCGTCTCTTGTTCAATAGGAGAGCCTATCATGATGACTCGGCTGTCCATGAGTGAATCTAAACCGATTGAATATAAAAGGCCTTTTTCTGAGCATTCAATATCCAGTGAAACAACGGATAATTTAGGTTGATAGGTGGCGGCCTTGCAATGAGCTTGAGAGACTTGCGTATAGCCTTTTCGTAGTGAATATTGCCCGGTAAATTGGATAGCACCCCGAATAAAACGCTCCATTAAATAGCGATCCGTCACGCGAATGTCGTCTTCAAAGGTGATGATTTCTGCTTGGTTTAATAATTGTTTGGCTTGATTTGCATGATAAATATTAGAGAAGTAGCAAGCGGCAATGGCTTGTTGTTCAAAGGTATTGAGCGCTAAAGAACGGATATTGGTGTGAATGCGATTGGTGTGTAATAGTGTTAATGCGCGCTGCTGATCGGCTTGCAAAATAAAAAAGACACTTTGTTCGGCAGGAATCAAGAGTTGTACGGGGCCTTGGTCGCTAGCAACCCATATTTCTATTTGTGTCTGCTGAGGATTGCCTACATCACGGGCTTGTCGAGTTAAAACAAAACCAGTGTGAGTGCTTGTTATATTATCCAAGTGAATGCCTGTATGTTACATGTAATATTTAATGACAATAATCAATTGCATTAGCCAATAAACAACAAATTAGTGTGATAAACCAGAGAGATAACCTTAAATTAAAATTAAGGGTCAATTACCGATGTTGTGATAAAAATGTCATTATATAGTAAATTCGAACTTGCATTATTAGCCAAACCATTAATAATGCTTAGGTAATTGTTTGATTTTGTATATCCTAACTCAAGCATCCTTACATCGAAAGCCAACAATATACGTGTTATCCCACGTGGCTTAACCTTAAAAAGAGGGCTGTTGACATAAACCGTCCTTTTCTGAGCTAAAAATAGGATAGAATAGACCATCAGCAAACGCTTAGTAGGCTGATTCAGCGATAATCCAAGTGTGGAGATACAAGAGTGATAAATGTTTTCCTTGTAGATGATCACGAACTGGTTCGCACAGGGATTCGACGTATTATTGAAGACGTCCGTGGAATGAAAGTAGTAGGGGAAGCTGACAGTGGTGAAGATTCTGTAAAATGGTGCCGTGCTCATTATGCGGATGTTATTTTAATGGATATGAACATGCCCGGTATAGGCGGCTTGGAAGCCACTAAAAAAATACTGCGTTTTAATCCAGATATTAAAATAATTGTTTTGACCATACATACTGAAAATCCATTTCCAACAAAAGTGATGCAAGCAGGAGCCGCAGGGTATTTAACCAAAGGCGCAGCCCCTGACGAGATGGTGAATGCAATACGAATGGTGCACAGCGGGCAACGATATATCTCACCAGAAATTGCCCAGCAGATGGCGTTGAGTCAATTCTCTGCACCTTCAGATAATCCTTTTAAAGAGTTATCTGAACGAGAGTTACAAATCATGTTAATGATAACGAAAGGGCAGAAAGTAACGGATATTTCCGAACAGCTCAATTTAAGCCCTAAAACTGTCAATAGTTACCGTTATCGCTTATTTAGTAAGTTAAATATCAATGGCGATGTGGAATTGACTCACTTAGCAATTCGTTACGGCATGATAAATACTGAGACGTTATAGTGTCGTCAGTGTTTGATCCTAACGCCTTTTTAGCGACGGTTTCTGAACAGCCCGGTGTTTATCGTATGTATAATGCCGAGGCTGAAGTTATTTACGTAGGCAAAGCCAAAAATTTGGTTAAGCGTCTTTCGAGTTATTTTCGTAAAAATCTGGATAACGAAAAAACCAAAGCGCTAGTCAGTCATATTGCAAAAATTGATGTGACGGTGACGCATACCGAAACCGAAGCCTTGATCCTTGAACATAACTACATCAAACAATATCTTCCCAAATATAATGTGTTGCTTCGGGATGATAAATCCTACCCATATATTTTAATCACCAAACATAAGCACCCACGCCTTGCTTATCATCGTGGCGCCAAAAAAAGGAAAGGCGAATATTTCGGGCCTTACCCTGAAGCTGGGGCGGTACGGGAAACACTTCATTTATTGCAAAAAATCATCCCGGTACGTCAATGTGAAGACAGTATTTACGCCAATCGGACTCGACCTTGTTTAATGTATCAAATTGAGCGTTGCTCTGGGCCATGTGTTAAAGGCTTAGTCAGTGAAGAAGAGTACGCTGAAAGTGTTCATTACGTGCGCTTATTTCTTCAAGGCAAAGATGATCTAGTGATTAATGCTTTGATCCAAAAAATGGATGAAGCTAGCCAAAGCTTAGCCTTTGAAAAAGCAGCCAAATACCGTGACCAAATTCAAGCGATTCGTCGAGTACAAGAACAGCAATCGGTATCGAATGACAGCGCAGAAGATATGGATGTTATCGGTTTTGCCAAAGAAAATGGTTTAGCTTGTGTGCATATTTTGATGATTCGCCAAGGGAAAGTATTAGGTAGCCGCAGCCATTTCCCCAAGATTCCAACCAATACCGATGAGCATGAAGTCTTTTCTAGCTTTTTGAATCAGTATTATTTAAGTCATAATGAAGCGTCGACCATTCCCAATCGCATTACTTATGATGTTGATTTAGTGGAAGATGAGATTCCTTTACAGGCGGCATTAACGGAGATCGCCGGGCGTAAAGTGACCTTTCATGTTAGCCCGCGTGGGATTCGAGGGCGCTACTTAAAACTGGCCAATACCAATGCTCGAAGTGCTTTGACTGCAAAAATTAGCCATAAAATGACGGTTAATCAGCGAGTGAAAAAGCTGGAATTAGAGTTGGGAATGGAGCGAATCGAACGCATGGAATGTTTTGATATTAGCCATACCATGGGCGAAAGTACGATAGCCTCTTGTGTAGTGTTTAATCGTGAAGGCCCGGTTAAGCAAGAATATCGTCGCTATAATATTCAAGGCATTACAGGCGGTGATGATTATGCGGCGATGGCGCAAGTATTAGAGCGTCGCTACTCTAAGCAGCTTTATACCGATGATCATTATGCGGAAAAAATTCCAGATGTGATTTTTATTGATGGTGGTAAAGGACAACTGAATCGAGCTTATGAGATCATTCAAAAATACTGGCAAGATTGGCCTAAAAAACCAGAGTTGATTGGTATTGCTAAAGGTGTGACTCGTAAACATGGCTTGGAAACGCTCATTAAAGTCACTGGTGAAGAGTTTTCTATGCCGAGTGATGCTCCGGCGTTACACCTCATTCAGCATATTCGAGATGAAAGTCATAATCATGCGATCAGTGGTCATCGAGCTAAAAGAGCTAAAACTCGACGCACCAGCACATTAGAAGGGATTGAAGGGGTTGGTCCAAAAAGACGACAAGCCTTGTTAAAATATATGGGTGGTATTCAGGAATTGAAGCGAGCCACTGTAGAAGAAATAGCCAAAGTTCCTGGGATCAGTAAATCTTTGGCAGAAATCATTCATGAAGCATTGAAACCATAGCCGTTTTAACGCAACATTAAGCCGCACTCTCCAAGAGACGTAATTATGCGATTTACTATACCTAATATTTTAACTTTACTTCGACTTGCGTTAATTCCGGTTTTCGTAGTTATTTTCTATTTACCTTATACTTGGGCTCCTTTTGCTGCGGCAATGGTGTTTTGGGTTGCAGGTTTTACCGATTGGCTTGATGGCGTACTTGCTCGAAAACTGGGTCAAACCAGCCGCTTTGGGGCATTTTTAGACCCTGTTGCTGACAAAGTGATGGTGGCGGTGTCATTGATTTTAATTACCGAGCATTACCATACACTGTGGATCACGATTCCAGCTGCAACTATGATTGCCCGAGAAATTATTATTTCTGCTTTGCGAGAGTGGATGGCAGAGATAGGCAAACGCGCAAGTGTAGCGGTCTCTTGGATTGGAAAGTGGAAAACCCTCTCACAAATGTTTGCTTTGTGGGTACTGATTTGGCGCTATGATGATTGGATGATTTGGTTAGGCTATATTGCACTTTATATTGCAACGGCACTAACGTATTGGTCTATGTATCAATATCTAAAAGCAGCCAAGGGGGATTTATTGGCCGGTCAAGATCAATAAACCCATTGAGTTATTGAATTATTGAAGAAAGCCTCGCATATAGCGGGGCTTTTTCTATTTTAGCAAAGGGAAATATCAGCTAACTCCTCAAGTGATTGCAAGTAGACTGGTTAAATAACTAGCCACTCTATAATTAACTTCTTTTATAAGTGAAAAGTGAAACGCAGTTATCAAGCCTTTTAACGAGTAGGGATGATTAAATAATTAGTACGATTGGTATGAGTATGAAAATAAATGATTTATTGATTTTTTCATCCAAACGGTGCTTTTTTAATGAAATAAAAACGATTTCACCTTTTATTACTGTGATTAATCACTCGTTTTAGCCTTATTTTGATTCAGATAAACCGAGTATAAGTAAGCGTTTATCACTACTTAGCCTTATTTTTTGTTATTAAATTGACCAATCTAACGGTTTTTGTTTATAAAGCAGCCAAACGAATTAAAAATTAAAAAATAGTGTTGACGTGTCTCGAGGAATCCGTAAAATGCCACCCCGTACTCAAGAGGAACGCAACTAAGTTTGCTGCTTTTCCTCTACAAGGTAAGGCGCCTTGGCAGAGTGGTTATGCAGCGGATTGCAAATCCGTGGACCTCGGTTCGACTCCGGGAGGCGCCTCCATTATCTTGTTTTATTTGAGTCAATGCGACACTAGCTCAGCTGGTAGAGCGCAACCTTGCCAAGGTTGAGGTCACGAGTTCGAACCTCGTGTGTCGCTCCAAATTTTGCGATATGGATTTTAATAATCGATATCAGATGGTGTTCTAACTTTTCGGTTAGGTGCATCGCAATAAAGAATTGCGTGCCCTGGTGGTGGAATTGGTAGACACAAGGGATTTAAAATCCCTCGGCGTTCGCGCTGTGCCGGTTCAAGTCCGGCCCGGGGCACCATCTATTAAAGTCTACGCTCAGTAGCAAATGCGACACTAGCTCAGCTGGTAGAGCGCAACCTTGCCAAGGTTGAGGTCACGAGTTCGAACCTCGTGTGTCGCTCCAAATAGAAAAGCCCCGATCAGAAATGGTCGGGGCTTTTTGGATCTTAGGCTCTTGATGTTTTATGAAACCAAATAGAGCGCAACCTTGCCAAGGCTGAGGTCACGCCTAGTTCACAAGAGCAGGGAACCTCGTGTGTCGCTCCAAATAAAGAAGCCCTGATCAGAAATGGTCGGGGCTTTTTGGATCTTAGGCTCTTGATGTTTTATGAAACCAAATAGAGCGCAATCTTGCCAAGGCTGAGGTCACGCCTAGTTCACAAGAGCAGGGAACCTCGTGTGTCGCTCCAAATAAAGAAGCTCTGATCAGAAATGGTCGGGGCTTTTTGGATCTTAGGCTCTTGATGTTTTATGAAACCAAATAGAGCGCAACCTTGCCAAGGCTGAGGTCACGCCTAGTTCACAAGAGCAGGGAACCTCGTGTGTTGCTCCAAATAGAAAAGCCCTGATCAGAAATGATTGGGGCTTTTTGTTATGTAGATCTCTACATTTTCTTTATCTTCCATCGCCATATCTAATTGAGTCATATATCATTATAAACAAATGACTTACCTATGGTTTTTCTATGCCTCAAACCCTCGATGTTTATAACCAAAAAGCTAAGCAATTTGTTGACCAATATGATTCCGTTACTTTTGAATCGGTTCATCAGTCGTGGCAGCAATATTGGCCTCAGTCAGGTGATAAGGTCTTGGATATAGGCGCTGGATCTGGACGTGATTCACGTTGGTTTTTTCATCAAGGTTGCTCTGTTGTGGCTGTCGAACCTTGTGAAAATTTGCGCCAATTAGGACAGAAAAACTCGCCAAGCTCTATTCAATGGATTGGGGATTATCTACCAGATTTAACAAGTGTTGAGGCGTTATCTCAATCATTTGATCTGATCTTATTATCTGCGGTTTGGATGCATATACCACTTGAATCACGGCCAGCTTCATTAAAGGCTTTAACTGAACGATTACATGTTCAAGGTAAGATCGTCATTACATTGCGTCATGGTGACTTTGATGATGGTCGAGAGGGGTATGATGTCTCGATTAAAGAAATTGAACGCTTAGCCAATCAAGTCGATTTGATGATATGTCTACAATCTGGCTCTGATGATGCGTTACAGCGTAACTCAGTGGTTTGGGAAACAGTTGTCTTAAAACAACGGATAGAAAAATTAGAGTGAATATGACGTTAATTCTCCATCAACAGCAGCATCTAGATTTTATTGCTTATATTCAACGCTTACTTGTAGAAGGGGACTTTTCTGCAACGTATAAGTTTGCGTTATTGCATGCGCTAGCGGATGTGTGTGTTGAACAACCGTTGATATATGAAAATAGCGAATTAAATGTTCCACTCGATTTGCTTGCTGAAAAACTTATCGTGTTGTATTGGCACCATGCTGTACCATTTTCATCCGAGCACACTGGTGAAATGGCGCTGCTTAAACAAAATAGTGGTGGGCAATCTAAAGTTATTTCGGTGCTTTATGAATGCCAACAAAATAACATCCGTAGCTTACGGGCATTAAAACAAAGTGCGTATTGGTCGAGTGTATTTAAAGCCGCTATGAAAACCTTAAAAGATGGCCCACTTTGGCGTTTACAAATTCTTGCTAAACAAGAAGAGTGTTTTCTTTACCCTCATATTAAAGGTCAATCATACATTACGCTAAAACCGGGCATTGCTTCCTGTTTTCGACGTTTTTACGATTTGGTTATCTATTTAGCTAAAAATTCGTGGCTACAAAAAATTCAGAGTATTAAGCATAATCAAAGCTTAATTGGCCCACAAAGTCAGTTGCATGACTTTCTATTTGGCTTAGATCGCAATGCTCTAAGCAAAGCCAAGCCAGTGCTAGAAGAATTACAGCAAGGCCTGTGTTTCTACTGCCAAAAGCCGTTAAATCGCAACACAGAGGTAGATCACTTTATTCCTTTTGCTCGTTATGCCAATGATTTAGGTCATAATTTTGTCGCAGCCCATCGGGCTTGTAATAACAATAAACGTGATTTTTTAGCTGCTCAAAAACATAGAGAACACTGGGAAGATCAAAACCTAGTACAATTTAAAGCAACGATTGAATCTGAGTTGAGTGCTTATTTTCATTGCGATGCCGATAAGTCTCGTGCGGTAAGTCATTGGGCCTATCAAGTCGCCCAAAATAATGGTGCAAAGCTTTGGTTGGCAAAAGATAGCTTTGAATTAGCCACAAGTCAGCCATTACAATATGGCCAATCATTCGATTTGGTGGCTGAAAAACCAGCTCAATATAAATAGCTGAAAATGTGTTAAATACAAAGCCCGAGTCACAAGCATTGAACCATCTATGCCGATAAAAACGGCATTTGTCCCCAGCAAACAGATTAATTGCCCTCAATCATACTCATCAACGGCAGTTACGGGTATCATTCACACTTTACCGTGAAATAGAGAATTTGTGTGATGACTCCAAAGATTGAATTATTAGCACCCGGTGGTGATATTGACGCGATTAAAGCGGCGATTATTGCAGGTGCTGACGCCGTTTATTGTGGCTTAGATACGTTTAATGCTCGTAACCGTGCGACCAATATTTCCTTCGATCAATTAGTGGGTGTCATCAGGCTTGCTCATCAATACGATTGCCGCATCTTTTTAACCCTTAATATTGTGATTCTAGAGAACGAATTTAAGAGTGTGGTTAAGCTATTAAATCGCTTGGTGAATACCACGCTCGATGGCGTCATCGTTCAAGATCTGGGTTTATTGTATGTCTTACGCAAATATTTCCCGACGTTGGATGTGCACGCCTCAACACAAATGACCACGCACAATGTAGGGCAAATTCCCTTCTTGAAAAAGCTGGGAGTCAGCCGCGTTAATCTCTCTCGTGAGATGAATTTACGTGAAATTACTGCCTTTGCAGCCGCGAGCCGTGAGCACGATATGCTGTTAGAAGTGTTTGTGCATGGCTCATTATGCATTGCCTTTTCAGGCTTATGTTATTCAACGTCTGCAACTGCGGGTAACTCGGGCAATCGTGGCCGTTGTAGCCAAGCATGCCGTGAAGAATATGAAACCACAGAATCGGGCAATAGCTTTCCATTAAATGTGAAAGATAATTCGGCCTTTTTTGACTTGCCAGCGTTAATTAAAGCGGGCGTTTATTCATTTAAAGTTGAAGGGCGTATCAAAGGCGCAAGCTATGTTCATACGGTTATTGACAGTTTTCGAAAGCAAATTGATGGCTATATTGAAACCGGTGAATTAACGCAAGATGGCGAGCGTTTATACAAGGTATTCAACCGTGATTTTACCAATGCATTTTTACGTGGTGATCTGAACCAATCGATGTTTATTGATAATCCACGTGATCATTCTAAAAATCACGCTATCGATAAATTGAAAGCTGAAAAAGGTGAGGCAATTTCGGTGGTAGAAATCTTTGATACCAAGAAAGAGCTGCACGCAGAGAAACAGCAAATCAATGCTACCGTAGATGAGAAAATTGCCCATCTATCCATTGATAAAATGAAACTGAAATTAGCCTTTGCGAGTCAACAAGGCGAACCATTAATGTTGACCGTGACAACGGAAACGCCTCACAGTACGTTAAGCCCTGAGTTGATAGCCGATGCACCTGCTAGCCGTGAGCAAGGCGGCGTGACCACAACCCAGATATTACGTTCAACCAGTGTGATGATGGCAAGTGAAAAACTCAGTGTTGATAAAGCGTTAATCGAAAAGCGTTTTAAAAATATCAATAATGCCGGTTATGAATTGATTGAGTTTAATGTTGATCACGTGGCCGATGGATTAAGTCTGCCGTATCGTGAAATCACAGCATTAAAAAATGAATTATTGACCTATTTAAATGCGGGAACGGCAATGATTCCTGAGGTTACTTTGCCGAAAGTGGAACGACATCCGAAGCCGGAAGGACAACCTGCTGAGTTATCGATTTTGATTTGTGATAAAGCGGATGCGTCATTAGCTGAGCTTACCGATGCGGATATTTATTTTAAATTACCGGATGCCTATAAACGTGGTTGCACTCAATTTGTCGAGTTTTTCCAACAAAATCCACGTTTGATCCCATGGTTCCCACCCGTGTTGATCGGCAAAGATTTTGATGTCGCACTCAATATTTTAGAAGAAGTGAGACCAAAACAGATTGTCACCAATAATACCGGTATTGCTTACCATGCTGATCGCTTAGGTATTGAATGGATAGCCGGGCCGATGCTCAATACCACGAACTCTTATGCCTTGCTATCATTGCAGCAAAACTTCAATTGTAGCGGGGCATTTATATCGAATGAGATCAATCGACAACAAATACGTCAGATCGCAAGGCCGAATAACTTTAAAATGATGTACAGCATTTATCATCCAATTTTATTGATGGCGAGTCGTCAGTGTTTCTTCCAGCAAAGTGTTGGTTGCCATAAACCCCGTATTGATAATGGCTGCATGTTAACTTGTGATAAAAAGACCAGTATTAAAAACTTAAAAGGCGATTCCTTCTCGATTGATAAACAAAAAGGTGGTTACCCAAGCATTTATAATCAAGATCAATTCTTGAACACCGACATTATTCGCGATTTAGGGGATTTGTTTGATGGCTTTATGATTGATTTAACTGAAATTGGTGCTGGTGGTAAAACAATGCCAGATAAAGTGACCTTGATTCAACAATTTGAAGCCTTGTTAAAGGGTGATGAATTGGCAAGTGATACCTTATTAAACCTGGTTCCAGCTTCGACGGATCAACAATATCACCGAGGGTTATAATCCTTAAAATGACCAATCAACATTGATCAATTGAGTAAGCGATTAGGAATTCTAATTATCCGCAACTGAGGTTAGTTACCGCAACCGATAGATAATGAGCTTGATTGGCATAGCCTTAACCTAAAATATTCATCTAAAAAGCCCTGATATCGTCATTGCTCGATATCAGGGCTTTTTTGGGTGGTGTTTACAGTGGGATGGCGTTTATACCAATCGCACCCTTATCCGCAGTTGAGGTTAGTTATTGAGGATATTCCTGCCAAGTTTGTCCGTCTAAAGAAACGTATGGCTTATTGTTGTATTCCATCACAGTACTTCCCGAGTTTTGCGCGACCATTTTCGTTTGTGGTAAATCGTTACTCAATGCTTTTGGATCAAAACTCCCTTTTGCATAAATATTTTGCTCGAGTAAGCGACTGATGAGAGTGGAGACAGCTAAATAGCTTGATGGCGCTGTCACATGGTAAGTATCACCATCACGTTTCATGTTAGGGCCAAATACTTTCATCGCAACCGGAGTGTGCACTATGGTGGCGGCGGGGATTTCACGCATACCAGAAATTTGCATTCTATCGCCGCGCATTCCGGCACCATGCTCAGGAACCAACATCACCACGATATTACGATTAGACTGCTTCAAGGTGTCAAAGAAAGCGTATAAATCATCTAATAAATTCTTTAAGCGATGTTTGTAGCTCACCATGCCAGTTTGGCCGCTCTCTTTGATAATGCGATTTCCATCATGTAAAGAAATCGTATTATAAAGCGCCGCTACTTTTGATTGAGGGTCTTTCTCTCGCTGAGTGAGCCAGCGATTTAACACATCTTCATCACGATAGATATTTGAACCATCAAAGGCGGCTTGGTAAGGCTCTAAGCCTGCTTTACTCATCATCGGGGCTTCAAGGTGGCCTTCTTCTTTAAGCAGGCCAGTAAAGTTATCAAATGACCCATTATGATTGAGCATGAGGTTTTCGCCGTAGCCTAATTTAGCGAGATTATCGAATAAATAACATTGCTGCTTAGGCGCATCTGAAAACAGTTCTTCATGTTGTTCTTGACCGCAACTGGCTCGCAGTAAGCGTACCAAGGCTGGGCCACTGTATGAAGTCGCGGCGCTGAAGTTATCAAACATGATATCGAATTCTTTAAATAGCGGATGATCTTCTAAGCCAGCAATTTTGATGTCATCCCAAGCCACAGAACAAATGCTTAAAAATAATAGGTCAAATGGTGCCGCTTGGGCGCTATTATCCGTAAAGGTAGAAACGCGAGTGGCTTCATTGTCAAAGAATGTTTGTTTCGCTTGGTTTAATACCGCGTCATTGACTGGGCCGCTTTCATCAACTTGACGGTTAGTAGCGGTGTTAGTTGGCGTAGAATCAGGCTTAGCTGAAACTACCTCAGTCATCGGAGCGGTCGCTTTTGGGCTAGGTAAACTGAAATAGAGCATTGCAGCGATGACAAATACCGAGATACGAAAAATACGGTTGAGAAAATAATAGGCAAAAATCAACACGACAATGGCCAGCAGATCTTGTAATGAAACAAAGCGTGATGCTAACTCCAATAAATAACTGAGTTGAAAATCCAGTAAAGACCCGATTTGACTCCACAAACGCTCAAGTGGCGGAAGGAAGGAGTCATAATGTCCTAAATAAAAAGCAATAGGGAAGGCGATAACATGGCGTAAGCTATTCAGGAGTTTGTGACGAATAGGAAGCAAGAGGTAGATCACGAAGGCAAAGTTTTCAATCGGATGAAAACCAATGGTTCCTTGTGCGAATAAAACTAATTTTATGATGAAATACAGGTTCCACCAACCCAGCCCAAGCATCATTGATTGTTGCATGATTTGATTATTTTTCTTCATATTTCTAATTCTGTTTGTCTGTCGAGTCTTGGGGTAATGTTTCTAAGTCATCAAAAACAATACGTTGAAAGTATTTTGGTTTACGGATGTAGCGTTTATAGAGCCGGAAGATAAAGCGAACCATATCCCTCAAGAAAAATCCGCATAATAGGCCAATGATCGCACTGACGCTGGCCGTCCAAAGAAAGTCATCAATATTCATAATGAAAACTCAAGTGGTTTGTGAGTGGCATAAACAAAGTCATCAGCCTGATTAGTTGGGTTATTTGCAAATAAAGACCCGGATTGAATGAGCTGCTGAGTGGCTTCATCTATGGTGACCGCATTGGTAATGATTTCGGGTAATTGAGCATGGATCCGAGATACTGTCGTAAAGATACTATGGCTATGAAACATGTCACGAATCGGGAGCTTGAAAATGTGGTTAAGCGCAATGTGCACATCATTTTCACGTACCGAAGAAAGCAACACGTAGAGCGCATCGTGACAAGCAGTAATTAAATCACCATCACGTTTGATATGACACATATTCAAGCAAGAATTGGTATTGATACCAGGAAGGAGCGAGAGCTTCACTAAAGCAAATTGTAATTGTGTTCTTTCATATTGTTGTGACAAATAATGGCAGCGACCAACAAAAACATGATTATTGACATAACCGCGATGGCCATAGTGAACATTGGTATTTAAAGCCAATAGTGCATCCATTGATTCTGGGATAGAGCAAGTTAATTTTTGCTTCTGGAGTGTCTCTAGCATGCTGAGAAAACGAGGGTAGCGCACACTAGAAGGCACAATTAAGTTAATGCCTGCACGAGATAAAAAGGCTTCATCTGAATAGCGTAAGCATTGCTGCATTTCGCGAATCACCACCTTAAATTTCAAGCCAAATTGTCGTCGGAGTCGATAGACTTGCATCGCCAAAGGATGTACTTCTTGTTGCTGATTTAAGCTCAGTACTAAGGTTGCCGCATGGAGAGTGTCGATTTCATCAAATAAGGCTTGGTTATCCTGAAACTTGACCATTGTCTGTTGACTGCTTTGATTGGAATCGATCGCCTTGGCTGAAATGTAGATAAAGTGATCGTCGCTCGAACCGACAGATTCGGGGTGCTCAGCTTTAAGAGCGTCGATATCAACCAAAAATTCTCCGTGGCTATTACGTACGACCTCGTATTCATAATTGGTGGTGATCTCTCCTTGAGAAAGCCAATAATGAATTTGATAAATATATTTATCTTGATCTGATTGATAGAGAGTACTAACCCCTAGAAAACATTTAGGGTGTTGTATCAGCCAATGATTGAGGTGGTGAATATCTTCACCAAAAATAACAACATATACAGCAAGGTTATATTTTTGCGCTATGTTATTCAGATGTGTAAAGAAAGAAATTCGCTCATTATTTTTAGAAGATAAAATAGTGCTTTCAGGTAAATAAATAATAAGACTTTTCTGTTGGGTAAAGCGGATTTTATTTAGGTCGTTTGTCAGTTTTTCTAACTTTATATTGGATTTATTTTTCTCAATAAAAAAAGATTGGCGTGTATGAAGGCTAGATTTTAATTCGTTTTTACTTTGCTGTGTTTTATTTTTAAGTAGAGATGCCAGAGATTCAAAAGAGACGATGCTTGATTTACTATCTGAATTTAAAAGAGTTTTTAGGTAATTACTCGCCATGTCTCCGTAATGAGTTGTGGTTATATAGAGTCCAGGGGCGTCGGTGACTTGATGTTTAAGCTCTAAATGATGAATACCAAACATGAACGAATTACCTAAATATTGATGATAGCAATAATATGCGGAATCAAATTAATGATTAATTATCATTGACCCAGATGTGAATGAAATCTTTGACTGGTTCCATATATGTTTATAATATATTACAGATTTTTTAAAAGAAACAGTGACTTTCATTATCAATTTATTTGATAAATTTACATATGAGTTTATATGAGCCGAGAACTGAGCAAGGACATCAGCAGTTTATTTGATGCTTATCATGTCACCGAGCCTGACTATAAAGAGCTATCTGAAAAGGAACGCTATTTTAAAGCGAAAAAAAAATGGCCCGCCTTACAAGGGTTTTCTGATTTTTCTGCTGGCGTCGCCGCCGATGCCGTTCAAGCAAGCTCACACATCATAGAGACGGATAGTGGACAAGGAAAAGCTCGATGAAGCGCATTGTAATCACAGGGATCCGTGGAGGGGTTGGTGCAACCACAGTTGCTGCTAATTTAGTCACCGCGCTGCATTCTATCGACCAACAAACTCACATTATCGATTTAAATCGAGAGAACATGATGCGTTTCCATTTTGGTATGGAACCTAAAAGTACTGACGGTTGGGCGGTCAGGTGGTTAACGGGTGAATCTTGGATGCAAGCTGGTTATCAAACCCATCGTCATATAGCGTTTGTTCCTTTTGGGCAGCTCTCAGCTAATCAATACCAACACATGCACCAAGCAGCTCAAGCTCACCCCGAGCAATTTATCGAGTGTTTTGATGTTAAAGGCCACAAGCCAGCGCAAGATAATCAGTGGCAAATACTCTTATTACCTTGCTTGCCTAGCTTAGAGGAGATGCATTTTTCATTAATTGAGCGAGCAGATTTGGTGGTATGTGTCGTTAGGCCTGATATTCAAAGCTATTCCTTACTTGAGCAAAGCCCTTGCTTTCAAAAATTAACTCAAGTGGCGCAACCTAAATTACTACTCAATCAATGCCAACCTTCCAGTGAGATTAACCGAGATCTTCAATTAGTCATGCAATATGAATTTGAAGCGCAGTTGATCCCTGTTTTGATGCACACCGATACGGCCGTTTCAGAAGCGATTGCGAATCTTCAATCGGTTTTAGAGTCATCGCCCTACAGTCAAGCGGCGCAGGATTACCATGCTTTAGCTTTTTGGTGTTTATCGTATTTAAATCAGAATCGCTCATTGGAAACGCCACATGTTTAGTTGGTTGAAGTTTTTCTTTCAGCCTACCTTGGTGATGCAATTTCGTCATCAACTGAGCTTTTATGCTGGAGAGCTTCCAGCGTCTAAGTGGGGTAAGTTATTCCTTTCAGTGTGGTTTGTATTGGCCTTTATACTGCTTAAGCCCACAGTGTTTGGTAAGAAAAGTTGGCAACTGCCGTACTTTTTATTTCCTCATATCGATTTCGCTCGTCCATCTTTTTTAGATCCGGTTCGCTTTCTTATTCAAGCCTTGTGGGTACTGCTGATACAACAAGCACCTTCAGTCAAATCAGGCGGAGGAATGAAAGCCTTTTTTATGCGCGTATTTGCCAAAGTGAAATATGTTTTTTATTTACCGGTGAACTTGGTTGGGAAATGGACCCATTGGTTAGAACAAAAAGCGGAACAATTGGCTTATGCAACGTCTACAACCTTAAACCCTTCGTTAAATAAGGCTGCCAGTAAAAGCAAGCTTAGTCGCAGCATTAATCTATTGTTGCTCGCTTTTACGATCGCTTTGGCTATTTTTTGTTTTACGGTGCCGTTTAGCTTGATGGCGCAAGCCTTTTTCGTGGTCGTATTATGGGCGATTTCAATGATGTTTCGTAAAATATCCGGTCGTTTTGCGACGATGTTGATGATCGTACTTTCTGTGACGGTATCGTGCCGTTATTTGTGGTGGCGAGTGACCTCAACCCTTAATTATGATGACTCTTTGGCTCTATTGTTAGGGGTGATTTTATTAATTGCTGAGATTTATTCTTGGATCGTGTTAATGCTGGGGTATTTTCAAAATATTTGGCCATTGAAACGTAAGCCAGTAGCACTGCCTGAAAATGAACAAGATTGGCCGACGATTGATCTGATGATCCCTACCTATAATGAAGATCTGGATGTGGTGCGTGCTACTGTGTATGCCGCATTAGGTGTCGATTGGCCTAGCGACAAACTGAACATTTATATTTTGGATGATGGTAAGCGGGACAGTTTTCGTGATTTTGCTAAAGAAGCTGGAGTGGGCTATATCCGACGGCCACTGAATAATCATGCCAAAGCCGGCAATATAAATTATGCATTGCAACGAACCTCGGGCGAATATGTTGCCATTTTCGATTGTGACCATATTCCGACACGCGCGTTTTTCCAACTCAGCATGGGTTGGTTTATTAAAGATCCTAAATTAGCGATGATTCAAACGCCGCATCACTTTTTCTCGCCAGACCCATTTGAGCGAAACTTGTCTAACTTTCGGGATGTCCCCAACGAAGGGAATTTGTTTTATGGCTTAATCCAAGATGGCAATGATTTATGGGACAGTACGTTTTTCTGCGGATCGTGTGCCGTTATCCGCCGAGAACCTTTAGAAGCTGTTGGTGGGATTGCGGTCGAAACGGTTACGGAAGATGCACATACCTCGTTGCGTATGCACCGTTTAGGTTATCGTTCCGCCTACTTACGAAAGCCGTTATCAGCGGGTTTAGCCACCGAAACCTTATCGGCTCATATTGGGCAGAGGATTCGCTGGGCACGAGGAATGGCGCAAATATTTCGTGTCGATAATCCTTTTACGGGCAAAGGATTAAAGTGGCAACAACGCCTATGTTATGCCAATGCGATGCTGCACTTTTTATCAGGGATTCCGCGTATTGTCTATTTACTCGCGCCATTAGCCTTTTTAATTTTGCATACTTACATCATTTTTGCCCCAGCCTTAGCGATTATCTTGTATGTCCTTCCACACATGGTGCATTCCAGTATGACCAACTCACGTATGCAAGGAGATTATCGCCATTCTTTCTGGGGAGAGGTGTATGAGACTGTGTTGTCTTGGTATATCGCTCGCCCGACGACGGTGGCCTTATTTGCACCGCATAAAGGAACCTTCAATGTAACCGCAAAAGGCGGGTTGATTGAAAAAGAGCACTACGATTGGAGTATTTCTACCCCTTATATTGCCTTAGTCGCTTTGAATGTGTTGGGGGTGGGTTTTGGTATTTATCGTCTTTTTTATGGCCCAACTGACGAACTCAGCAGTGTCGCCGTGAACTTATTTTGGGTGCTCTATAATTTATTGATTCTCGGTGGTGCGGTTGCGGTGGCAGAAGAAGCCAAACAGGTGCGAAAAAATCACCGTGTCAATGTTGAAATCCCGATGAGTTTAACGCTCAAATCTGGTCACATGATCCGATGCATCATGAAAGATTTTTCATTAGGTGGTATTCGAGTTGAGCTGCCTGAAACAGCTCATTTGCAATATGGCCACGAGCTTGATGTCGTGCTGCAACGTGGTGAGCAATCGTATGTCTTTCCAATGAAAGTGGTTTATAGCCATGAAAAGTTACTTGGCTTACAACTGTTGGAATTAGGAACACAGCAACAAATTGATTACGTTCAATGTACCTTTGCACGTGCGGATACTTGGGCGCAATGGCAAAGTGATTTTAAACGGGATAAACCCTTACTCAGTATGTATCGGGTGTTACAAATAGGGGCCGAAGGGTATCGTCGAATCTTATTTAATGGCCCTATTTTCATTCAGAAGGTTAGCCAAGCCGTGGTGAACATTTGGCATGTTATTTATTCATTAAAACCACAAAATGCACAATTAAAGAGCGAATAATATGTGGATGAACAATAAAGTTAAAATGCTTGCTTATACGGTAAGCTTGGGATGCGGAAGTGCATTATTTTTTAACCCTGCTATCGCAGCAGATTCATCGCCTTTGCAGACGAATCCCACAGTTAGTGCGGTGATGAAAAGTACGCCGAAAGTGTCGCCTAAAGTGGAAGAGCGTGTGCTCAAATTTAATCAATTAGGCTATCCCGGTTCTATCCTCATGCAAGGAAGCGAAAGTCAGGTGTATGTGGGATTTGGTTCTCGGTTAGACGAAATCATTTCACAAGCGACGTTATCGTTTGATTTTATTCCTTCACCGGCCTTGCTATCGGTGGTGTCGCATATGAAGGTGTATTTTAATAATGAGCTAATGGGGGTGGTGTCAATTACCGATGGAACGCAAGGTCAGCGCGTAAAAGCGACCATTCCTCTTGATGCTCGTCTATTTAGTAATTATAACCAGTTGCGTTTTGAGCTAATCGGTAATGCCACTCAAACCTGTCAAGATCCCAACCATGTCAGTATTTGGGCGGAAATTAGTCAAGAAAGCCAGATCGCCCTCAAAGTCCAAAAAACACAACTTAATAATGACTTAAGTTTATTGCCTGCGCCTTTCTTTGATGAGCGCGATACCAACCCGTTAACTCTGCCAATGGTGATGGGAAAACACATTGATTTAGGTGAAGTCAAAGCCGCGGGAATTGCGTCTTCGTATTTTGGCTCTTTAGCGCAGTGGCGTAAAACCAGTTTCCCTGTGATACAAGATGAAGCGCCCGATAGCAATGCGATTGTATTTGTAACCAATGACAATAAACCGGAATTTTTAAAAGATTACCCCGATGCCGATGGGCCTTATTTACAAGTTATTTCTCATCCAACTAAGCCCTATGTGAAGCTATTGGTTATCAGTGGTCGTGATAGTGAAGACTTAACCCAAGCAGTGAAAGGCTTGGCATTTGGTCAACATTTATTCACCGGGCCAATTGCAAAAGTGACGCGCATGGCGCAAATTGAACCACGTCAGCCTTATGATGCGCCTAATTGGATCAGTACCTCACGGCCGGTTGCCTTGTCGGAAATGGTGAAAGATCAAAATAGTTTGCAAGTAGAAGGGCAAACACCACCGCCGATGTCGGTCAGTTTCCGCTTACCACCGGATCTCTTTACTTGGCAAAGCCGTGGGATCCCGTTTGATTTGTCTTATCGATATTCGCCGCCTCAAACCGACAATTCAGGCTCTCGCATGAGCTTGAGTATTAATAATCAGTTTGTGCAAGCTTTTAACCTCAATACTCAAGGTGAATCAAGCCATGAAACCCGCCTACGTGTGCCTTTATTAGATGACGGAGTATTGGGCTCTGGTGATAAAATTCGTATTCCCGCTTTTAAAGTCGGAAGCCGTAATGATTTAAAATTTGAGTTTGGTTTTTCTTCATCGACAGCGGGTACAGCAAGCTGTCAAAGTTCTCAACCGAGTAAGCAATACGCCACCATTGATGGCAATTCAAAAATCGACTTTTCAGGCTTCCCTCATTATATCGAGATGCCGAATATGCGGGCCTTTGCCAACTCAGGCTTTCCTTTCACACGGATGGCGGATTTATCCGATACTGTAGCGGTGTTACCTGAGAAGCCTAGCGTATCGGAAGTGGAAACCTTTATTGATTTGATGGGAAAATTTGGTGCCGATACTGGGTATCCTGCGGTCAATGTCGAGGTTACGGGTGTTTGGTCACAAAAGACATTGCAAGATAAAGACATCTTAGCGATTGGGGTGATGCCTGATCTTAAAGATGTTTCGAAGCAATACACGCCAAATATGCTGCTTAATGATGGACGCCGTTTCAGTCAATTACCAAGCAAAAATGAAAAGCAGCAAGGTAAAAATTGGGTTGAGCCTTCAAGTCAAGAATCGCAGCCTGCTGATATGGTTGAGATGGCGGTGAAAGGTAACTTTGCGGCAATCACCAGTCAGCAATCGCCATACAGCCCACAGCGTACAGTGGTGAATATCTTAGCCGATTCTCCGCAATCTTTAGGTTTGGTTAATAAAGCGTTGAACGATTCAGGCAAAGTAGAAGCCATGTTTGGTTCAGTGGTAGCGATTCGAGACAACAGTGTCGCTAGCTTCAACGTGGGTGAGCATTACTATGTGGGCAGCTTACCGGTATGGCAGTTGATTATGTATCATTTTTCGCAACGTCCTGAGCTGATGGCTTTAGCATCACTATTATTAATGGTGTTAGTCACTGTGACCTTATGGCGAGTATTACGCCGCATTGCTAGCCGACGACTTGAAGAGAAGGATGAAGACTAATGAAATGCTCAAATAAGTTATTGGTGGGCGTGTTAATGAGTGCCTTTGCTGCACAAGCGAGCTCACAAGCTGTCAATGAGTCAGCAACGGCTGCGGATATTCCGTCTCATAGCGCATCAGCTAGCCAAGAGGTTCAATCTTCTCTTACGAGTACTCAATGTCAGTGGCCTTTGTGGCAGAGTTTTAAACAGCATTATGTCAAAGAGGGGCGAGTTATTGATGACAGCGATCCAAGAAATATTACTACCTCAGAAGGGCAATCATACGGTTTATTCTTTGCGTTAATTGCCAATGATCAAGCCATGTTTGATCAAATGCTGACTTGGACAGAGCAGAACTTATCTGGAGGAGATTTGACGGCGCGCTTACCCGCTTGGTTATGGGGAACATTACCTAATGGTGGGCAAGGGGTATTAGATGCCAATACCGCGTCAGATTCAGATCTATGGATTGCCTATAGCTTGGTTGAAGCTGGGCGTTTATGGAACAACTATTATTATCAAACGTTGGGTCATTTACTTGCGGCGCGCATTCTAAAAGAAGAGACCACGCATGTAGACAATTACGGTACGGTGCTGCTACCTGGGCGTGAAGGCTTTTTGTTAGGAGAGCAGCATGTGCGTTTAAATCCTAGTTATGTGCCATTGCAATTATTGCTTCGAATGCAAAATCTCTATCCTGATTATCAATGGCAAGCACTAATAAACAGCAGCGATAAATTATTATTAGAGAGTATGCCTGAAGGCTTTAGCCCCGATTGGGTAGAAATGACGCCACTTGGTTTACAAACCGATGAAGCGACAGAAAGTATAGGCAGCTATAACGCCATACGAACCTATTTGTGGGCTGGGATGTTGCCAGATGGTAGCCCTTATAAAAAGCTATTGATCACAAAAATGCAGCCATTGGTTGAGCTTGTTAAGCGTACTAACGTGGTGCCTGAAACCGTTGAAGTTACGACAGGACGCTATAAAGGTGAGGCGGGTATTGGGTTAACGGCTGCGATCATTCCATTATTACACGCTGCCGGTGAGCAGGATTTAGCACAACAATTGGCTTTGCAAACGCAGGAAAATATCTCTCATATTGAACAGAGTCGTTATTATCAAAGTGTTTTAACCTTATTTGCTCTGGGCTGGCATCAGGGGCGTTTTCAATTTGATGATACTGGCAAAGTGACACCGAATTGGGTGACGGCATGTCAAGAATAAGACAACCTTTGGATAACGGCCCATTTAGGCTTAGTCATTTACCGTGGTTGGGCTCATCGCGTGCCGTATTAGTATCAGCTATGATAATGGCGAGTCTTGGGCATCTTAACTCCGTACAGGCGGCAGACTCTGTGTCCGCTTCGGTGATCAGCTACCAGACGTTTCATTTTAATTCCGATTTATCGGCAGTGAACTCAGAGCAATGGTTAGTCAATCAACTGACTTATGCTCAACTGCTGCATCGCCCTGATATTACTCAAGCAACACTGGAACGTCTGTTTGCGATTTCGCCCAATAACCTGGCGGGATTAAAATTTCAAGCCATGTATTTTGTAGATATAAAGCAGCTCGATCTCGCTCAGGCCATTTTAAAAACCATGCAATCTCAAGCGCCGAAAGCGAAAGAGACGTTGCAATTGGCCACTTTTTTATCTATTTATTCCACACATCGTCAAGACTATCAGCAAGCACAGCTGTTAGCTCGGGCTGGTCGTCCGGCGGAGTCTTTGCGGCTTTATGACAAGATTTTCCCACAGGGTATGCCGACCTTAGCATTACAATTGGAGTATTTATCGGTTAAAGATAGAGATCCAAGTTATTGGCAACAAGTGCAAGATGGCTTAGTTCAATTAAATCAAGACTATCCTGGAGTGCCTGATTTTCAACTTGCATGGGCTCGACATACATTAGATGGTAACGCTCAAGATCCTGCTGCGTTAGCCATGGTGCAACAATTAACCTTAAACCCGCTCACCAGTGGAACGGCGGCTAAGCTTTGGCTCTCAAATTTAAATGAGCAATATATTACCGAAGACGTGGTCAAACAATACGCCATTTTATCGAGTTATATGACAGGTAACCAAGAGTATTCGAATGCGTATCTTGATGCTCAAAAAAGGTTACAACAGGAACAACAACGTTTAACCGATCCCACTTACCGCGATAAGTTAGAGGGTCTGGCTTTAGTCGATGCCGACCGTTATATCGCCGCAGAGCCGAAATTGTTAAGCGCCCTGTCTACTCGTCCTAAAGATCCTGACATTCTCGGTGGGTTAGGTTTTGTGTACATGAAAACCGGCCGACAAGCCACAGCAGTCGATTATTTTAAGCAAGCGAAACTTTATGACACTAATGTGCGCTCAGCCGATAAATGGGATACCTTAATCGCAGAATCGGCTTATTGGGCCAATTTAGATCAAGGCGATAGGTTCTTGTCAAAAGGCCAATACGCTCAAGCGCAGACATCGTACCAAGCGGCGGTGACACTCAAGCCCGAATCGCCGTATGCTTATAATTCATTAGCCGAACTTGCCGCTTTGCAAACCTCTTATGCTCAATCGGATCGCTATTATAAACAAGCGTTACAACATGACTCTGTTAATGAAACGGCATTGCGCGGACGAATTGATAACCAAATTCAACAACATGGTGATCAAGCGGCTTATCGCTTTAGTCAAGGCTACACAGCCGCTCAGCGTAAAGTGGTTCAAGATAAAATCAATGCCTTACGCACGACGATATTATTGGCCGACGTTCAGCAAGCGATCACGATAGGGGATAAGCAAGCCGCAACCCAGAAAATCAATCAATTATTAGTCAATCCACCGAGCTCGCCTTGGGATAGGGCCGCGATTGCCGATGCGTTACAAACAACAGGTGATCCTACGCGGGCCAATCGCCTAATGAAGCAATGGTCACAAGACAAAACTCAATGGGCGCAAGGTCAAGAGGCAGAAATGCAATTTGCTTATGCCTTGTATTTATCGCGTTATGGTCAAACCCAACAAGCAATTGCAGTATTAGATGCCATTCCGGCCACTCAACGTACGTTGTCCATGAACAACAACTTGGTTCGTTTAAAAAGCGATCTGGAATTTCAACAATTATCGTTATTGATGGAAAGCGATCCTGATGCCGCAAAACGCAAAATTGATCAATTATTGTTGGCTTATCAAGGTGATCCACAAGCTGAAGTCCAGCTTATTACCATGGAATACCAGCTTGGCTTTGAAGATCAAGCAAGAGAGGCAGCTAAGCGGCTTACTCCTGATACGACCTGGTCTTATGCCACTCAATTAGACTATGGCCGTTTGTTGCTGAGCTTACAAAATGAGTCACAATTTGAAGCATGGCAAACTCAATTAGCCGAGCCAAGTGGGACACCGGATGAGGTTGCGGCCTATCGTCAGCAACGCGACATGTTGTTGGCCGAATATGCGCTTTCTCAACAAGATTATCAAACCGCAGAGTCGCTTTATCGACCGATTGCTGCCGGAAAAAGTGACGACGCCATTACCGCTCAATTTGCGTTAATTGATATTTATAAAGTCACAGGAAATACCGCAGCAACACAAGCGCTTGTTCAACAGATTTATCAGCAGCGCAATGGATTAACTGGTTATCAAAGCGCAGAGTTAGCGAGTGTCTTAAATGAAGTTGGGCAACCTCAACAAGCGTTAGAGTTAAGCCAACAAACCTTGACAAAAGCTGATGCTGGCGCGATCGATTTTCGCACTAGCATGAATGTGGCGATGGAGAATCAAGATTATTCCTTAGCCCAGTCTTTGGCTTATCGATCGTTGCTGAGTGAGCAAACCGCTAAGCAGCAACAAGAGCAATATCAGCCACAACGAGAACAAGAGCAACAAGAACTAGGTCCGCAACAACAAGATTTACGTCAACTGTACGATGACGCTGATGATAATTGGCTGACCCGAGGGGTTAAATCCGATATTGATCATATTAATGCTCGCCATGATGGTTACATTGAATTTGGGCTTGATTACAGTGGCCGTGATAGTGAAAACAACGCCATTCAAATTCCAGTTGAAATCAGCATCCCCATGCCCAAATACGAGGGACATTTATTGATTCGTACCGATCTTGTGTGGTTAGACTCGGGAGACTTGACCTATTTTGATAAAGACAAAGGCTATGGCAGCGATACCACATTCAATGCGCAATCACAGGGTGTGGAATTGGGGGTTGGCTGGCAAGCGGCAACGTGGTCGGCGGATATAGGTACCACACCTATAGGCTTTGATTCACAAACTTGGGTCGGAGGGCTTAATTTATCGGGTGATCTTGGTGATTTTGGTTGGAAAGCCACGTTATCCCGACGCTCCGAAACCAGCAGCTCTTTATCGTTTGGTGGGATGGAGGTGCCGGAGATCGATTTAGATGATGCCGGTGAGCGTCTTAAAGCCGACAGTACTCATACTGGTGAGCATTGGGGGAATGTCATGAGCACTGGAGTGAAGTTAGGTGCCAGTTATGATGTGGGTGGGCCAGTTGGGTTTTGGTCAAGCTTACAATATCATTATCTGGATGGGGTTAACGTCGAGGACAATACCCGCCTAGCCTTACTTGGAGGCAGCTATTGGAAACTCATTTCAGAGACAGACCGCAACTTGAGTGTGGGCCTCAATGCCATGTATTTTCATTATGATAAAAACTTAAGTGAATACGCTTATGGTTATGGCGGCTACTACAGTCCACAACAGTATTTTTCGCTGTCATTGCCAGTCAACTGGTATCAACGGCTAGGAAAAGATTTTTCTTATGTGCTCAGAGGCTCAGTGTCTAATTCATGGTCACAAGAAGATGCGTTATATGGCGCAGTAGGCAGCGCTGATAGTGGTGGGGGCTTTGGTTATTCATTAGAAGCGGCAATGGAAAAACGCGTAAGTAAGCATTGGTATATTGGCTTGGCAATGGATATTCAACGCTCGGATTTTTATGAGCCAAATCATGGCTTATTGTATGCTCGATATACATTCAGCGATCGTTGGCAGCCGGTTGAAATGCCTGTCAATCCACTGACTTTATACGCAGATTTTGATTAAATTAAGAGTAGTTTAAGTTAAGAGTAGTCTATAAGGATGTCGGAGAATATTGACATCCTTATTTTTAGTCATGAAATACAATAGATTATTTATAAGTGGGTGTTTTTTAATTGATACTGAAGATGCTCAATCAGTCTTTGGCAAAACATTGTTCGAGTTACAGTATGGAGTCCACTTGCTTAAAGTATTCTTGATAAATGACGGCTTTATTTCGACCACTTTCTTTAGCTTTATACAGCGCTTTGTCAGCATGAAATATAGCCTCAGCTAAACTATTTTCTACGGTTGTACATTCATAAATACCTGCACTGATGGTAAATTTTATCTGTAAGTGTGAAATATTAGCAACTTTATAACGAATGAGCTCAGCAATGAGATAAGCTTGATTTTTAGTTATTTTATTGAGTAAAAGTACAAACTCTTCTCCGCCGTAGCGAGAAACTAAAATATGTTCAGATTCGAATTTTTTAAATATGTCGGCGACGGCTTTGATCACTTTGTCACCTTCATCGTGCCCATATCTATCATTAATTGATTTGAATGAATCGATGTCAAAAATGATAATGGAATAATTAGACTTGAGATTTAATTCTTTACTATATTCCATAAAACTACGCCTATTATTTAAGCCAGTAAGGAAATCTTTTTTTTCTTCCATTAAAATACGGTTATGATGAGTCCTTAAGCCCCAAGTTAGGCCAATAATCACTAAGATTAAACTAAGTAAAGTTAATAGTAATCCATCCCATAATAGGTTGGTTGATTCATTGAGGTCTTTTTGTGGTATGCCTGCAGCAATAACCCAATCAAGGTTAGGGTAATATTTATAGACAGCTGTTTTCAACACGATGTTTCCATCAGGCATAGTGATATGGTAACTGAAGGTGCCTTGATGTTCTTTTTTTGCTCTAGTAATGAATTTTTCAATATTGGCCCCTGCAATATCATGAATAGATTTGCCTTGATAGAGAGGGTGTAAGATAAGCTTGCCTTTTGTATTAAATACAAAAACATAACCAGCTTGCTCAAAAGAGTACATGCTTAATTTTTTCTTGAGTACCTCTTTATCAATTAAATCGATGATTTCATCTTTGTAAACTGAAGTATGAATAATACAACCATCGTGAAGCTTAAGTGTATAGGCAAGTTTTAATTGTTCACTTGTATCATTTGGGTTTTTCCAAGGATATTCAAAAAATGATTCAGATAATGATAATTGCTTTTTAATTATGTCAATATTGGATATGTCTTTTGACATCATGAATGGATGAGAAATTAGAGTGCCTTGCGGGTTTATAATTGAGATATAGCCATTTTTTCCAATGTGAATATTTTTAATTAATTGATCTAAATTATTATTTAGAAGATGTCTGTCAAAAGGGGGGGGATTTGTATGAGAGATTTCGACCATATTTTTTATAGTGAAGGCAATTCCTTTTAAGTAATTGCGGATAGACTCATTGACGGTCGCATCAATAATGTCATAGCTTGCTTCAACCGAAGTGTTTAAAATGGTTTTGGTGCTATCTTCTAAACACTTCTTTACATTGGAATATTGTTTTATTGTATAAGCAATAGAAATGATAATAATAATCGATAGTAATACTATTGGAATAATGGACAATTTTTTATTGGTCATCTGCTCTCAATCCATGAAGCTCACAACGGCAAGCTTCAAGGCTAGCATATTCAAAGTTAAGAATATGGTGTGAAATCAATAAAGAGTAGATTAATATAAAAAATTCATATTAATTGGACGATTTTTTATTGGCAAATATGAAATCATCACTATTACTGATATGAAGATGAACATCTCGTTGTGGGTAAGGAATATTAATACCAGCAGCATCAAAGCGCATTTTGACTTCTCGGGTGCAATCTCGCATCACATCAACGTAGTCTTCAGTGCGTACCCAAGGTCTAACGATGAAATCGACTGAAGATTCCCCTAAGGTATTGACTTTAATAATGGGGGCCGGTGTTTTTAAGACTCGTTCGTCTGCCGCTAGAATTTCAGCAAAAATCTTTTCAGCTTCAGGAATGGAGTCGTTATAACCAATCCCAAACACCATGTCGACACGACGCACTTTTTCATAGGTTCGGTTGATGATCACTTCCATCCAGATTTTAGAGTTAGGAACAATCAGGACTTCATTATCAAACGTTCGAATGGTGGTATTTACCAAACTCACATCACTGACCGTACCTTCCACTCCCGCTGCATTAATCCAATCGCCTTCATCGAACGGACGATAAATTAACAGCATCATGCCAGAAGCAAAGTTGGATAGGGTATCTTGCAAGGCAAAACCAATGATAATACCAGCGACACCAAGACCGGCAATCACTGGGGTTAAATCGAGTCCAACTTGTGCGAGCGCAATCAATAAGGCAACGCAAAAAATCAATTTTACCGACATCGATAAAATAAACTGTTGCATTAAATTACTAAGTTTTAAGTGGGGCGCTTTCACCGCTCGAGAAAGAATATGCAGAACTATTTTGGACAATACTCTCGCAATCACCATGATGAGCATAAACATGAAGACATTAAAAACCATGTTGGGGCTATTTTTAATGAACCACGAATTAAATTGACCACCCCAACTGACGATAGTGGATTTTAATACCGCCCAACTGAGTAGATCATGCGTAATATCACCGGTAGCCGTAAACAGTTCATGTCTTAATTCAACGGTGTTGATGTCCAGAGCATCCGCCGTATCAGCAAGGCGAGATAACGCGCGGCTGTAGGTATTAATATCACGCTGTAAATAAGAGATTTCTAAATTAATTTTATCGACTTGGGCTGCGGGCAAACCTTCTAATTGCTTTTGCAATGATTCCTTATGGGTTAACGCGTAATTGAGCGCTGCGGAAGTGTAGTGTGATAAATCTTGCAGCTGAATTTTAAAATCTTCCAGCGATTGATCAACATTGACACCTAATGATTGCAACCAAGCATAATTTTGATATTGCTCAGAATACAACGCCGCTTGCGCCACCCGTAATTCATTCATTGGGATCTGCATTAATAGGCGGTCTTCTTTACTCGCTTGTTCAATGTCGGTTTGTAATGTGTTCAGCTTTTTTTCGATATAAGAAAGGTAAAATTGGTAATACTGGGTTTGTAATTGAATTTGTTGAATTAGAAACTCGTTATTCGACGACTCTTTTTCCACCGCATTTCTTAATTCATTACGCAACTTTTCATTCATATTATAAATTTCAAGTTGAATAATAGAGAGCCTTTCGCCTTTTAACGTTTTTGCTTTATCTGCTAATGCCTTCATGTTATCGCTGATCTGAATGATCTCAGACTGGCTTAAGCTGGCTTCTTCTTGATCTTTATTTTGGCTGGTGGAAGGCGAGGTTTGTGCCAAAGAAATGTTTGAGAATGCACATGCCAAAATGAGTAAAAAACTTAAATAATATCTCATAATTACATCAACTTAGTGGTTATATTTTTTGAATGATATTGATCATTATTACTGACTTATGAGGAAACGCAACCTTGCTGATTAACTATCAACATTTTGATAACAAATTTATTCATATAGACGGCAAAATTTTCTCATTGGACTCAGGGGTATATTTATAAGTTAATGCGCGTGAAATGCCTAACAAGCCCTTACGCTTACCTTGGTAACTTATTGATTAAATATGGAAATACCTTTTATTGAGAGGAAATGATGTGGAAAATTGTTTGAACCTAGAACAAATTCGTGCCAACTACAACGTTCGCCATTGGAGCCAAGGCTTTTATGGCATTAATGATGCAGGAGAAATGACGGTTTCCCCACGTGCAGGGCAAGAACAGATTCAAGTGCCTTTAAGTGCGATAGTAAAGCAAATGGAAGCGCGTCATTTAACGCTGCCAGCGTTGGTTCGTTTTCCACAAATCCTACATCAACGTGTTCACAATGTGTGTGATGCGTTTAATCAAGCGATTGAAGAATACCATTATAGTAACCGCTATTTGTTGGTTTATCCGATCAAAGTAAACCAACAAAAAGAAGTGGTTGATGAAATATTAGCCAGCCAAAAAGAGCTTGAACAAAAGCAACTTGGTTTAGAAGCGGGCAGTAAACCGGAGTTGCTTGCCGTATTAGCGTTAGCTCAGCAAGCCAGCTCGGTCATTGTATGTAATGGTTACAAAGACCGTGAATACATTCGCCTGGCCTTAATTGGTGAGAAATTAGGGCATAAAGTGTTTATCGTGTTAGAGAAACTCTCAGAGCTCGATCTGGTGTTATCTGAAGCCAAATCATTAGGCGTAACACCGCGTATGGGCTTGCGTATTCGTTTAGCATCACAAGGTGCAGGTAAATGGCAATCGAGCGGCGGCGAAAAATCAAAATTTGGTTTATCAGCAAGCCAAGTATTAACTGTGATCAATCGCTTAAAAGCCGAAGATCAATTAGCGACCTTACAATTAGTGCATTTTCATTTAGGTTCACAAATGGCCAATATACGTGATGTGCGTAATGGGGTGAGTGAAGCGGCCCGTTTTTACTGCGAATTACGTGATATTGGTGCGCAGCTGGAATACATGGATGTTGGTGGTGGTTTGGCGGTGGATTACGATGGTACACGTAGCCAGTCTCACAGTTCCATGAACTACGGTTTGGCAGAATACGCTCGTAATATCGTGGCAACCATTGGTGATATTTGCCAGTTGTACCACCAACCAGAACCGACCATTATTTCAGAATCAGGTCGTTCATTAACCGCGCACCATGCGGTATTGATCACCAATGTGATAGGCACTGAAAGTTATAAGCCAGAAGAGATTTTAGCGCCAGAGTTGGACGCACCAACGCTACTGCATAACATGTGGCGTAATTGGGAAATTTTGTCACAAGGCACCGATGATCGTGCTTTGATTGAGATATACAACGATACACAAAGTGATTTAGCTGAAGCACATAGCCAGTTTGCGACCGGTGTGATCAACTTGCAGCATCGTGCTTGGGCAGAGCAAGTGTGTTTACGTATTTGTTATGAACTACGTCAGCAATTGAATAATAAAAATCGGTTTCATCGCCCAATTTTAGATGAATTGAACGAGCGTTTGGCAGATAAGTTTTTCGTGAACTTCTCTTTGTTTCAATCGTTGCCGGATGCGTGGGGGATTGATCAGGTGTTTCCTGTGATGCCACTTACTAATTTGAATCAAGTCGAACAAACGCGTGCCGTGATGCTCGACATTACTTGTGATTCCGATGGCGTAGTAGACCAATATGTGGATGGTCAAGGCATTGAAACCACGCTGCCAGTACCTCGTTGGGATAAAGACACCCCGTATTTAATGGGCTTTTTCCTGGTCGGGGCGTATCAAGAAATTCTTGGTGATATGCATAACTTATTTGGTGATAGTCATTCGGTTGTGGTGAAGGTGAATGAACAAGGTGAGCCAGAAATTGTCTCGGTTAATGAAGGCGATACGGTAGAAGATATGTTGCGTTATGTGCATATCGATGTTGATGATATTCGTCGTAACTATCGTGAGTTGGTGGCAAGCCGTGTTGCAAGTGGTGAACAAGAAGCGATCTTAGCAGAATTAGAGCAGGGACTTTCGGGTTACACCTATTTGGAAGATATTTAATATTTTTTATCACCTTGATATTTGAAGTTGCCGTTTCGTTGACAGCGTTCATTCGCCTTGCGGCAACGTCAATGATTTTAGGTCTATGTTGAGTGGCAGTTTGAACTGAAATGAATCATAAACTGCCATTTCATCTTGCTGTATTTAAAAGGATTAACAATGAGCCAATTTGATGATCTGTTTAGCAAGCCAGATTACTCGCTGTACTCAAACTCAATGAGCTTTGTACGTCGCCCTATGGTGCAAAATCCCGTACAAGCTGACGCAGATGTGGTGGTACTAGGTGTACCGTTTGATATGGCAACATCTGGACGTTCGGGCGCACGTATGGGGCCAGATGCCATTCGACGCGCATCGGTAAATTTAGCGTGGGAGAGCAAGAAGTTTCCATGGGATTTTAATTTATTCCAACACACCAATGTGGTGGATGCGGGCGATTTAGTGTTTGATTGTGGGGATGCAGAAGATCTCACACAACGTTTGGAAGCCGCGGCAACCGACATTATCAGCAGTGGTAAAACGTTATTAAGTTTAGGTGGCGATCATTTCGTGACTTTGCCTTTATTGCGTGCACATGCGAAAAAATACGGTGAGATGGCGTTAATTCATTTTGATGCTCATACGGATACTTACAGCAATGGCAGTCGCTACGATCACGGCACTATGTTTTATCATGCGCCGAAAGAAGGGCTGATTTCACGTGAGCATTCAGTGCAAATTGGTATTCGCACGGAATATAAGCAACAAGGCCACGGCTTTAATGTGATTAATGCCATGGAAGCGAATGATCTTTCTGCCAGTGAGATGGTAGAGAAAATCAAAGCGATAGTGGGTGATAAACCCGTGTATCTCACCTTTGATATTGATTGCTTAGATCCTGCTTTTGCTCCGGGAACCGGTACGCCAGTATGCGGTGGCATGACCTCAGATAAAGTGTTGAAAATTATCCGTAACTTACAAGGTATTAATTTAGTGGGTATGGATGTGGTGGAAGTGTCACCGGCTTACGATCAAAGTGACATTACGGCGCTAGCGGGCGCAACGATTGCGTTAGATTTGTTGTATTTATGGACTCAACAACACATAGCTAAATAAATAGAGCTCTAATATGATACCAATCGTATTAATTATCTGATCATCTAATTCGTGAGATTGGTATGAGACTTGAAGAAGCACAATCTTTATCGGTTGTGCTTTTTTATCACTATGTTTATGAAATAAAAAAGCCAATTGTTCGGTCTTGTCATGTAATACCAGTTGTCTTAATTATCTGCATCTGAGGTTGATTAGTGTGATTGGTATAATCGAAAACTATTAAGGATGATTAAATGGAAACAAGACAAACTTCAAAGCTTGAAAATAAATTGGCGGTTTGCTTATTGGCATTAAGGCTAACCATTGCTTTAGTGTTCATGATGTGGGCATTGGATAAAATTTTTGTACCAGAACATGCTAGTAAAGTATTTGCGGCATTTTATAGTATGAACATTTCAAGTCATTTAGCGGTGGCTTTAGGGATAATACAAGTTGTTTTTGTCACAATATTTGCGCTTGGCTTATGTAAGAATGTGACCTATTTGTTGATTTTAATTTTTCATGCTGGCTCGACATTATCCGCGTTAACTAAGTATTTTGATCCATTCAATAATTTGTTATTTTTCGCGGCTTGGCCGATGTTAGCAGCGTGCTTTGTCTTGTATCTATTAAGAGAGTTTGATGTGTTAACTTTATCAAATCGAGCAAGAGAGATAAAAACAGTGAGGAGTTAAGGCTTTAAAGGAAGCGATACTTTTAAGATAAATTAACCCCATTAACCCAATTTACGCTGATAGCGTTTTTCCATACTCACATTACCCAGCAAGCCGCCTTGATGAATATACATCAGTGGCTTGTTTGGGTTGTGTTCCAACCAAGGTTGTAAACATTGCCACATGTAAGGGTCGTAAAGTAGGTCAAATTCCACACCGGTTTGCAGGCTAAGATCCAACCAAGTTTGATAATCGGCTGGGTAGAGTTTGCCAAAATGGTGCTTAGGTTTTAAGTCGGTTTGTAAGATAGTGGGATGTTCACAATACGAATGTAAACTTGGCACCAGTTCTTGAAATTGCTCAATAAGATAATCGTTACCACCAACACAAGCACACGTCACTACCTCAATGTTATGTGGAGCAAGGTATTTATTGAGAAATACTGCTGTTGTTCCAGTACCTGAGGGTAGGGCCACGGTGAGGCTTTCAAGCTTTTGTTGTTGATACCAATCTAGAATCTCTTGTGCCAGCTGCTTAATACCCATTTCTGCAATGGCGCTACGGCCACCTTCCGGTACGCTCAAGCAAGTTTCATCGGGTTTTCTAATCGATTGAATATAGTCAGTAGGGTGAAGATCGTGACTCATCGAGGCCATATCAATGATATTCGCGCCAAGATTGAGCGCAGCTTGATAATTACCAACTGGGTTTTGTTTAAGCCAGCTTGGAATGTGTGACACATAAAATTCCAGCTGCCAGCCTTTTAATTTGGCTAAGGCGGCGAGGCTATAAAGTGAATTAGCTTGGGGCGAACCATAACCAATTAAGGTGGTGATATTGGGATAGTCGCCTTCTAACAACGCCATAAATTTGCGAGCTTTATTACCTGAAAACTCGGGGTGGAGCAGGTCATCCCGTTTTAAGTAGAAAGGATGACCGTTGATGGTGTGTTGAGTAATAGGGGTGTTGGCTAATTTCATAATTAAATGTGAAGGTATAGTTCCTAGTTCCTAGTTCCTAGTTCCTAGTTCCTAGTTCCTAGTTCCTAGGTTACTTGGGGCTTTTGTTTCTCATCACTCGAATAGTACTTTGCATTTTCAAGCAACGAGCAGCAAGCAACGAGCAGTGTAGCGCCCGCAATACGAGTTACGCTCCATAACTATCTTGCGCGACTACCAGCCGGCTTGCCTTTGGGTTTACCTTTAAAACCACCCGGTTTATTCCCTGTGGTAGGTTTACCTTGCCCGCTCGGTTTACGGTTACCGCCAGTGGGCTTTTTATTGCCGTTGTTTTGTGGGGCACCGTTTTTGTGGCCATTATTATTAGAGCGATTACCTTGTGAACGTTCGCCACCTAAGCCCGGTTGACCTTTTGCTCCAGTGTGTTTGGTCGCAAAACGATTTGCACCATGACGGCCCGATTTACGGCGTTGCGCTGGGGTAAGAGCATCAACGGCATCTTCAGCCGGGACTAAACAGCTCGGCTTATCACCAATTAAGTGTTTTTTCCCCATATTGATCAGTGCTTCACGGATCAATGGCCAGTTAAGCGGGTCATGATAACGTAATAGAGCTTTATGCAAGCGACGTTGACGTTCCCCTTTAGCAACGGGCACATCTTCACGTTGTTTGTACTTCACCCGTTTTAGAGGGTTGGTTTCTGAGTAATACATAGACGTCGCATTACACATGGGTGATGGGTAGAAGTTTTGTACCTGATCACACTCAAAATTATTGCTCTTTAGCCACAATGCTAAGTTGAGCATGTCCTCATCTTCAGTCCCCGGATGCGCTGAAATAAAGTAAGGAATGAGATATTGCTTTTTACCGGCTTCCGCACTGTATTTTTCAAACATTTGCTTGAATTTGTCATAGGTGCCCATACCCGGTTTCATCATTTTATTGAGTGGGCCTTTTTCAGTATGTTCAGGGGCAATTTTCAAGTAACCGCCCACGTGGTGGGTCACTAATTCTTTGACATATTCTGGAGACTCAATCGCTAAATCGTAACGTACACCAGAGGCGATCATCACTTTTTTAATCCCAGGGACTTTACGCGCCGCACGGTATAAATCGATAGTGTGCTGGTGGTCGGTATCGAGCTTGTTACAGATCCCCGGGAACACACAAGAAGGACGACGACAGTTAGCTTCTGCTTTAGGATCGGAACAGCCTAAGCGATACATGTTGGCAGTTGGGCCACCAAGATCCGAAATAGTGCCAGTAAAACCGGGTACTTTGTCGCGAATTTCTTCTAACTCGGTCAAAATCGATTCTTGAGAACGGTTTTGAATAATACGACCTTCGTGCTCGGTAATTGAACAGAAAGAACAACCACCAAAACAGCCACGCATGATGTTGACCGAAGTTTTGATCATGTCATAAGCCGGAATTTTGGCTTTGCCGTACATTGGGTGCGGTCTACGTGCGTAAGGGAGCCCAAACACGAAATCCATTTCTTCAGTAGATAATGGAATTGGTGCTTGGTTAACCCATAACTCACGGTCACCATGTTTTTGAATCAAAGCACGGCCAGAATACGGGTTGGTTTCTAAATGCATTACACGGCTGGCGTGAGCATATAAAATTCGGTCATTGTTTAATTTTTCAAAGGGCGGCAAACGTACAGCGGTACTTTTTGAATCGTGACGAGGCTTACGTTCAAGTTTAATCGGTTGAGGTTGAATCTCGATTGCTTGCGCAGCGTTATTTGCAGCATCTTCAGCTTGTTGGTCTTTAGATTGAGTATCGCAGTTGCTTTCCACTTCATAGGGATTGACTGGCACAAAGACCGCTTTGCTTGGTTTCTCAATGCGTGATGAATCGATAATGGTGTAATGTTCAGGGGCAGCAGGTAAATTGACCGCAGTACCGCGAATGTTAGTCATTTCACTGATCGGTTCTTGATTGGCAAGGCGATGAGCCACTTCAACCAAGGCGCGTTCTGCGTTACCAAAAAGCAGAATATCGGCTTTGGCATCAAACAACACAGAGCGACGGACTTTATCTGACCAATAATCATAATGTGCGATGCGACGCAGACTCGCTTCAATACCACCCAGTACAATAGGGGTTTCTTTATAGGCTTCACGGCAACGTTGTGAATACACCAGCGTTGCGCGATCTGGACGTTTGCCACCTTCGTTATTTGGTGTGTAGGCATCGTCATGACGCAGCTTTCTATCCGCGGTATAACGGTTGATCATGGAATCCATGTTACCGGCAGTGATCCCAAAAAATAAATTGGGTTTACCGAGCTTCATAAAGTCGTTTTTATTGTCCCATTTAGGTTGTGCAATAATGCCGACCCGGAAACCTTGTGCTTCTAACAAACGACCAATGATGGCCATACCAAAACTTGGATGATCGACATAAGCATCACCAGTGACGATGATGACATCACAACTGTCCCAACCGAGTGCATCCATTTCTTTACGGCTCGTGGGTAGGAAAGGCGCAGGTCCGAAACACTCAGCCCAATATTTTGGATATTGGTTAATCGGTGTTGGCTTGCTGGTAAGTTGGATGTTGCTGTACATAAATTCACCTCAAATTTGGGATGCCAAAGTATACAGACTTCAAGCTAGATCGACTAGGATTAAAGAAACTATTTTTTATCTCATAGCCCTATGATTATAGGGGTTTAATCGACAATCAAGGAGTTTTCATGTCAAAACAAGTGGCGGTAATTTTAGCAGGATGTGGCGTTTTTGATGGATCGGAAATTAATGAGGTTGTGTTGACCTTGTTAGCCCTTGAAGAACAAAGTGTCGGCTATCAGTGCTTTGCTCCTAATATTGAACAAGCCCATGTGTTGGACCACCTGACAGGAGAAGAGCAATCCGGTTCACGTAATGTACTACAAGAAGCGGCACGTATTGTGCGTGGTAAGGTGAAAGATATTGCCGAGCTTGATGTCTCCCAATACGATGGCTTGATCATGACCGGTGGTTTTGGGGTCGCGAAAAACCTTTCTTCATTGGCTTTTAAAGGCGCTGAGTTTGATGTGTTGCCTTGCGTAGCGAAAACCATGAAAGCTTTTTATGCTGCGGGAAAAATTGCAGGTTATATGTGCATTGCGCCAGTGTTATTACCTAAAGTATTTGAAGGCGTGAAATGTACGATCGGTCATGACCCTGAAACGGCAGCGGTGATTACTTCATTAGGAGGCAAGCATGTGGAATGCCAAGTTAATGAGATCACGATTGATGAACACTATAAAGTGGTTACGACACCTGCGTACATGTTGGCGGACAACCTCATACAAGCGAAATCGGGTATTGATAAATTAGTCGCCAGTGTTTGTAAGGCATTATAACCGTTTCCATTTGTTCGAGATTCAAATTAACCCAGCTCTTGTGTTGGGTTAATGGCTTTTAATCAAGATCATTGGCGGATATTTTGTTAGAATGCGCGCCACTTTTCTTATTCAGTTGATGTGTTATTACCATGTATTCTTACTTGCTTAATGTTATTCCCCCCATGTTACTTGGGGCTCAATGCGTTTTATTAATGGTGCTGCTTAAAGGTGAAATTTGCCCTGGGCAACGTGGCCGTATTCATAAACAATTACCGGTAATTGGCGCATTATGGTTAGCAATAAGCCCTCTGTATTGGCCTTTGGCTTCAATTGGCGTGGTGATTCTTGCTTTCTTCTCTCAGGTAAAAGTGAGTAAAACACGCGATTCTGGACCGATTTGGTTATTACAAGTAGCTCTTGGCTTGGCGGCCGCTTTCACCATCTTCTTTATTCTTGGTAGTGAACGTCCGCAAGGGTTATTTATTTTATTCAGTATTGTATTTTTAGGGGCTGGACTAAGTCATATTTTATTGACCTTTGCTCGTACCCGCTTACAAGCTTTTCATCGTCTATTACCTGTAGTGGGAATTGTCGGAGCGATGCTGATTAGTCTTGCCGTCTTGTGGCAAACCCAGCAATACAGTTTGAACTATCTTCATCAAATTGTGTGGTGGTTAGTCGGTTGTTTTGCTTTAATTTTGCTTGGCATCCTAGGATCAAGTTGGCATATCTTCACACAGCAAACCATCACTAAATGGAAACCAGCATTAGGTTTTTGCTTGAGCTTTGTGGCGATGGTTGGTTTTGCCGCGCTGCTATTTTAATTTCAACTGTGACAAGGCTGAAATGATTAGGATGAAAAGCGGTGACTTTTTATCCTCTATCACAGAGTTTTACGTTAACTCGAACTACGCTTAATGAAGGTATTTCTTCATAAGGAGTAGACGCATGGACTTGAGTAATATTCAACGTTGGGATAGCGTTATTTTACTAGGTATTGTTAACGAAAAGCTCAGACTCGAATGTGACAGCTTTGATGAACTCGTCACCATGTATGAAATGGATGTTGAAGATTTGGTCGGTAAACTTGATGTGTTAGGTTATCAATACGATCCTTTAACCAATCAGTTTAAGGCGAGGTGAAGAAAAGCGGGTTTCTAGGGTCTGGTTCCTAGTTCCTAGGGGTAGGTACTTAATATTTACAGTAATAAAAATAGACACCTTACTTGCTTTAATATGGTTGTCACGGAAAACTGTCCTCCAGGAACCAGGAACCAGGAACCAGGAACCAGGAACCAGGAACCAGGAACCAGGAACCAGGAACCAGGAACCAGGAACCAGGAACCAGGAACCAGGAACCAGGAACCAGGAACCAGGAACCAGGAACCAGGAACCAGGAACCAGGAACCAGGAACCAGGAACCAGGAACCAGGAACCAGGAACCAGGAACCAGGAACCAGGAACCAGGAACCAGGAACCAGGAACTAGGGACTTTTTATCCCATCTAAATGACTTTGGCACTGCAGTTTAGCGGTGCTGAAGAAGGCCTGTAAGTAACGTTTTTCTTTTTCCGCATGTCTTGTGGCGGCAAATAAGCGACGCCATAACCCTTTACCTAATGGTTTACTGGTGATTAATCCTTGGCGAGAAAATTCGCTGATTGCCCAGTTTGGGAGGGCGGCCACCCCTAATCCAGCCGAGACCATTTGTACTAACATCAGGGTATTGTCGGCTTGCTTCCATTTTGCAGGCTCAATACCGGCGGGTTGCAAAAAATGTTTTACTACATCTAGGCGTTGCTTTTGCACAGGATAAGAGAGCATGGTTTGAGTGGCTAAATCTTGAGGTTCAATCACGGTTTTATCCGCAAGAGGGTGATTAGTGGCGGTGATGAGGCGCATTTCAAAATCAAATAAAGGTTCGTAATGCACTTCTGAGCGAGGCTGAATATCCGATGTGATCACTAAATCAAGATCGCCAGAAACTAAAGCGGGTAAAGGTTCAAACCCAAAACCTGAAGAAAAATCTAAAGCCACACTTGGCCAAGCGATTTGGTATTCTTTCAATGCTGGCATCAACCATTGAAAACATGAGTGACACTCTATCGCCATGTGCAAACGTCCATTCACATCTTCTTTTAAACTGGCAATGTCATTTTCTGCTCTGGCTATTTTAGGCAGCACTTCATCAGCTAACTGAAGTAAAATCGTCCCTTCTTGAGTAAATTTAATCGGCCGAGTTTTACGTAAAAACAGTTTACCGCCTATGCGAGATTCTAGGTCTTTTAATTGGTGTGACAGCGCTGATTGCGTTAGGTGCAATGAAGTTGCGGTTGCCGTTAATGAGCCAGTATCACGCAATACGCTAATTGTCCTTAAATGCTTTATCTCTATCATTATTCATCCTCATGATGAAAATTATTCCTTTAGATTTATTCATAAACTACGCCGGAAAACCCCATTTGTAAACGTCTAGACGTCTATTTTTATTTTAAAAGTCAGTTGAATTGAAATAAATTCATAATCAATGTGAATGATTAGACATTGCTCCTAGCTGAGCAAAACGTAATGATTTGGCCATCTAGATGGATTTCTTCGAGAAGTAAAAGCGAGGTGATCCAACAGCGAAAGCGCCGTGTGCCGTTTATAAAATAAGGATATCGACATGACCAATCATTCAAAAACAACGACTCATATTCTTGGCTACCCACGCATTGGTGAAAAGCGTGAATTAAAGTTTGCTCAAGAACAATTTTGGAAAGGAGAGATAACGCAAAAGGAACTTAAGCAAGTTGGTACGGAGTTGCGCAGTCGGCATTGGAAGGATCAAGCTGTCAGTGGGTTAAGCTATGTCACTGCGGGTGATTTTGCTTGGTATGACCATGTGTTAACCACCAGTTTGTTACTCGGGCATGTACCGGCGCGTCATTCCAATGGCGGTTTCCCCAATTTAGATACTTTATTTAAAATGGCGCGAGGTCAATCGGTTAATACAGAACAAATCAATCGTGAGCACACTAACACCGAGTCGAGTCAGTGTGGCTGTGGGGTTGGGCATGACGAGTCAGCTAATGCAGCGGCTTGTGATATGACCAAATGGTTTAATACCAACTATCACTATATTGTGCCGGAGTTTCGTCAAGACGACAGTTTTCAAGTCAGTTGGCCACAACTATTTGATGAAGTCAGTCAAGCCATTCAAGCGGGACATAAAGTTAAGCCCGTTCTACTTGGACCACTGAGCTATTTATACCTAGGTAAAGAAGTCAATGAAGAAGAGGTCAACAATGGCTTTGATCGCCTGTCTTTATTGGCCCGTTTGTTACCTGCTTATCAAGCAATTTTAAGCAAATTAGCCGCTTTGGGGGTTGAATGGGTACAAATTGATGAACCTATTTTAAGCCTCGAGTTAGAGGATAAATGGTCCGGTGCTTTTAAGTTGGCTTATCAAATCTTAGCGGGCGATGTGAAGCTATTGCTCACTAGCTATTTTGATTCAGTGGAAGACAATCTAAGTCAAATTATCGAATTGCCGGTGGATGGGTTGCACATTGATCTTTCTGCCGCGCCTCAGCAGCTCGATGCAGTGAATAATGCGATTCCGCAAGATTGGGTATTGTCGGTAGGGGTGATTAATGGCCGCAATGTATGGCGTGCGGATCTCCAATCGTGGCTTGAGAAACTGCAACCAGTAAAAGCACAACGTGGTGATAAATTATGGCTCGCCAGTTCTTGTTCGTTATTGCATAGTCCTATGGACTTAGAGCTTGAAACTGAATTAACGGAAGAGGTCAAAAGTTGGTTTGCGTTTGCTAAACAAAAACTGAATGAAGTGAGCTTATTGGGAGCAGCACTCGACGGTAATACTCATGCCATTGCCGCGTGTGAAGCTTACAGCCAACCGATTAAAGCGCGTTTAACGGCAAAGCATGTCCATAAAGCGTCAGTACAAGCTCGTCTGCAATCGTTCACTCGCCAGTTGATCAATCGTAGTGCGCCGTATGTCGAGCGTGCTCATCATCAAGCGGAAGTGTTGGGGCTACCGTTATTACCTACTACAACCATAGGTTCATTCCCACAAACCGCTGATATTCGTCAACAACGTAGTGCTTTTCGTGCCGGTGAACTTACGGCAACCGATTATGAACAGGCTTTAAAAGGGCATATTCAAGACGCCGTTAAGCGTCAAGAAGCGTTGGACTTAGATGTTTTGGTTCACGGTGAAGCTGAACGTAACGACATGGTGGAATACTTTGCGGAGAATCTGGCTGGTTTTCAAGTGACGCGCTTTGGTTGGGTACAAAGTTATGGCTCGCGCTGTGTTAAACCGGCGATTGTGGTTGCTGATATTGAGCGTGAACATCCCATAACCGTCGATTGGTCGGTGTATGCGCAATCCCTAACGGCAAAACAAATAAAAGGTATGTTGACCGGGCCGGTTACTATTTTATGCTGGACCTTTCCTCGTGAAGACATTACTCGTAAAGAGATTGCCCAACAGTTGGCGTTTGCTTTACGTGATGAAGTGGATGATTTACAAAATGCAGGTATCAATATTATTCAAATTGATGAGCCTGCAATTCGTGAGGGTTTACCGTTGAAACAACGCGATCATCAAGCCTATCTTGAGTGGGCAGTAGAAGCGTTTAAACTCTCTGCTGCAATTGCTAAACCAGAAACCCAGATCCATACCCATATGTGTTATAGCGAGTTTAATGAAATTATTGATTCAGTGGCAGCGTTGGATGCCGATGTGATCACCATTGAAACCTCGCGCTCCAATATGGAATTATTAAAAGCATTCGAAGAGTTTAATTACCCGAATGAAATTGGACCTGGAGTCTATGACATTCACTCACCGAACATACCAACTCAAGAATGGATCTTGCAATTATTGGAAAGCGCCGCCAAGAAAATTCCCGTTGAGCGATTATGGGTGAATCCAGATTGTGGCTTGAAAACCCGTAACTGGCCTGAAACCGAAGCATCGTTAAAGAATATGGTGGCCGCAGCGAAAACATTACGTCAGCGTTTTAATCAATAAGTATTTGGTAGTTATTTAGGGAATGAGCTCACTATTATCGTTATTGATGATCGTGGGCTCATTGTAAACATATTCAAGCGGTTACTTGGTAATACAGATCACGTTAAAGTGAGCGCTTGGATTTTGTTTGCGAGTGATCACTTGATTGTGGATACGAGTAATGGTTTGTGACGGGGTGAGCCAGAATTGAGATTTCACCGCGTATTTCATCATAAAGCCAGTATTGGACAATATCACATTATAATCTTGTTCATTGGCAATGCGGCTATTTGCTGAGCTGCATACCGCTCGGGCTTGTTGATAAGTAAAGCTACCAAGGTTTCTTTGATTATACTTTGTTACTTTTCCTTGATAATCATCATGATAAGTGGGCAATAAGGCCATATAACCACCCAGAGAATAGACTGGTGTCATATCGGGATAGGTTAAGGTATTGTCGAGAGCGGCTGGAGGCATTGATGAGGAAAGCTGAGGTAAGGATAACGCTTGCTGCGGCGTTTGCGGTGTATAGGATTTAATTAAAGCGTCAGGATAATTGAGCGCTTGTAACCGTGATTGAACGTATTTGGCATCATCAAGGCTCAAAGGGCCTACCATCATCCTATAACCATGATTAAACGGTTGGTTTGCGATAGGGAAGGTCAGTTTATTTTGGATTACACCTTTGATATCCACATACGTATAAAAGTTGTTGGCAAACAAATATTGAACGAAATACACCGTATTCGTGTTGCTATTGTGTTCCGTTGTTAATGGAATGAGTGGGCAACTTTCACCAATGTAATATTCATCTTTGACGGAAGACTGAATAATTTGGCAAGCCTGTAAGGGATAAGAAATAAAAGCCAGTAAAGCAATAATGCTGTATTTCAACACAGTCAAACTCCATTTGATAGTGTGCTTATTCTATACTGAAATTTTGCTCAGATGTACTTGATGAGAGGGTTATTTTTGTTATCTGGTTAAGAGAATAAAAAGAAAATTTAAAATCGGAGAGAAGAAGCAGAAATAAGAAACAGAGAGAAGAAGCAGAGAGAAGAAGTAAAATGTGTTGGGTTAGTGTGAATAGGTAAGAAGAGACAATAAAAAAGTTGCAGCGTCTAAGGCTGCAACTTCAAGTCAAAATACTAGACTATTAACCGGATTAGTTTACCCAATCACTTAATGTATAAGTCAAAGTATGTTGGTCGTTTGATAGTGTTAGCGTGTCTTTTTGAAGATCGATAGTGCTCCACGCTGATAAAGTGCTTGATACTGCACGCTCAGTCGTCATGGCATCGCCCATACACATTTTCATCGTCATGGCCATTTTCTCAATGCGGAATTGACCATTTTCTGGGTTAATTTCAGCTACACCGCGGAAACCATTACAGCCAGCATTACCATGAGAATTTAAGTTCTCGCCAATTTCTAAGTCAGCTTGTGCACCGTTTTCAGCTTTAACTACGTCTTTACCGTCAATTTTAGCTAAAACCCAATGGTGATGTTGAAGATCCGTTGGTTTTACAAAGGCTGCCTTATCTGCAGTTGTTGAACATGCTGCAAGTAACATAGGAACAGTCAATGCTGTGATCAGCTTTTTCATAAATAACTCCATCAGTATAGTTGTGGGCTAATATTACCAAAAATAATAAGGATAAACATTAAATTCAATTAGTTGATGCTAACCTCACTGTTTATATTTCTTGACGTATGAAATGATTTACAGCTATTTTTCAATTAGGTATAACAAGTTAATCACTTTCTTGATGGATGGAGGACGTATGGAGCAGTTAGAGTTTTTTACGGTGCCCAGTCCATGTGTTGGTGTATGTAGCGTCGACGAAAAAGGGTATTGCAAAGGCTGCATGCGTAAACGAGAAGAAAGATTTAACTGGCTGAACTTCACTCCGGCACAACAACGGCACATCATTAAATTGTGTAAACAGCGTTATTATCGAAAACGACTGGCAATGCGTCAGCACAATATTCCGGTTCAGCAACTAGAAGACTCGGATGAATCACCACAAGGAGATTTATTTTAGATTCTTTTTAAAGTGACGCACCATCTTAAAGTAGCACACCAACTTAAACCGGATCACTAACTTAAATCGGATTACTAATTTAAAGTGGCGCGCCAACAGCCAACGCCACTCTTATCAACTTCTCATATTAATGATGTGCGTAAAGTCTTTTCGATAACTTACTCGAAATCACTTTTACACATATCAATGGCGCCATATAAATCATCATGACTGAGTCGCTTTTTATCTAATCGAGCTTTGGTCTCTGCACCTAATGCTTGTAACTTTTTGCGATTATCAGCTGTTTGCCGTAATCCTGCATGTCGTAAGCAGCTATTGAGTTCATGATCTTCACTAAAGTTAACGTATTTACTATCTAAAGATGCCATAAGAATCTCCTTCTTTGACTGGATGGGATAGAGCTAACTAAAACGAGTATAGATACTAAATTTGAAGTGAGCCGAAATTTTATGCAAATTTAAATGTTTTAACTTAAATGCAGATTGGATTTAGACCATTTTGGGGAATGATAAGAGAGAAATGGGGAGATAGGGCTAATTGGGGAGATGGGGTTAATTAATATAATGATAAAAAGGCGAAAGCCCGATGTTGGTAGCATCGGGCTTTCTAATTTTTATTGAGTTTCGATTGGTAAAGTCGAATTCAATGTTATGCAAAAGGTGGATTTATCCGAGATAAATTCTTTGGTAGAAGAATTAGATACGGATGAAGTCCATGTGCTCAACTTTTGGCTTAAACGCGTGACGTTGAACATCTTGTGGTTTCACTTTGATCTCTTGACCGTCAACCACTAGAGTGATGCCTTCGTAGAACGCAGGCTTGTCCATTTGGTTGATGATTTCGTCGTGGTCTAGAGCGATAGAAACAGGTGCTGCTTCACCACCGTAAACGATTGCTGGGAATTGGCCAGCTAGACGTAGGCGGCGGCTCGCACCCTTACCTAGTTCAGTACGTACTACTGCTTCAAATTTCATAGTATTTACTCTCAAATTAGTAAATTAAAAGATGTTTAATCACATAGCGACCTAGTGATTAATCGTTGTTCCAATCACTTTAAAAGATTAAAGCATTGAAACGAGCGCGGATACTATCATTCAACGTCGGTTTCATCAATAAAAAATAACGTGATATCAGGGGATTTCATTTAATTTAACTCATCAGAAAAGATTTTATCGCGAATTTTCCAAAATCGGCCTGATTTCCGAGCAATAATAAATAAGGGTAAACGGAAGCGATGTTGATTATTAGCCACTTGAGTGGGAGTACTATGCTCAAATGGACGATGGCGATCTGCAAGGTGAGGGCGAACAAATTGTTCAGCAAATCTTTGCTTTTGCTTCTTAGTCGTGAGTGTCCAAAATTCATGTACCAAGGCGGCAGATTGCTCATCATTACTTTCACCAGAATAGGTCACTTTGAGTTGTGATTTACCATCTTGATTTTTGTAGACCTGAAGGTTCATATCTTTGCATTCAAACACCAGGGCATCTTTGAGGTTTAGGGCATCACGCAGTTTTTTATCAGGATCGACTAAAGTGGCATCACATTGATGGCAAATTCGTGCTGCAATGTCATTATCTGCGCCACATTCAGAGCAAAATTTAGCTTTAAAGCGGTAATCACAATGTTCACGCTCACCAGTAGGAAGGTCTTGTTCATTTAGGACTTCAAAGTAGCCTTGGCAGCGGCGACCGTAATGTTCGATTAACATGCCGTTATTATCTAATTTTCCCCAGAAGGTATTATTAAACCCACAAGCCGGACAAGGGATCGTGACGCTGTCACTTGTTGGGTCAGGTTTTGTTTCTCCCACTTCTGGCTGATATAAATCGTATTGATTACCCGCATAATCTAATACTAAGCACTCTTGTTTATTTTCCGCCAAACGTAAGCCTCGACCAATAATTTGTTGGTATAAGCTGACGGATTCAGTGGGGCGTAATATCGCGATTAAATCAACGTGTGGGGCATCAAAGCCGGTCGTTAGAACAGACACATTGACTAAATATTTTATTTGACGAGTTTTAAAGTCATTAATGATTTGATCTCGTTCTTTTTGGTGTGTGTCCCCAATGACAAGTGCCGCTTGAGAGGGTGGCAATAAGCTTAAAATCTCTTGTGCGTGGCGAACGGTAGCCGCAAAAATCATGATGCCTTGTCTTTCTTTAGAAAGTTCAATGACTTGTTGTACTATTTGCGGGGTAGCTCGTTTGGATTGTTCAATGACTAAGTCTAAATCTGCTTCTTTATATCGCCCGGCTAATGCGGGCTTTAAATTGGAAAAATCATAACTGAGCACCGGGGCATCTATCATACGTGCTGGTGTTAAATACCCTTCGTCTAAGAGATATTGGATTGGCAGTTCAAAGATACAATCTCGAAAAAATCTCGGCTCTTGTGAGCGTACTTGGCCTGATTTACCACGGACTTGATATTGGTATATCCAACCCATTCCTAAGCGATAGGGGGTTGCGGTTAAACCAAGGATCTTGATGCCTGGATTGACGGTTTGTAGATGTGCAATCACTTTACGGTAACTGCTTTTGGGGTTATCAGGTACGCGATGGCATTCATCGATCACTAATAATGAAAATTGATTAGCAAAAGCCTCTAGATTTCTCACAACCGATTGTACAGAGGCAAAGACCACTTTTTCATCGGTTTCTTTACGGCCTAATCCAGCTGAGAAAATACTGCCTTTGAGTGGGCGATCGTCTGTTGAGTAACTTTCATACTTGGCATGGTTTTGTTCAACCAGTTCTTTAACGTGGGTCAACATTAACACTCGGCCTTTGGCCAAACGAGCCAACTCAGCGATGACTAGGCTTTTACCTGCACCGGTTGGCAATACGATGACGGCAGGGTCGTTGTGATGACGAAAATAATGAATGACGGCTTTAACCGAGTCGGCTTGATAAGGGCGGAGTGTGAACATCAGAAATCAGGTAATAAAATGGAATTCAGAGGATAATCGGGTTGGCAGGGAAATGCTAGAGCGTTTATCGAATCTTGGGTACTTCGTTTCTCGTGGCTCGACTTTGGTGGGGATTAATTGACTCGAAAATAGAAAACCCACCGCGAAGGTGGGTTTGTATGACGACTTCTAACCGATATTAGAAGGCGTAGTTAAGCTGAATCGCACCAATGTAAGCAGGACCAGATGAGTGGAATTCTTGTTTTCCTGCTAGCCCAGTTTCTGTGAAATTACCTGATTTCCCGTCAATATAAGCAAAACCAGCATCAAGAGATAAATCTTGAGTCCATAAGTAAGTTAAACCTGCGGTGTACCAGTAGCGGTCGGTATCTGGAATACTTAGGGTTGCTTTCCCCGCTTGTTCATCGTAAGCAAAGCCAGCACGCACTAACCATTGTTCGTTAACCGCATAAGTAGTACCGATTGACCAGCGTTGGTTATCAGAATAGCTTTCAGACTTAGTAAAGCAAGTGCCATCAGAGCAAGCATTACTTGTTGCTTTTAATTCAGAGAACTTACTGTAATTGGTCCATTGCCAGCTATAGTGAACAGCCCATTGTTGATTAAGCTGATGGAAGCCCGACAATTCTAAGATATCTGGTAGTTCAATTTCTAAATCAGCATTAGAGGTTGAGCCCGGTTGTTTCCCTGTTATTAGACCAGTTCCATCGGTAAAGTCGCCATCTTTGAATTTTAATTTGACATCTGAGCGATATGAAGCTGAGAAACGGTTATTTTTGTCAAGTTCAAATAACGCACCGACATTCCAACCGTAACCAAATGCATCACCTTCCATTTTTAATAGAGAAGTTGAACTTGGTACCCCTAGCTGGCTACCCGCAATACCGACATTTCGCTCTAATTTTGCTTTGGCATAAGTCACGTTCACACCAGCACCAATACTGAATTGTTCGTTAAGACGATAAGCAACATTAGGGTTAAATTTAAATGTGGTTAAAGAGGTATGCCCAGCCATATCGCCGCCAGAAAAATCTGATGGATAATCGGTTGATACACCGTAATCGGTGAACATGCCAATACCCCATGCCCACTTATCATTAACTGGTTGAACATAATAAAAAGCCGGAACGACTTGTGAAGGGGCGATGTCATTCGCTTCGTCACCATAGGTATTACTTTTCACATCAATCTCAGGGTCGATGTAAGAAACAGCACCAGAGAATTGAGCGCGATCAAATAACATCATAGAGGCGGCGTTTGCTGACATTTCACTCGCATTATCACCAATAGCACCATCACCAGAAAAGGCGCGACCTAATCCAGAGGCTGAGTGTTCTACTACTTGGAAACCTGCTGCATGAACTTGAGAGGCTAAAGCAATAGAAAGAGCTAATAGAGAATATTGTGTTTTTTTCATGGTTTTCCCTTACACATTATTTATTATTTGTATCGCACCGATTATGTATGGATACGTTGTTAATAGTTTTATTATTAAATGTTTTTTTTGTGTATTTAAATTTTCAAAAAATGCTACGAACTTAATAAATTTGCAATTTATCTTATTTCTCACAAGAAATCAGGTCTGACCAGTATAAATTTTTGATATTTATACTTATTTAATATTGTTTATTTGTTGGTCAAAAAATGAGATAAGGAGAGTCTAAGACTAAAGTTTAATTTTTGGCTGGCATTTTGGTTTCATTTTAGACGAAAGTCGAGGGGCTTAATTTACCTTGTGAATAATCTATTGTCTATTTATTGCGTTAATAGGATATAAAAAAATAAGGGTTAATTGTGACAAAATAATAATGAAGTATAAAATTTAATCAAATTAGATTGGGTGTGAATAAGGAGCATCTTTAAAAGGCCTGATTATTTTTGAGACATTTCTTATTTGAATGCCTGAGAATTCCTCAATATAAAGAAGTTAGAATAACCTTTCTTTGTAATGAAAGGCGGAAGGTTAGTTTTAATGGTGAAATCGCTCAACTAATACAGTAAATAGCTTTATAATGGCCAGATTGTTTCTTTTAACTTAGGTGGGGGATTTAATCGCGTTGATTAATTAGCCTTAAAGAGAAAGTTACCACCTGATATGTTAAGAGTATAAACGCCCTATTAAGGGCAAATTAAGAGGTATTCATGCGTTTAGATAAGTTTTTATGTGAAACATTAGGGGTAACAAGAAGAGAGGCTACGATCTTATTACGCCGTGGTGAAGTGACAGTCGATGGTAATGTGGTCAAAGTGGCCTCAATTAAAGTCACCGAAGCATCTCGTGTCGAATGGCAAGAGCGTTATCTTCCAATGCCTGGACCACGTTATTTTATGTTGTACAAGCCTGAAGGTTTTGTATGCTCGCATGAAGACAGTAATAACCCAACCGCATTCGTATTACTGGATGAAGTCAATATGGATAAATTGCATTTTGCCGGACGCTTAGATGTGGATACGACAGGTTTAGTGTTAATTACGGATGATGGTCAATGGTCGCACCGAATTACTTCACCAAAACACAAATGTGAGAAAACATACCGAGTTTGGTTAGAAGATGCGATTGGTGAAGACTATGCCGATCAATTAGCCCAAGGTATTCAACTTCGTAATGAAAAAGAGCTAACCTTACCCGCTAAGATGGAAGTGGTTGATTTTGCAAACAATGAATTGCTTTTGACTATCTCTGAAGGTAAGTACCACCAAGTAAAACGTATGTTTGCCGCATTGGGTAATAAAGTGGATCAACTGCATCGTGAATCGATTGGTCGTATTCAGTTAGATGAAACGTTGGAACCTGGGGAGTATCGAGCCCTGTCCAATGAAGAAATTGCCTCTATTGTATAACGAGATAGCAATATTGTAGAACTCGTAATATAGGCAAAAAATAATGATATAGACAAAACAGTGTTCTAGATAAAACGGTGCTTTAGACAGCAAGAGTACTCGAGCTAGAAACTGTTTAAGCTAAGTAATTATTATAACGGGTTGCCAAATGCACTTCTGAAAGACTTCTGCACCCATTCAATAGTGATATTAATTCAGTATCAAATTAAAAAGGATATTTTATGCCTCAAGTTGCCTTGCCAAAGAGCAATTTTTTGTTGTTTTTGATTCTTGGCTCAATTGGCTTGTTAACCCCTTTTGCCATTGATATGTATTTGCCTGCTATGCCAACGATTGCCAGCGACCTGATGGTGAATCATGGCATGGTGCAAGGGACATTAACGGCATATACGGCAGGATTTGCGTTAGGGCAATTGTTGCATGGCCCATTAGCGGATAGCTATGGACGTCGTCCTATTTTGATGATCGGGATTATATTCTTTGCTATTGCTTCCGTGATTTGTGCAACTACGACCAGTATTGAAGCATTACTGTATACTCGTTTTGCTCAAGGTTTTGCAGGAGCCGCGGCAGCCGTTATTGTACAAGCGGTGGTAAGAGACATGTTTAATAAAGAAGAGTTTGCTCGAGCGATGTCTTTTATTACTTTAGTCATTACTATTTCCCCTTTGCTTGCTCCTATGATTGGTGGTCATTTAGCGGTTTGGTTTGGTTGGCGCTCTATTTTTATGTTGCTGGCTTTGGTTTCCTTTATTGTTTTGTTAGCCGTCGTACTAAAAATTCCGGAAACACTTGCAACTGAAAATAAACAGCCATTGCATTTTAAAACCACGCTACGTAATTATTTTCGTTTATTTACCAACCCGGTGGCATTTGGCTTGATATTCTGTGGTGCATTTTCATTTGCAGGTATGTTTGCGTTTATTACCGCAGGTTCGTTTGTTTATATTGATATCTATGGTGTTAAGCCTGAATATTTTGGCTATTTATTTGCTTTAAATGTAGTAGGGATGGTAGCAATGACCAGCTTTAACGGTCGTGCTGTCCGTAAAATGGGCTCACATTGGATGTTACGTTTTGGGTTGTCTTGTCAATCTTTAGCCGCCATTGCTTTGTTGATCAGTTGGCTATGTGATTTTGGCTTGTGGGCGATTGTTCCCTGTGTCATTTTATTTGTTGGTACCATTTCTATTATAGGCAGTAACTCGATGGGGTTATTGCTCAGTAATTATCCACAAATGGCAGGCACCGCTTCCTCTTTAGCGGGCACCTTACGTTTTGGAACTGGCGCGGTGATCAGCGCAATTATTGCGATGTTACCAAGTGGTTATGTGTGGCCAATGGTCATTAGTATGTTTTTATGTGGTGTGCTTTCAATGAGCTCCTACTGGTTGTTAAGTCGCCATGCATAAAGCGTGTTTCATTGATAGAAAAAAGATTAAATTGATAGAGTAAGAGTGGATGCAATATTCTTTAGAAATTCAGCGGGTCGTGAATACGGCATTAGAAGCATTAAAACGGCAACATGAGAGTGGCAAACTGGCCAACACTCCCATCACGAATACGCATTTTATTGCTCGTTGGGTAACCAAAAGCCTCAAAAGCCAAGAATTTGATCGTTGTGTCAAAGAGGATCTGATTGGTTGGCAAAAAATGAGTCGTAGTAAAGGGGCTGGCAGTGAGCTGCTTGCTACATTTGAGCGCATTTCAAGATTATATCAGCAGTTTCTTCCAAAAGATGGCGAATTAAAGCCGATTAAAGATGCCGATATTGAAGCCTTTATGGACCATATGGAAAATAAGGGTTGGGAAGTCGTCAATGAGTTTGAATTGACAGAAAAGACGCAGATTTTTGCTGATCAACCCAACTCCTTCGTGTTGTGTGCAAAGCAATGTGATGATTGTTTCGATGGAGAATTATTGCACCGCCCGATGAGCTTTTATGTTCGGGGTAATCATGCCGCGTTTATCGAAGAGGCGACAGCTCAAGGTTTCTTATTGCATAAACAAACCGATTATAAGTCGATTGTGAAATATCATGGTGAGTATCTTATTTACCCTAACAATGTCGGTTTAAAACTGGCAGAGATACCGCTGAATTACTAGTGAGGTAATTGTAAATAATAAAGGCAATATTTTGATTGTTATGAGGTGAATAAATCAATATGTTAGTTTAACTTGTTGATTTTTTATTGAATTTCTATGTATTGCATCAAATGCCTTTCTACATAAGGCCGATTAGTGTAGATTTCTTTTCTTATTCTAGGTTGTGGGTACACGTTTCATGCTTGATCTTAAAAATCTTTGTAAAGGTTACATCGACGGAGGTGTGTTCAGCCCCGTTTTACAAGGTGCTGAGTTAACATTAGAACGCGGAGCACAACTGGCACTAATGGGCGAGAGTGGCTCAGGGAAAAGCACCTTGCTCAACATGATTGCAGGATTAGATACTTGTGATTCTGGTGAGATACATTGTTCGGGCTTTCCCATGCATGATGCTCCTGATCGCCAACGAACAGCGTTTCGTCGAAATAATATTGGTTTGATATTTCAACAATTTAACCTATTAACAACGTTGAATATTGCTGACAATATTCGTTTTTGTCGTCAACTAAAAGGGTTGTCTGAAGACCCTAAATTGTGGCGACAAATTTTGTCATCGCTGGATTTAATGCCTTTATTGGGGCGTTATCCTGAAGAAGTCTCTGGTGGACAACAACAACGTGCCGCGATTGCTCGAGCGCTTTATATGGAGCCTTCTTTATTGCTAGCCGATGAGCCAACAGGGAGTTTAGATGAAAAGAATGCAGAAGCGGTGATGCGCTTATTAACCAGTTTATCTAAACAGATGGATTGTACTTTATTGTTGGTAACCCATAGTGAACGTGTAGCTGGCCATTTGGATGGTTGTGTTCGATTACAAGGAGGCGTGCTGAATGTTGTGGCCCGTAGCTAAAGCACTGCTAGGTCATTATCGCCGTCACCCGTTTCAAATTCTTCTTGTTTGGTTAGGGTTAACACTTGGGATCTCATTATTTGTTGGGGTTCTTGCGGTTAACTATCACGCTAAGCAAAGTTATGCCCATGGGGAAAAACTTTTCTCTAACCCATTGCCTTACCGTATTCAGCCTAAAATGGCAGGGAATAAAATTCCGCAAGGTTTTTATGTTCAGCTAAGACGCCATGGCTTCCACCAATGCGCTCCTTTTGATACTCATCGAGTGGTCACAAAAGATGGGATGCAATTAAATATTGTTGGCTTTGATCCTATCGCAATGATGTCATTTCAATCTGAAAAGAATTTGAAAACATCCGATATGCTTGAACTCATGCGTCCGCCATATCCAATAGTCATCAGTGCTCAATTAGCACAATATTTGAACATTGAAGATAATGATTATTTATTACTTAAATCTGGCAAGAAAATTGGCCCTTTGAGTGTAGATACCAAAAATCGTATATCTGGCTCCCGTCTTGTCGCTGATATGTCTTTAATTCGTACACTTAATCGTAGCTCTGGCTTTGATATGATTGCCTGTTCAGCGATGTCCCCAGATAAATTAGAACAACTTCGAGAGTATTTACCAAATGGCATTTCACTGCATCGTAATACTCGTGTTGAATTAGGATCATTGACGAAAGCGTTTCATATGAACTTGACTGCGATGGGGATGTTGTCGTTCTTGGTTGGTTTATTTATTTTTTATCAAGCCATGTCGTTATCTTTTGTTCAACGTCAACCATTGGTTGGGGTTTTACGTTTAATGGGGGTATCGGGTTGGCAGTTGACAAAAGCCTTATTGCTAGAAATTATGGCTTGGATTTTGATTGGCTGGCTCAGTGGTACGGTATTAGGTTTAGCTCTGGCCAATAGCCTGATGCCATCGGTTTCAGCAAGCTTGAGTGATATTTATAATGCTGATGTGGGGTTATCCATTGAATGGAATTGGGAATGGATTCAATATAGTTTGCTGATGGCAATTTTTGGTTGTTTGCTATCTTGTTTTTGGCCATTAATTCGACTGGTTCGTTCACAACCGGTCCGTTTAGCTTCACGTTTATCTTTGGTGCGTTTTGCGGGACGTGAATTTGCGTTGCAAGCTTTTGTTGCTTGTGTCTGTATTGTGGCAGCTATCGCGCTTTATCAAACGCCGATGTCGCAAGAGCAAGGGTTTACTTTAATTGCTCTATTGTTGGTGAGTGTCGGGTTGGTGATGCCTTATTTCTTATGGAAACTATTTACCAGTTTCTCTTTTACGATGCCTTGGGTCAAAGTTCGTTGGTTTTTTTCCGATATTGCCGCGAGTATGAGCTACCGTGGAGTGGCCGCAATGGCTTTCATGTTAGCTTTGGCAACCAATATTGGTGTTGAAACTATGGTTGGCAGTTTCCGTGAAACGACTGATCAATGGTTAGTTCAACGTTTGTCTGCGGACCTTTATATTACGCCAACAAGCTCCTCTGCCGGTCGATTAGGTAGTTGGCTTGAAGAACAACCGGAAGTGAAAACGGTGTGGTGGCGATGGGAGAAATCATTACAAACCAAGAACAATACTCTACAAGTCGTGAGTTCTGGTGATACCGATGGTGAGCGTAAAGCCTTAACCGTTAAATTAGCCGTTCCTCAATTTTGGCATCGTTTACACAGTGAGAAAGGTGTCTTAATCAGTGAATCGATGTCGTTAAAACAGAATTTGCACCCAGGAGATAAGGTTAGTTTACCTGAGCCCTTAGGGAGTGAGTGGCCGGTGCTTGGGATCTATTATGATTATGGTAACCCATATAATCAGGTTATTATTTCACAACATAATTGGGCTGATATTTTTAAAGAGGGTGGCGATGTTGCATTAGGGGTCGTATTGAAACAAAAAGGCGATGCAACAGAGTTAATTCATCGAATGGAAAAACGCTATAGCCTGTCACCAGATAGAATATACAACAATCATGCTATGCATACACAAGCGATGATAGCTTTTGATCAAACGTTCAAAGTTGCTGATACCTTAGGCAAAATTACCCTGTTTATTGCGGTATTTGGTTTATTTGTTTCTACGGTTGCAGGTGAAGTATCGAGACAAAAGCAGGTGGCTTTACTTCGGTGTTTAGGGATTTCCGGTAAAGAGTTAGTGATACTTGGCGCGTTGCAATTATTAGCGATTGGGTTATTTACGGCGTTTATCGCTTTACCGCTTGGTATTATTTTGGCCCAACTGATGGTTGAAGTGATCTTGAAAAATGCTTTTGGTTGGACGATGCAATTAACCTTATTACCAGAGCAATATATCACGACATTTTTGTGGTCATTAAGTGTGTTATTTATGGCGGGTGCTTGGCCAGTTTGGTTGATGGTGAAAACCACACCAATGAAATTGCTGAGGGATTCTTTGTAATGAAAAATCGAAAACCGCAACGCTTGTTGAAATGGAGTGTTGCGATAGTGTGCTCTATTTTAATAGTGAGCTTAATGGTACCTCATATCATAAAAGAAATTGTTGCCCAAGAAGTAAAACACTCTGTCGACCATCTCCCAAAGAAGAATAGTACTTCTTCGGTTTATGAGCCAGTGTTACCTGATTATACGATAAATTACAGTAAAGACTTTGCTGAGCATCCTGGGTTTCATAATGAAATTTGGCATTATAAAGCCAATTTGAAAGGTGATGATGGCCTTGATTATGCTGTGCAATGGACGATGTATCGCGTAGCAAACGGTGATGTACAAGGTGTAGGCTGGCATAATACACAGGTGTATACCGCACAAGTGGTGGTCTCAAATGCTCAGAAATCATGGATGCAGCAACGGTTGGCTAGAGGCGGTATTGGTCAAGCTGGAGCGTTAATGTACCCATTTCGACTATGGATAGATAATTGGAGCTGGGTATCTAACCATAACTTTGCGGTTCCTAGTTTACTGAATGTTGTCACTGATGATTTTTCGGTCTTATTAAAGAACGCAAATGGTGGTCCATTTGTCTTGAATGGTGATAATGGCTATAAGAAAACCCATGATTTGTTATCGACCGCCTCTTACTCGTTCAGTGCACCATTTTTGAAAACCCAAGGCTTATTGAAGTTAAATGGTCGTGATGTCAAAGTGCAAGGTGTGGCTTGGCTTGATAAAGAATGGGGAAACCACCTGATTGCTGATCGTTCATTGCGCTGGGATAGCTTTAATATTCATTTAGAAGATGGTCGGGCATTGTCTATTACTCAATATCATAATCCTCAAAATTTACGTTACTTTTCAGGTTCTATTTCAGGAAAGAATGGAGCTAAAATTACCATTAATAATGATGAGATTAAAATTTACCCGCTAGAGCAAAGTCGATTATTGAATGGGCGACAATTACCTCTTCGATGGGTGATCGAAATTCCTAAGCTTCATATCAATTTAATTACCCAAACGTTAAATAAAGAGCTGTGGTTGCCATTTTGGATTCCTGCTTGGGAAGGACCAATTATAGTGACCGGAAGTCATAAAGGTGTTGGCTTTATGCAATTGACAGGGTATTAGCCTCGCACCCTCAACTTATTCCCTTCTTATCTAAAAATTATTACCTTATATTTCAATTGGTTATTTTTTTGTAAACAATAAGTGTCGTCATGCGGTTTTATATTGACATACACTGTTTCTTGTTTGTATGACAAATGCTCGGAAAAACCGATGTTAAATCTCTAAACAATCGATTTTTACGCTCAAAGTTATCTGGATACTATGACTACATGCTTTGTTTATTGACTCAACGCGAATCGAAAGGAAACTTATGCGAGATCAAGTTATGAAATTTTTTAAGATGGAATCAGCCAGCGGCATTATTTTGGTCATCGCTGCTGTGATAGCGATGTTAGTTGCCAATTCATCCTTTGGACCAACATATCAAGACGCACTACACGCGAATATTATGGGAATGTCAGCCTCTCATTGGATTAATGATGGTTTGATGGCGGTATTCTTCTTATTAATCGGATTAGAAGTAAAAAGAGAACTTCTTGTTGGAGCTTTACGCTCTAAAGAAACGGCCATTTTCCCTGCCATTGCTGCAGTAGGTGGCATGTTAGCACCTGCCGTTATTTATTTAATGTTTAATATGCACGACCCAGTTGCAGTTGGAGGTTGGGCAATCCCTGCCGCGACTGACATTGCGTTTGCATTAGGTATTATGGCTTTACTTGGTCCAAGAGTACCAGTGAGCTTAAAAGTGTTCTTGTTAGCGCTTGCGATCATTGATGACTTAGGCGTGGTGGTGATTATCGCTTTATTTTATTCAAGTGATTTATCGACTTTAGCACTGCTAATAGGTTTCATCGCAACAGCAATCTTGTTCTATATGAACATGAAAAATGTTACTAAAACACGTTGGTACCTCATTGTTGGCTTTATTCTGTGGGTGAGTGTATTGAAATCGGGTGTACACGCAACGCTTGCTGGAGTGCTGATTGGCTTTGCTATTCCTTTACACGGCAAAGAAGGCGAAAAATCACCACTGAAAACATTAGAGCATGCACTTCATCCCTACGTGAACTTTTTGATTCTTCCAGTGTTTGCCTTTGCGAATGCCGGTATTTCATTAGAAGGTGTTTCTCTAAGCGGGTTGGCATCGACTGTACCGATGGGGATTGCATTAGGATTATTAGTGGGTAAACCACTGGGTGTGTTTAGCTTTAGTTGGCTATCAGTAAAAGCGGGTATTGCTAAGCTGCCTGAAGGGGTGAATTTCAAACAAATATTTGCTGTATCGGTGTTGTGTGGTATTGGCTTTACGATGTCGATCTTTATTTCATCTTTAGCCTTTACTAATGTTGATGTTGCCTTCGATACCTATTCACGATTAGGCATTTTGATTGGTTCAACTACGGCGGCAGTATTAGGTTATGTACTACTGAATATCTTCTTACCTAAATCAGCAAAATAAGCGGTTTTATCTCAAGACTATCGCTTGATGATAGTGTTGATAAATGCTTATCGAAGAGATCACTTTGAAAGTGATCTCTTTTTTTGGGTGGGGGAAATGTTTATACCAATGGTACTAATTAACCTCAGCTGCGGATAACTATCTGATCATCCTTACTGGTTAAAAGGCTTGATAACTGCATTTAAAACTACTAGGTCGTAATAGCGGTTAATTTTGGATAAAAAAAAGCCCAAATCAATAGGATATGGGCTAAAACAATATAGGAGTTATATATGAAAAAAATTGCAATTAGGCGTAGAAACTGGGTGAAGCGCTTAAGCTAGAATTCTCACTCATCAGCTTATCCTCACTTGCTACATAATATAGGACTGAGCGTTATTCATTCAGTTCCATCTTTTTTCAAATAATTTTATGTCTTTTTTAACCATTTGATATTGTTGATTATTTAAATATTGTTTATCAGTTGTTTCACAATTGTGATCGTGGGCACTTGCCTGATTTGCCCATCTTGATAGTATTCAAACAAGCGTTTAATACAGGCAGTTGAAATGGCAGTAAGAAATAAGACAAAAGCAAAAATCATGGATGTAGCAGAAGCATTATTTGCTGAGCATGGCTTCAATGACACCTCTTTACGCAGTATTACGACCAAAGCCAATGTGAACTTGGCTTCAGTTAATTATCATTTTGGTGATAAGAAAACCTTAGTTCGAGCAGTTCTCAATCGTTACTTAGAAGCGTTTATGCCTGAGTTAGAAAAAACATTAACCGAACTTAATACCCGAGATCATTACACCATGACTGAGGTTTTTAATACCTTAGTCCAGCCTTTACTTTCTTTGGATAAAGTGCGGCCTAATGGAGCCAGCCGCTTTATGCTATTAACGGGGAGAGGGTATACCGATGTGCAAGGTCATTTACGTTGGTTTATTACGACACGTTACAGCACGGTGTTGAATTTATTTACATTATCAGTTCAAAAGGCTAATCCGAATTTAGATCCTGAGACTTTATTTTGGCGACTTCACTTTACGCTTGGGACTTGTGTTTTCACCATGTCTTCCAGCAAAGCATTAGCAGAAATCGCTTATAACTCTTATGGGAAGAAAGTCGATTCAGATGTTCTCATTCAACAATTAATTCCCTTCTTAGCCGCTGGCGTGGCAGCGCAAGAATAGGGTCAACAATAATAATTACACTCATTAACGTGGAAAAAGGAATAGATTATGAGCTCACTAAGACAAAAATGGATCAGTGACCCAGCGTTTAAATGGTTTAAACAAGTGTTACCCCCTCTTTCAAATACGGAGCGTGAAGCGATGGAAGCGGGGAGTGTCTGGTGGGATGGACAATTATTTTCAGGCACACCGGATTGGCAGACCTTGCATCATTACCCTAAGCCTAAACTGACACAAGAAGAGCAATCTTTTATTGATAATCAAGTCGAAACCTTATTGGCGATGCTCGATGATTATAAAATTGTGCAAGAAGATAGAGATCTCCCAGAAGAAGTATGGGACTACATCCGTAAAGAGAAGTTTTTTGCATTAATTATTGATAAAGCATACGGAGGCCTCAATTTTTCCGCCCATGCTAACTCTACGATTGTAACGAAAATTGCCACTCGAAGTATCAGTGCTGCCGTAACTGTAATGGTACCAAACTCTTTAGGCCCTGGTGAGCTGCTTTCTCATTATGGTACTCAAGAGCAAAAAGACTATTGGTTACCACGTTTAGCCGATGGTACGGATATTCCTTGTTTTGCCTTAACGGGCCCAGAAGCGGGTTCGGATGCGGGTGGCATCCCTGACCAAGGCGTTGTGTGTAGAGGGATGCACAATGGTGAAGAAGTCTTAGGTATCCGGTTAAGCTGGAATAAACGCTATATCACACTAGCTCCTGTGGCTACGGTACTTGGATTGGCCTTTAAACTTGACGATCCCGATCACTTGTTGGGTGATAAACAGCACCTTGGTATTACTTGCGCTTTAATTCCAGCCGATCATCAAGGGGTTGAAATTGGTGAGCGTCATGACCCACTTGGCTTAGCCTTTATGAATGGCCCAACTCGTGGCGAAGATGTGTTTATTCCAATGGATTGGCTCATTGGTGGAGCTGAATACGCAGGTAAAGGATGGCGTATGCTGGTGGAATGTTTATCGGCAGGGCGTGGTATTTCTCTACCAGCATTAGGGACTGCAATTGGGCATTTGACCAGTCGCACAACGGGGGCTTATGCCTATGTGCGTAAACAATTTGGTTTATCAATTGGTAAATTTGAAGGCGTCGCCGATGCGATGGCTCGTATTGGTGGGATGACGTATATACTAGAATCGGCGCGGACCTTAACGACCACTTCTTTAGATATGGGTGAAAAACCTGGAATTGTCACGGCGATTGCTAAATATCACATGACAGAAATGGCACGTACAATTTTAAATGATTCGATGGACATACATTCAGGTCGCGGTATTCAAACTGGCCCGATGAATTATCTTGCCCATCACTATTATGGGGTTCCTGTCGCCATTACCGTAGAAGGTGCTAATATTTTAACCCGTAACTTGATGATTTTTGGACAAGGTGCAACCCGTTGTCATCCTTTTGTTCTCGCTGAAATGGAGGCGGCTGCAAATCCGGATGAAAAAGCTGGAGCGAAAGCGTTTGATGAGTTGCTGTTTAAGCACATGAGCTACGCGATTAAAAATAGTTTGGGCGCGTTTGGTATGGCTTTAACCGGATCGCTATTCGCTCATTCGCATGTCTCTGGCCCAACCAAGCAATACTATCGAGATATGACTCGCTTAAGTAAAGCATTGGCCGTTACAACCGATTTTGCGATGCTCACGCTAGGCGGAGAGTTAAAGCGTAAAGAAATGCTATCAGCACGTTTGGGTGATGCGTTAAGTTATTTATACCTTGGTTCAGCAGTATTAAAGCGTTACGAAGATGAGGGCTGTCAACAGGCGGATCTGGATTACGTTCATTACGCAATGAATCACTGTTTAAGTAAAGCGGCTGAAGGGCTGGAAGAGGCCTATCGCAACCTACCTAATCGTATCGCTGCCTATGCACTGAAATTCTTAGTTTTCCCATTAGGTAATCACTTTAATGCCCCAACAGACAAACAAAAAATGCACGTTGCGGAGCGTTTAATGGTGCCGGGTGAAGACCGCGATCGTTTAACTCATCTTTGTTACATTGGTGAGGATGACAATGACAACGTAGGTCTGATTGAGCGTGCCTTTATCCAAATGTATGGGATTAAACATTTAGAGCGTAAGATGATCACCGCCGTGAAAAATGGTGACTTACCTAAAAATGGGTCATTAGCATCTCGTTTAGAATTGGCATTAGCGCAAAAAATTCTGACTCAAGAAGAAGTTGAACAAATATTGCAAGCAGATAAGCTCCGTTATCGTTCAATTCAGGTGGATCATTTTAGCCATGATTTTAGTGATATTCGTACTCATTATCAAAATGGTAAAAAGCAATCATCAAAAAAGTTGAATAGCGCAGCTTAATCGATGCGCGATGATTTTATCTCATGGACAACGCCATAGCTTTGCTGTGGTGTTTTCTTTTATACAAAATGCGTGAAAGAGGTCTAACCACCTCAATATATGACAAAAAATCTGAGAAATAAGATGCGAAACCTCGGATAAACTTTTATCCTACAGGGGTTTTTTAAAGGAAGCTGAATATGATTATCAAACCGAAAATCCGTGGATTTATCTGTACAACGACACATCCTGTGGGTTGTGAGGCAAACGTAAAAGAACAAATTGCTTACACCAAGGCACAAGGCCCAATTGCCAATGCCCCTAAACGCGTATTAGTAGTGGGTTCTTCAAGTGGCTATGGCTTGTCATCTCGTATTGCGGCTGCATTTGGCGGCGGTGCATCAACGATTGGTGTATTTTTTGAAAAACCAGGTACTGAAAAGAAACCTGGAACAGCGGGTTGGTATAACTCGGCTGCATTCGATAAGTTGGCTAAAGAAGAAGGCTTATATTCAAAAAGTCTCAATGGCGATGCTTTCTCTAATGAAGCGAAACAAAAAACCATCGATCTTATCAAAGCCGATTTAGGTCAAGTTGATATGGTCGTTTATTCATTAGCTTCTCCAGTGCGTAAAATGCCAGAAACTGGTGAAGTGATTCGTTCTTCTCTAAAACCGATTGGTGAAACTTACACTGCAACCGCAGTCGATACTAATAAAGACATTATTATTGAAGCCAGTGTTGAGCCTGCTACTGAGCAAGAAATCAAAGACACGGTCACCGTAATGGGCGGCGAAGATTGGGAATTGTGGATGGCTGCACTTTCTGATGCTGGCGTATTAGCGGAAGGATGCAAAACGGTTGCATACAGTTACATCGGTACAGAGTTAACTTGGCCAATCTATTGGGATGGTGCGCTAGGTCAAGCGAAGATGGATTTAGACCGTGCGGCTTCGGCACTTAATGAAAAACTTGCTGATATTAAAGGCACAGCGAATGTTGCGGTACTGAAAAGTGTGGTAACTCAAGCAAGTTCAGCCATTCCAGTGATGCCGCTATACATCGCTATGGTCTTTAAGAAAATGCGTGAAGAAGGCGTACACGAAGGTTGTATGGAACAGATTCACCGCATGTTTACTCAGCGTTTGTATAAAGAAGATGGCTCGGCTCCTCAAGTGGATGATAAAAACCGTCTACGTTTGGATGACTGGGAATTACGCGAAGATATTCAACAACATTGTCGTAATCTATGGCCTCAAGTAACGACGGAAAACTTAAAAGAGTTAACCGATTACGTTGAGTACAAAGAAGAGTTCTTAAAACTGTTTGGTTTTGGTATTGATGGTGTTGATTACGATGCTGACGTCAATCCTGAAGTAAACTTTGACGTACAAGATATCTAAAGTCGTATTAAGTTAAATAATGAAAACCAGCACTTTTAAAGTCGCTGGTTTTTTTATATCTACCATTCAACAATCGAGTGGTGTCTATGATGTGAAGCATTTATGTTTACTTAAGTGCTCTGAGATAGGTGATATCTTGGTTGGAAGCTTCTTAAATAACCTCTAGCCTATTGCGTTGATTTTAAAGAAGTTAGACGCCCAAAGTGCGGTATTGAGTGGCTTCTAGTTATCCGCAGCTGAGGTTAAATACCAACAAAACTAATGAGAAATAAACAGCTAAAAAGGAAACTCATGTCTTGGTTAGAATTGAAAGTTAAGCCTCCGATCATTGCCTGTATTGCCATACTAATGATGTTACTGCTTGACGGTTTACGTTCCGATGTACATTTAGGCTTGGGTACATTTGGTGTTGGGCTTGCCTTATTATTAGTGATTTTAGGGGTGTGGCTATCTTTAATCGGTATTCAGCAATTCTTGAAATCAGAAACCACCGTCCATCCTGACCTACAACACGCAACGAATACTCTCGTTACCTCTGGTGTTTATCAAATTTCACGTAACCCAATGTATTTAGGGCTATTATTAATACTTATTGCCTTCGCAATTTGGCTAAATAGTTGGTTAGCCATTGGTGTTTGTGTGCTCTTTGTGTTGTACCTTAATCAATTTCAAATCAAACCTGAAGAGCGGTTTTTACATGCTAAGTTTACTCGGCAATATGAAGGCTATTGTAAAACAGTACGTCGCTGGTTGTAATGTAAGCTATTTTTCCTAACCAGTAATAATCCAAGTGATAAAAGTTGCTTCATGTTTTTAATAAGTGATATAGAGCTCAAAAATATTAATTTATCAGAGTAATATTTTGGTTCTTTTTGAATTTTTAAAATTAAAAACTATGAGGTATCTATGTATGATTATGAATAAGACTCGCTTTAGTGCATTAATGATTAGTTGGTGTTTTAGTTCTTTTTCATTTGCGAGCGATTTGCCAAATATTAAAATATTAGCGACGGGAGGGACAATAGCAGGAGCGGGCCAATCTGCGACTAACTCTAACTATACCGCTGGAAAAGTTGGGGTCGATGAACTCATTGCTGCCGTACCTGATATGACAAAAGTCGCAGACATTAGTGGTGAACAAGTCGTAAAAATTGGCTCTCAAGATATGAATGATAAAGTTTGGTTAACTTTAGCCAAAAGAGTGAATGCGTTGCTTGCACAAGATGATGTCGATGGTGTAGTGATCACTCATGGTACTGATACCATGGAAGAAACGGCTTACTTTCTTGATTTAACAGTAAAAAGTAATAAACCTGTTGTTCTAGTTGGCTCTATGCGTCCCTCTACGGCAATGAGCGCTGATGGCCCTATGAATTTATATAATGCTGTTGTTACCGCTGCAGATAAAGACTCTATAGGACGTGGAGTGTTAGTTGCCATGAATGATAGTGTATTTGATGCTCGAGATGTTACCAAAACCAATACCACCGCAGTTGAAACGTTTAAATCTCCAAATTTTGGTGCGTTAGGTTATATTCATAACAGTGATGTGATGTATCAGCGCTCTCCGGAACATAAGCATACAGTAAAGACGGTGTTTGATGTTTCGAAACTCAATCAATTACCAAAGGTAGGTATTGTTTACAATTATTCTAATGCTTCGGATTTGCCCGTAAAAGCACTGATTGCAGCTAAATATGATGGGATTGTGAATGCTGGTGTTGGTAACGGAAATATATACCATAGTATTTTTGAGCAATTGGCTAAGGCGAGTAAAGATGGAATCATGGTGGTTCGCAGTTCTCGTACCCCGACAGGAGCAACGACTTTAGATGCTGAAGTGGATGATGCTAAATACGGCTTTGTTGCGTCAGGTACTTTGAATCCACAAAAATCACGAATTCTGTTAATGTTATCGTTAACGCAAACCCATGACTATAAAGAAGTTCAAAAGATGTTCCAATATTATTAGTGCCAATCGTACTTATTATCTGAGCATCTTTGCTTATTAAAAGGCTTGATACGGCGTTTAATTTTTTGTTTATAAAGAAGTTGATTGTAGAATAACGACTTATCGAAAATTTCTGCCTTGTTCTCAAGCCTTTTTACTACGCAATTTCTGACCATCTAATTAGTGTAATCGGTATGATTGCTATTTGTTGATGGATAAAACAATGCCAGCATTTCGCTGGCATTGTTTTTATTGGTTGGCATTGTTCTTATTGATAGTGAAAAGGGTTAACTGAGTATGATCAGTAAAGTACCCGCTAAGGTCATCAAAATATTGGCGATAGCATAAGTTCCTGCATAACCAAGAGCTGGAATGGTGGATTTAGCGTAGTCGTTAACAATATCCATAGCAGGAGCACAGGTTCGGGCTCCAATAATGGCACCGAACAATAAGGCGCGGTTCATTTTAAGAATATGAGCACCAAAAAGATACGCTACGACGACAGGTAACACGCTGATGATAAAACTAACTCCAACAATTTTAAGTCCCATTTGGCTCAAATATTCGAGCATGTTTGAACCCGCACTTAACCCTATCCCGACCATGAATATCATTAAGCCGAGATCTTTCACCATATTCAATGCCCCTTGTGGCACATAGCCAAAAGTGGGGTGGTTGGCTCGTAGATAACCTAAAGTAATGCCTGAAATTAATAAACCCACCGCATTACCTAAACCGAAGGTCACTTGACCAAATGTCATTGTGATCAAACCAAATAACAGTCCGACAATAAAAAAGCTACAAAAAGCGAGTAAATCGGCAATTTGACTGTGAATTGAGATAAAACCAATACGCTCAGCGAGACCAAGGACACGGCTTTTTTCACCACTGACTTGCAGAACATCACCTTTTGCCAGCACAATATTCAAATCCATTGGCATTTCAATTTGAGCGCGTACGACACGGTTTAAGAAACAGCCATATTCTGCAATATTGAGATCCGACAGTTTTTTGCCCGCAATACTGTCACTTTTGACTACGATTTCTTCTTCCGCAATACGAAGGTCCAGTAGGTTTCGATCAAAGACCTCTTTACCATTACGAAAACTTGGGTCCAAACGCGCATGACTATCTGGGTAGCCAACAAGGGCAATTTCATCACCCAGCTGTAAAATAGCATCACCATCAGGGTGGGCAAGAATACCATTGCGACGAATACGTTCGATATAACAACCTGTTTGTCGATAAATACCCAGCTCACGTAAGTTTTTCCCACCAGTCCAATCAATCAATTCTTGACCGACACGATAAGCTCGAATAATGGGTAAATATACTTTGCGTTGCCCGGCACCACCTAAACCGCGCTCTTGAGCAATACGTTGTGCGGAATCACTGAGGTTTTCACTTTGTAATCTCGGTAATAATTTGGCAAACAAGATCATACTGGTTAAGCCAATTAAATAAGATAGGGCATAACCGACAGATAAATTATCTAAAATGGTGGAGAGCTGCATGTTTTCTGGAATGGTTCCCAAACCAGAGTTTAATGCATCTTGAGCGCCAACCAGAATAGGCGTTGAGGTCATGGAGCCAGCCATGATGCCAGAGGTTAAGCCAAAGTCTAAGCCAAAGAAATGCCCAAGGCTATAGGTTAAGGTGGTCGCAGTGGCTAATACGATCAAGCTTAAAAAGAAATAATGTTTACCGTCCCGGAAGAAGATACCAAAAAAGTTGGGACCAGCTTCAATACCGACACAATAAATGAAAAGCATAAAACCAATGGTCAGTGCTTCTGCATTAAACACAAAGCCTAAGTGCCCCATAAAGAGGGCGGTCAGCAAGACTCCAATGGAGTTACCGAGCTGAAAATTACCAAACCGAATCTTGCCAATGGATAGCCCTATTGCCAATACCACAAAAAGAAGCAAAATAGGATTTTGGTTTAGCAGTGCCGCGACGTCTATATTCACAGTATTTCTCAAATGACGTTATAGAAAACAAGGGTAAGTGATACATCAAAAGTGAAGAGAGGTGATCGAGAGTGATCAGTCATCTGGACTTTCAACGTGCGAAGTGTATAGGATAAATAAGCAATAAATAAGAGAAAAAACATAAAAAATTGATGAAATTTTTACTGATTGATTTTTCAATATTTTTGTACAAAAACGGTCAGTGAGACTGACCGTTTTGAGAATGAGAAATTGAACTCTTATTTATAGCTAAACCCGAATTAGTTGTATAAGCCTAAATGTTCTTTGGCATACGCTTCAAATTCAGTAAAGCCACCGACATGATCTTGGTCGACAAAGATTTGTGGTACGGTTTCAACTGGCTTACCCACGGTTTTTTCGAGGTCAGCTTTGCTAATGCCTTCTGCATTAATATCAACGTAACGGAAATTGAAATCGTCACGTTGCTCTTTTAGTTTTTCAGCGAGTTCTTTTGCGCGTACGCAGTATGGACATGCAGGGCGGCCAAAGATAACGACAAACATGGTTTTTCTCCTTTGTTCTTGATGTTGGTCACTATGCCTGAAGCCTTTGCGTTTTTAAAGCCACAGCATAAAGAATTTTTAACTCTAAAAGGAATTAACTATGTTCTATCGTACTAAAGCAGTGGATAGCGCTAATGCAAAGAGCTATTAAAGGCGACGATACTGGTTTATTCGATATTAATTTTATCGTAGCGCGAACTTTTAAGAACGTCTTTGACTCGTTTTAAATTATCGCGAAAACCTGAACCTCGTCTTAGGGTAAAACCAGTCGCTAAAACATCAATAACAACCATCTGCACAACACGACTGGCCATTGGCATGTACACGTCGGTATCTTCAGGGACATCTAAGGTGATGGCGAGATCACTGGCTTGCTCAAGCGGAGAGTCTTTTGCGGTAACGGCAATAACCGTTGCACCATTTTCACGAGCAAGGTAAGCAATTTCAACTAGGCTTTTGGTTCTGCCTGTGTGAGAAATTAATACAACGACATCATTTTCGGTTGAATTAATACAACTCATACGTTGCATCACGATGTCATCAAAATTCATGATGGGAATGTTAAAACGAATAAACTTGTTCTGGGCATCTTTTGCAACCGCCGATGACGCACCTAAACCAAAAAAGGAAATGCGTTTTGCTTGAGTCAGTAGGTCGACAGAGCGATTAATTTGAAAAGGGTCGATACTGTTTTTTGCTACATCTAAGCATGCCATCGTGGATTCAAATATCTTGTGGGTATATGCGTCAGGGCCATCCGATTCTTCGACATTACGGTTCACATAAGGCGTGCCATTAGCAAGGCTTTGCGCGAGATGCAATTTGAAATCTGGAAAGCCTTTAGTATCTAAACGGCGACAAAAACGGTTTACCGTAGGTTCACTGACATCGGCAATTTTGGCGAGTGTGGCAATGCTAGAATGAATAGCGGTTTGAGGCGCTTCAATAATCACTTCCGCAACTTTGCGTTCGGATTTACTGAAAATATCGAGGTTTTTTTGGATCTTTTCTAGAATGTTCATACTGCTCTCGAAATGCTTAGATGTATTGTCAGATAGAAGAGTGGTTAATCAGAAACTAAACAGTGCTGTCTGATTACATGATGTTGAGTATAACCATGACTGATAAAGATTCACTCATTCACTATGATTATTTGTCATAAGAATATGACAAACTTCAAAGAAAGTTACAGTTTTGAAAGGGATTGTAATGAAAATTGATATAAAAAGCTTCAGATTTGTAGTTTATTTTTCATGAGAGGAAATAAAATTACAAATCTGATGACTTCATCGGTGACTGGCTAAATTTGACGTTCAACCTTCTGATTTAAAATCTGTTCGGTAAGCGCTGTTATTTTCGGTAAAACGACAGAGCTAGTTTGGGCGATGTCACGTTGTTCAGTAATGATGGCGTGTAATATTTCATTGGTAGTCAATGGATTGGCTAATACAACACGAAGAACAATGGTTTCCATATTATCCCATTGCTGTGGTGTTAAACGCGTGCGTGAAACAAAAGACAGCCCTGTTTCTCTTTGTTTTTTCTGAATAAATTGAGTGAGATCATTCAACCATTGATGAAGCTGTTGGCGTTGCTCTGTTGTGGCTAAAGCCAAAGCTTGCTTTGTCGTGGCGGGCACATAACGATAGGTCAATAAACATAACTCAGGTTCAGTGATTAGTTCAAAGTCCGGTTGCTGCTTGATAAGGCGAGCAAAATAGTGAGCTTTTTCGATGCCTTGATCAATAAGCAACTCATAACCAGGTCTGCTGATGATATGTAAACTTGAATATAACAGCATCGCCATTCCAGAGCGTGACCCTTCTAAAGTATGAGAGCCTAAATCTTTTGACCCTTTACGTAAAATGTATTCGGCATGGTGTTCAATGGCATTCATCGCACAAGGATCTTTGAATAACACCATTCCCGCTCCCATAGGAATATAAAGCTGTTTATGGGCATCAATGGTGACGGAATCGGCTTGTTCAATACCGTTGAGTAAATAACGGTGGTGGTTAGACATTAAGGTCGCACCTCCCCATGCTGCATCCACATGAAAGTGGCAACCTTCTCGTTGAGCGATCTTGGCTATACGTTCGAGAGGATCAATATTGCCAGTCTCGGTGGTGCCAGCGACGCCAACGATAGCAAAAGGTTTGATGTTTTGTGCTTTTAACTCGGTGATTTTATTTTCTAAAGCTTGAGGGCATAAACGGTTATTGGCATCGGTTGGAATGGCGATGAGATTTTCACGTCCGATCCCAAGGACATCGGCGGCTTTCTTTAAGGAATAATGACCCCGCTCAGAAACTAAGATAGCCATTCCTTGGTAGCCATAGTGCATCATGGCTTTGAATAAGCCTTCTTTTTCAACCCCTTTAAATGCACCTTGTGCTGGCAAAGCGTTATTACGCGCGACCCAGAGCGCCGTGATATTGGCGATAGTACCACCCGAACAAAATGCCCCCAAAGAATGATCAGCACTGTGCATCCATCGCTGATAAAAATCATCGTGTTGGCTGTAGATTAAGCGGTGCAACATACCTAGAACTTGACGCTCTAAAGGGGTAAATGCTTTTGAGGTTTCAATTTTGACTAAGTTTTGATTCAAAGCAATCATGATTTTTGATAATGGCATCAAAAAATACGGTAATGCCGAGGTCATGTGGCCGATAAAACTGGGTGCGGAGGTATGAACAGAGTGAGAGACGAGGGTATCAAGTAAATGTTGCGTATGTTCAGAAACAAAAGTAGGCGTTTCTGGGATTGTGGCATTAGAAAAATCCTTTTCGATTTCTGAGAGTGGTTTTTCTTCGGCAACAATATGTTCTCTTAAAAATTCATTTAAATTTTGTGAGAGTTTTTGCTCTATATGGCCTAATGTTGAGTCCGGTGCTTCCGGCACCGTAAAGATACGCAGTAAGCTCTCAAAATTGACATCTGCAATTTTGTCGTCAAATCCCATAACACGCTATTCTTCTGTTGAGTTGATGATTTCTTTATGAACGAGACAATTTATATGAAATTAATCAGAATGTCTCGCTCAAAACACTAGGCGGGGTACTTTATGGCTATGGACATTGAAGGTTATTGGCTTTGGCGACCGCTTGATTGTATTTATCTAAAGCGGGTTTGATGTTACTCGGATGACTGAGTAAATCGGCAAAAGCTGAACGTAATTCATAGTTTTTATCATTCGGACGGGACTGCCTATCATCAAAGGTAGCTTTGGCAATTTTTCCCAATTCATCATCACGCTGTGATAGGGCTTTGACATCGGCTTGAGACAGTTTTAACCATGATTCAAGTTGTTCATCGGTCGCAATTTTTTCTGGTTGTTGCTGTAAATAATAATCGACAGCGGCACGGTTGAGCTCAAAGTGATGGGTTCTCCCTTGTAAAAACCAGTCGCCAACTTCAGTAAGGTTTGGATTTGATGCCGTGGTAATGGAGACTAAATCTTGATACCAAGCTAAAGAAGCATCGATATAACTGTCGTATTTATTAATTAGGCATTGAGTGTGTTGCTCTGAGGCTGCAAAAGTAGAGCTACTTGCAGCGAATAGCAAAAGAATAGCCAGTTTTTTCATTTTCTTTCTTTCCTTGAAAGTAGGATTACGAGCGTCTCAAAGTATAAACGAAGTTAGTATAAATAAAGCCAAGCGACTGGTCAGTGGGACACATCACTATTTGTCACATTAGTTGCCAAGAGAGATAAAAAATAGCATTAAAACAGGGACTAATAAGCTAAGAATAAAGCCACTTACAATCGCAATAGGGACACACTTTACCCCTCCGGTATTTTGTATAACGGGTAAAGTGAAGTCCATCGCCGTTGCTCCCGCATAACCTATGGTTGAGCAAGGGTAACGGCGAATTAAGAGTGGGATAATGATTAAAGCGACCAATTCTCTTAATAATTCAAGCATAAAGGATGCACCACCATAAACTGGGCCATAAGCATCCCCCATTAAAATGCCAGCCAGAGAATACCAACCAAAGCCTGAGGCCATAGCCAGCGCATTATTAAGAGGGATATCTAAAATGAAAGCGGCAATCATCCCTCCTATCCAAGAGGTAATGACCACAATGGTCGCAATGATCATCCCTCGTTTATTTAAGATGATTTGTTTGAGTGTTAAGCCACTGTTTCTCAACTGTATACCAATAAAGAATAAGAGTAGAAGTAAAATAGCCTCGCTTGATTCTGATATAAAAGGAATAGGAAAGGGGAGGATAAGACCAACCAACAAACCTGCTGCAACCACAACAATCAGTTTGACGGATTCGAGCGCTAACAAATAAATAGGAATAGATGAGGCTTTCGATTGTGCTGCGATTGGCATCCATTTATCAATAAAAGGCAGGGCGGCAATATTACAAACCCCGATACAAATAAAAAATGTACCAGTAAATAAGAGAATAGTTTGTAAGTTTGTACTGAGATTATCGAGTGCCGATAAGCTTAATCCCATAAAAAATAAAATAACGTAAATCAGGTAGGATACGGCTTTATTGATTCTTTGGTGCCATGATTCACTTTTAAGAGTAATCACATACCCCAAGACCAATGGCAAAAATATCATAAAGACACCTGAATACATGAGAACCTCAATTGTTGGGGAAGTGTTGCTGCGGCGTTAATTCTCTCTATCTTAAAGATTTTCAAAATAAAAATCATCTATATCCGAAATATAACGGTTTCTTTTTTCTTATTTAATGACTCGCTATTAAGGCACTATGATTCTCTTATATTCTATATGGTTATTTTTTCTCGGAATATAACTTTACGTTTACATGACATTTCTAAATAAATATTGCGACATAAGTCGCTTTTTGGGCTGATTTTTCATGTTTCAGTGTGAGCTGTGCACTTACTTAATTTTTATCATGAAGTATCATTTATGTTAGGGCGTGTTGATGAAAGCAGGTAAATGGATGAACTGTTCTTAGAGCCGCTTATAAAAATAGAGAGAAGAATTAAAAGAGGTCTTTGGTGTCGCTTGTGTCTGATCGGGGGGTTAAACATAAGTATGGAGGTTACACAATGAGCATTAATATGGAACGGTCATTTTTTCAATACGTGACCAAGTTTGGCTCGTTTCAAAAGCGATCAATGTTTGGTGGTATTGGTCTGTTTAGTAAGAATGCTATGTATGCACTGATTTCTAATGAAACCATATTTATTCGTGGTGGAAATCAATTAGATAGGCTTTTAGTTGAAAAAGGATGTCAAAGATATAAGCACGTTAAAAAACAAACGGTAGCAACTGTGAACTACTTTGACATTACGACACTTTATATGACCAATGATCCTTGTTTGGATGACATCATTCAACGTTCAATTACGCTTTCTCAGTCTGAACGCGCTTTTCAAAAATCCGCTGATAGTCGCAGGTTAAGAGATTTGCCGAATATGCAACTGACTCTTGAACGTATGGTGAAAAAAGCCGGTGTGCCGGATGTGAATACCTTTTTACAGATGAAACCGGAAGATGTTTTTAATAAAGTGAAAGAAGTCTACGGTAGTGATGTTGATATCCGATTATTGTGGAAATTTGCAGGCGCTGTTGATGGTTGTCATTGGAAACTTCTTCAAGAGCCTCGTAAGCAGCAACTTTTGTCCAATGTTCATCATTAATATCAGTCACACTCATTAGATGATCAGATAGTTGATATCGAGTTAAGGTCAAAAGAAAAGCCTCGAAAGGGTAGAATACTTTCGAGGCTTTTGTATTTCATGTCATGGCGATGATTTTAAAGTAATCGTCACGGCTTAGAAATAATCACGCAGTTTAGAAGTTAAAGCGGGTTGTGACCATAAGTTGATCACCATAGATATAATTCAGTTTACCTTCTAAGCCGATAGAGAATAACTCTGTTGCATGGAAGCGGCCGGAAATAGCACCGTAAACTTCATCGGTGTCTACTTGGTTATTAATTTTGTAATAACCCACTTGACCACCAATTTCAAATTGTGGACCTAACCATTGTCTGACACCTAGATTTACTTCCATACCAGTGTCGTTATCAAATTTATGTTGGTCATCTACTAATTTAAATAACATTGAACCGGTAATATCGGCCCAGTTATTAACCGGTGCATGGAAGCCTAAGCCAGCAGAAAGGTCATAATCATCATCGAATTCAGAATCTAGCGATAAAATGGCATGGGCGTTAGGGTGGATAGATTTACTCACACCAGCACCAAAGGTCAGAGGGCTAAAGCCAATTCGTGCATCGACATAATCATAATTGAAATTACTCATAGAGGTAGAACTTGTATCACTGGCGGCAAACGCAGAACTTGATGCGAGTAATAGCCCTGTTAGAATCAAAGACTTGTGCATGTAAGAAAACCCTTTTCTTATTGATCAATAAAGAAGAAATAGCAAATATGAATAAAGGTGGTTGATAGTAAAACACCTTTTGTTTGTTTTGCTGTATGGTTTGATTTTCGCAGATGTAACGCTTTATGTAAATTAACAAACGTAACAGTGTATGCGACAACGCAAATAAAGCAGAATAAAAATATCATTGTTTACCAAGATGTTAAATTTACATTAATGGTAAAGTGGAGCATTGTTGTTCTTTTATACTGTATAGCTCTGGTTCAATGTATAACGAAATTTATGACACAACTAAGAGTTATGACACAACTAAGATTGACTGTATAACTAAGATTGACAATATAACAACGACGGTTAAAGACATTAAACTCGTTTTCAAGGATTAATATGGATAAGGTAAAAAAATACGCCGCAATAGGTGGCTTGGTTGCGCTTGCGGCTTGCTGGCCTCTCGCGGTTGGGCAATTTGCACACAATACTTTTCAAGATGGTATTGCGCAAATTCAACAAGATGAAGTACAGGTTCAGTTAGTTCAATATCATCGCGGCTATTTGAGCTCAAGTGCTCAAACGAAAGTTACTATCATTAATCCAGTTTTAAAGCAGCGTTTTGAAATGGATGGCTTACCGACCGAATTCGTATTAGACCATGATATTCGTCATGGATTATTGAGTGTGTCGACGGATAGTAAACTTCAGAATTATCAACAATTACCAATTGATGTTCATTCGGTCACTTATGTGAATGGTGCAACGGAGTTGACAGCCGTCAGTCAAAAGATGACTTTTAATTTTGCCAATGATGTGAATTCTAAACTTGAATTTGCACCAGCAAAACTCTCGGCACACTTTTCGACCTCTCATGAATTGACATTTGATTACCAATTAGAAGGTTTTAATGGCCGCTTTAGTAATGGTGAATCGATCATTCTAAGTTCACTTAATGGCTCTGGGAGCGGTGAAAAGAAACAAGGTTTTTGGTTGGGAACTCAACAGCTGAAATTGGGTGAATTGAACCTGATCGATGCGCTAGGTGAAAGCATGGTCAATATTCACCAATTTGATTACCAATTTAATACTCAAGAAGACGCAAAAGAAAATACCTTCTCAAGTCACCATCAAGTGGCGGTCGATAGTGTTGATTTTTCTGATGAGACACTCACTGATTTAGGTTTTGAGGCGTCGTTTAAGCATTTAGATACAAAAGCTTTTTCTGATTTATTAACGGTTTATCAAACTAATGAGCATCAATTGACGGCGGAAGATATTCAACGTGCGACCACATCGGTTGATACGCTGTTTAGCAAAGGCTTTAGTGTTTCAGTCGATGAGATGAAAGCGTCGATTGATGATGGTAAGTTTAATAGCCAATTAACATTGAACTTCCCACAAAGCGATAAACCGGTTAGTCAAAATCCACTGCAAATTTTATCTTCTATGGAAGGGGGAGCCAACGCCTTTATTTCAAATGAAATGGTGAAACGATATCCCTTTATGCAACCTGGTTTGGACGATATGATCCAGCAAGGTATGATGGATCAACAAGCTGATGGCTATCATATTAATGGCAAAATTACGGGTGGAAATATTCAATTTTCAGGTGGTAAGTCATTACCATTAATAGCATTTATTGCGCCATTATTATTTAGATAACGAAAAGTTATTTTTCAATTAGAAGCGATTTAGTGAGCCAGTTTTTTGATCCAAGAAAGTCTTGGCTAGAAAAAGTCACTAAATGCGCTTCTTTTTTGTATTTCTTTAAAAAGCGCTTTTCTCTGTCAGATAAAAAATGGTATTACTGTAGTCACATTTTTATCCGATTGAACTTCATCCTATTTAAGCAGGAGCAATATTGATCATGGAACCCGTCTATAACTTTAGTGCTGGACCAGCGAGTCTTCCAAAAGCCGTGATGCAGCAGGCGCAAAGTGAATTTTTAAATTGGAATGGCTTAGGCACCTCCGTTATGGAAATTAGCCATCGCAGTAAACCATTTTTGAAAGTGGCGAATGAAGCTGAGCAAGATTTACGCGATTTATTATCCATTCCAGATAATTATAAAGTCCTATTTTGTCAGGGTGGTGCACGTGCACAGTTTGCCGCTGTCCCAATGAACTTATTAGGTCAGGCAACGTCAGCAGATTACATTGATGGTGGTTACTGGGCGGCAAGCGCAGTCGATGAAGCGAAAAAATATTGCCAACCGAATGTGATTAACGCTACGACTGAAATTGATGGCAAAACGGCTATTTTACCCGCAGCCCAATGGCCATTATCAGCCGATGCCGCTTATGTTCATTTTTGTCCAAATGAAACCATCGATGGTATTGAAATTAATGATTTGCCTATTACGGATAAACCGATTGTTGCAGATATGTCTTCAACGATCTTATCGCGTGAAATCGACGTTTCTCAATATGGTGTTATTTACGCGGGAGCCCAAAAAAATATTGGACCTGCAGGGTTGTGTCTAGTCATCGTACGTGATGATTTATTAGATCTTGCCTGCAATGAGCTACCAAGTATTTTAAATTATAAAGTGTTGGATGAAAAAGAGTCGATGTTCAACACGCCTCCAACCTATGCTTGGTATTTATCTGGTTTAGTTTTCAAATGGTTGAAAGCCAATGGTGGGGTATCGGCGATGGAGAAAATCAACCGCGAAAAAGCGGCGGTACTGTATCGTTGTATCGATGAATCAAACTTTTATCGTAATAATGTGCACCCTCATAATCGTTCATTAATGAATGTTCCGTTCCAATTAGCTAAGCCTGAGTTGGATGCTTTATTCTTAGAACAAGCAGAAGCACGTGGTTTACAAGCGCTAAAAGGTCATAGAGCCGTCGGAGGTATGCGTGCTTCTATTTATAATGCGATGCCATTAGAAGGTGTGCAGGCTTTAGTCGACTTCATGCAAGAATTCGAAGCGGCACACGCATAAGTAAACAGTCGGTCGTCATGATTATCCGTTGCTATGACTACCGATTGACATGCTATTGTATTGAAAGCACAAATAAAAACCGCGGTTTAAATTAACCGCGGTTTTTTTATGGTTCATTTATAACCTTTGGTGTAGCCGTTGATATAAACCATTTAATGCGAGCAATTGGTGATGAGTACCTTGTTCAACCACGTTGCCTTGGTCCATTAAGCAAATCTTATCCATTTGTTCTAACCCCACTAAGCGGTGAGTGACAAACACCACGGTTTTTCCTTGGGTATGCTGATTGAGAAGTTGCATTATTTGGGTTTCCGTCTGCTTATCTAAGCCTTCGGTGGGTTCATCTAACAACATGATTGGTGCATCGTGTAAGATTGCACGGGCTATGCCGATACGACGTTTTTCTCCGCCAGATAATTGGCGACCGCCATCACCTAGCCAGCTGTTTAACCCTGCTCCTTGAGTTAAATGAGACAGACCGACAGCTTCGAGGATCTGCAAGAGTACTTCGTCGCTAGCGTCGGGTTTGGCTAAATGAAGGTTATCTTTTAATGTGCCATTTAAAATATCAACACGTTGACTGACAACCGAAATACTTTGGCGCAATCCTTTTTCTGTCCAACTGCCGATTGGGTGACCTGCCAGAGTTAACGAGCCCGTTGTTACGTCAAATTGACGAGTTAACAATTGCAATAAGGTCGATTTTCCTGAGCCTGTTTGTCCCACTATTGCCAGTTTTTTTCCAGCCGGTAAATGCAGTGAAAGTGCATTTAATGCATTAGTTTGACTGTCTGGATAGCGGTAACTGACATCAGTAAGTTCAAGATCATATTGCTTGGATGTGTCGATGCCAGAGGCGGGAAAGACAACATCTGGGGTAGCTGATAGCACTTCATTTAATCGACGAGCCGATTCTAAAGTTTGCCCTAAATATTGAAATGCCCCGGCAATAGGCATTAATAGTTCAAAGCTGGCCATTGTGGCAAAGGCCATCATGGCAACCATAGGGCCGGGAGGTTGACCATGGATACCATCCGCAGCCATCCAAATGATCAAGACTAAGCTCCAACCATTAGCAAGCAATAATAGCGCGCTGGCAAGGCCGGTATAGTGGGCATTGCTTAATTGGTTTTTGATTAAAGCATTTTGATGATGATTGATGGCATCACGATATTTTGGTTCTGCACCAAATAAGACTAATTCACTGTGCCCTTGTACCCAATCGAGAGTGGCAATGCGTAACTTGGCTTTATTTTGAGTCAGTGTTTCGCCATTCTGTTTGCCTAATTTGTAGAAGATAATTGGCCATAATAATAAAAGAGCCAATAAGATGCCGCCTAAGGTCAATCCAATGGCCATATCAAACCAACAGATAAAGAGCGTTAGGGAAATGATACCTAAAACTCCGACAATGATAGGGCTGATCAGGCGTAAGTACACATGATCCATCGCATCCACATCCGCTACTAAGCGGTTGAGTAAGTCAGCATCACGTAATTTAGAAAAACGACCTGGGATCAATGGTGTTAATTTCTGGAAGAAAAAGATACGTAAATCGGCAAGTAGCTTGAACGTCGCATCGTGACTGACCACACGCTCACCCCAGCGGCCTGCAGTACGAGCCATCGCAAATCCACGCACACCACCACCAGGTAACATGTAATTGAAGGTTTCACGGGCAATGGTTAAGCCTGCAACCGCCGCGGCAGAAAGAAACCAACCCGACAGTGTTAACAGCCCGATGGAGGTGACTAAGGTTGCAAAGGCGAGAAACATCCCTAGCGATAAGCTAAACCAATGTTTCTTGTAGAGTTTGAGATAAGGTGCTAACTCACGCATCTAAATTCCCCTTATTCTCGATGTCATTTTCAACTTTCGATGACAACATTTGAGCAAATAAACCTGAATCTTTAATTTCATGGTATTGACCTGATTGAACAATGCTCCCAGATTGCATTACCAGAATATTTTCAACCAATTTAAGATGATCTAATTGGTGGGTTACCATCAGAGTTGTTTTACCAATAGTATTATCATTCAATGCCTTCGCAACCAGATGTTCACTGTGGGCATCAAGGCTAGCGGTAGGTTCGTCCAGTAGCCAGAAAGAGCCGTTTTGTAACATCGCACGAGCCAGAGCAAGACGTTGTGCTTGTCCGACGGATAAGCCTCCTGAGCGATCACTGATGGGGTAATCAAGCCCATGGCTGGTTGCGAATTCATCAGCAAAGGCATCTTTTAATGCTTTATTAACCGCAGGCTCAGAGACATTTTGTTGCCCAAGAACGACATTTTCATAAATGGTGCCATTGACCAATAATGGGTTTTGTCCAACCCAGCTAATATTTTGACGCCATTGTTTTAGATCGAGCTCTTTCACTTCTACACCATTAATAGTGAGTGAGCCAGAATAGGGGAGGAACCCGAGAATGGCATTAATTAAGCTGGTTTTTCCTGCGCCACTTGGGCCAACTAAGGCCGTGGTTTGGTTTGCTTGAATAGTAAAAGAGATCGGGCCAACGAGTTTGGTTTTTTCAGGGCTGAATACTTCCAGATTGTGCGCGATGATTTCGATATTTTGTGGTGATGGTAACGAGGTATGGCCTGATTTAGCAGCTTCAACATCGGCATCTAAAAATTCAACAATGCTTTCTGCTGCCCCTAAAGCTTGGGCTTTAGCATGATAAAAAGTACCAAGATCACGCAAGGGTTGATAAAACTCAGGTGCTAAAATCAGAACAAAAAGACCTGTAAATAAGGTAATACCAACGCCGTAATAGCCGAAGTTAAGTTCACCGATATAACTAAACCCGAAATAAACGGCGGTAATAGCGATGGAAATAGAGGTGAAAAACTCTAAGACTGCTGAAGATAAAAAGGCAATACGTAAAACATCCATCGTGCTTTTTCGTAGCACTTCAGAAGAACCGCGTAGTAATTCCGTTTCCGCCTCTGCTCGATAAAATAAACGTATGGTTGTCATTGACTGTAATCGGTCATAAAAATGGCCAGACAAGCGTTGCAATGCTTTAAAGTTCTTTTTATTGGCATCGGCCGCCTTCATACCCACTAGCGCCATAAACAGAGGGACTAAAGGCGCAGTGATTAAGAAAATTAACCCCGCTGCCCAGTTGGACGGGAAAACCACAATTAAGATTAAAAAAGGAATCAATACCGCTAACGACATTTGTGGCAAGTAGCGTGCAAAGAAGTCTTGCATTTCTTCTACTTGTTCGAGGAGTAAGGCCGCCCAAGTACCAGCCGGTTTGCCTTTGATGTAAGCTGGGCCAAGATCACGTAATTTATCTAAAATTTGTTGGCGAATATAAATACGAATAGCTTGTCCACATCGATAGCCAGTGATCTCTCGACCCCAAGTACAAAGTGCTCGACCTGCGATCATGACCGCTAAGCCAATAAAAGAGCCGATGAGCTGGTGCTTATCGGTTTGTTCAATAATGACATTATGTAAGATAGACGCTAAAAATGCGGCTTGACCAAGTAAGAATAGTGTTGAAAGTAGACCTAAACCTATAGTGGCAAATAACCAAACTTTAGCCAGTTTACCTTGCTGTTTGAGCCACTTATTTAAATGACGTCGTTGTTGTTTATCCATGTGACACTCTTTTCCATCTGGGGGATATAGGAGGTATGACACCTATGACCAACCAAAACAAACACCGGAATAAAGGAAATAAGCCGAGTGAAAGTGGCAGTGGTACGACTAAGTCGTTCTCATTTTATGCCTCAATATTATCAATGGGCCAATGTGCTACAAACGAGTTGGTGGCCATTGTGAGGCATAAAGCATATTGAATTTACTATGATTAAGCGGACAAAGGGTACAATATACCCTTCATCGTTTTAGCTTATTACTTTTTTGCCTGTAAGGTATCTAGGTAGCGCTCAGCATCTAATGCCGCCATACAGCCAGTCCCCGCAGAAGTGATAGCTTGGCGATAGTTATGATCCATTACATCACCGGCGGCAAAGACGCCTTCGATACTGGTTTGAGTTGCGTTACCTTCTAAACCTGATTTTACGATGATATAGCCATCTTTCATGTCGAGTTGGTCTTGGAAAATCGCAGTGTTAGGTTGGTGACCGATAGCAATGAAAGCTCCCATGACGTCAATGGTTTCAATATCATGAGTTTGGGTATGTTTGATTTTAACGCCCGTTACCCCCATTTCATCGCCAATCACTTCGTCTAAAGTGCGCTCGGTATGTAAGATAATATTGCCGTTTTCCACCTTATCCATTAAGCGATTGATTAGGATCTTTTCCGCACGGAAGGTATCACGACGGTGAATCAAGTGGACTTCAGCAGCAATATTTGAAAGGTATAACGCTTCTTCAACGGCAGTGTTACCACCACCGACAACCGCAACTTTTTGGTTACGATAAAAGAAACCATCACAAGTTGCACAAGCAGACACGCCACGTCCTTTAAAGGCTTCTTCCGAGTCTAAACCAAGATATTTTGCGGAAGCACCAGTCGAAATAATAAGGGCATCGCAAGTGTATTGGTTGCTATCGCCAATTAATTTGAATGGGCGAGTGTTTAAATCAACAGTATGAATATGGTCAAAGACGATTTCAGTTTCGAAACGTTCAGCATGTTCTTTCATACGCTCCATTAAGCCTGGCCCTGTTAACCCTTCTGCATCACCTGGCCAGTTTTCAACTTCGGTTGTCGTGGTTAATTGACCACCTTGTTGCATGCCAGTGACGAGAACTGGGTTTAAGTTGGCACGAGCTGCATACACTGCCGCTGTATAACCGGCTGGGCCAGAACCAAGGATAAGTAGATTACAATGCTTTACGTTGCTCATGAAAACTCCAACTTGAATGCGATAAAGTCAATATATTGTGTCAGGATTGTAGGGAAAATGTCGCATTAAAGAAAGGAATAGATGAGGTATGCACTCGAATTTCATTATAAAAATGTGAATCGTACAAAATAAACACGATTCAAGGATGAAAGAGAGTGATAAAAAGAGCAAAATTTATAAGAAAAACAAGCTCCCAAATGAGAGCTTGTTTTTATATGGCGATGTTATTGAGGGTTAAAGGTCACTTCGTAAGAGGAAAACTTACGGATATTGATGACACCTGTATCTAGAATTAAATATTGCCCTTTAATTCCTTGCAGTTGGCCGGTGACCACTGGGTTTTTATCAAAGTTGTGCGACACGATTTTCGTTGGATGTTGCTCAACAGGATAAGCGATCGGGGTTATCTCATTGCCTAAAATCTCAACGGCATCTTCACCAAATTGAGCTTGAATATCGGCAATAGTCGCTTCAACTAATGGCAATAGCTTTTTAAACTGTTCCTCTAAAGCAAGGGGCTCTCCATCTTGTTTTAACAAGGTTCGCCAATTGGTTTTATCTGCAATATGTTTAGCCAGCTCCACTTCAATTAAGCCAGAAATATAACGAGTTTTGACTTTGAAAATAGGCAGCCCTTGGGTCGCACCTTGATCTATCCAGCGAGTCGGTATTTGGCTGTGTCGAGTAATGCCCACTTTTAGACTGGAAGTATTTGATAAATAAACATAATGATCAACCATACAATTGGCTTCACCCCATTCAGGCTCACGACAAGTGCCAGCATCGTAATGGCAGGTTTCTGGTTTCATGATGCACATATCGCAACTGGCCAATTTCTTCATACAAACGAAGCAATGGCCTTGTGAATAGCTTTTTTTAGTCTTTTTACCACACGATGAGCAGAAAATATTACCAGTATGAGCAAGGGAAATGGTTTGCCCTAGATAAGGATTTAAGGCGATACGATGCTCTCCAATTGGGAGAGAATATTGTACTGGCTGTTGAGCGTGGTCTGAAAGTTCAGAACAGAGTTTAGCCAGTGTTCCAGTGATGTTGCTTTCCATGTGATTAACCTAATTATTGTATTTTTGTGTAGTTTATCGAAAAGTTGGAAATGTTAATACTAGAAAGGCGATCAGGATTCATTTTTGTAAAGTGAAATAAGAGGAAAATTATATTAACAGTTACATAATATTAATATCTTATTGCTTCAGAACAATTATTCGTAGTTTCAATATAAATCAATTGGTAAATGACAATGAAGGTGGGATAATAACATTAAAAATTTAATGGTTTATTTTTAATCGATAATAAACTTTGGTACTAAGGGTGAAAAGTGCAAAATAAAATATACATTAAAATTATCCTCATCTTGTTTGTGCTGAATGTAATGTTATCTGCATTTTATTTTACTGTGGGTCAAAATAAGACATTGGAAATAACACCACAAAAATACTCTTATAAAGTCGCAACCGATCAGGTAGTTAATGGTAAAAGTACTGCATCATTAGTACTTAATCGAAATACAGCGATCATGGACTGTGAGTTGATTGACAGTGATTACCCATGGCGCTATTGCGAGATAACGATTAATTTAACTGATGATGTTGAAAATGGACTAGACTTATCCAGCTTTGATCGCGTGTATTTGGATATAGATTATCAAGGGCCAAGTCATGCGACAGACAGAGTGCGATTCTATATTCGAAATTATGAGTCTGAGATCTTTAAACCCGAAGATGATAACACCTTAAAATATAATGGAATTGAATATCATCCAGGTGAAGGTTCTGGTGGGCAAGATATTAGTTTTACGAAGTTCCAAGTACTGACCTGGTGGCTATTTGATTATAATGTGCCAATTGAAAATGCAGGGGTCAATCTTGATAATGTCTCTATGATTCAGATTGCGACTGATTCAGGTTCTGTATTGGGTAAACATACAATTAAAGTGAATAAAATTATTTTTAAAGGAACTTATTTATCTCAACGTTGGTTTGCTTATGGTTTACTTGCGATATGGATTAGTGCCGCATTAATCTTTTTATTTAATGAACTTTATCATTTACGTCGTCGAGCAGAAAAAATACACGCTCATGCTAAACAATTAGATCAACTAAATAGAGATCTTAATGACAAATATACTCAAGCGACTCATAAAGCCATGAAAGATGAATTAACCGGAGCGAGTAATCGATATGCAGTTCGTGATTGGCTAGATAATATTACTCGTCGTGTACGTTGGGGAAATGCAAAACTTGCGATGGTGTATTTGGATTTAGATCACTTTAAGGCGGTTAATGATAACTTTGGTCATATGGTGGGTGATTTAGTGCTAAAAGAGTTTGTGTGTTTAATCCAACAGCAATTACGTGGCAATGATCATTTAGTACGCTGGGGAGGCGAGGAGTTTATTGTTTTCTGTCCTAATTCGACTTTGGAAGGGGCAAGAAGTCTCGCGGAGCGTATCCGAGAACAAGTAGAAACGCATTCTTGGCCACAAATTGAACGTCTTACTTGTAGTTTTGGCGTGGTCGAAATGTTTCCTGGTGAAACGGTTAGGGAAATGACCGCCCGAGCTGATGAAGCCTTGTATAAAGCGAAAAAGAATGGCCGTAATCGGGTCGAAATTATGCGGAAGTTGGCGTAATGACTATTTCAGTTGGGCTTTCTTCATCAGTGAGAATCGGTTTTATCGGACCGAGAAACTTAGGTTGTGCATGTAGCACATAAAGATCCAAAAAGGCTTTAGTACGAGCAAAGACTTCGCGTATCCTGATGTTCAAGCCTGAGGTGTTTAGAGGGCCTGGGACCGCTAAGCATTGGGCGTTAATATGGTGATAACGGGCAATATACAAAGCGCGCTCACAATGGAAATCTTGGGTAATAATGAGAAAATGATTTGCTAAAAAGATTTCTTTTGCCCGAATTATCGAATCTAAGGTTCTGAATCCGGCATAATCTAAATGGATATTTTGTTCTTGAATTCCCGCTTTTAATAAATCTCTTTTCATCGTCCATGGTTCATTGTAAGAACGATGGGCGTTGTCACCACTTAGTAGAAAAGAATGTACTTTCCCTTGTTTGTGTAACTCAATAGCGGCGTCAATTCGATGTGAATAATAGGTATTTAAAGTATGTCCAATATACTTACTGGTACCTAAAACAAGGCCAACCTCATAGTGGGGAACATTGGCAATATCATGATAAATAGACGATTGGGTTTGCCAACTGATCATCCGATCGATAAGGGCAATAGTGCAGGCGAAAAGCACCACTAACATCGAGAGTAACGTTAAGCTACGGACAAACCACTTGGTTATAGTTTGCTTTTTTTCTGGAGTCACAAGCATACAACGGAACTTAATGTTGCCAGTTCAAATGGCTAGATGAGTGTAGCGTGTGAGCCCGATGCAAAAAAACAGAGAGAATGGCTATTCCGTTATGCATATTTTTTCCTAAATTCTTGAACAAGAGAACTGAGCCACAGTAGGTTCAGGCTTAGGGATGATGATAACAGCCTAATCAAGGAGTGAAAAATAAAAAAAGCCCACTTTGGGTAAATATTAAAGTGGGCTGACATTATGCTTTCATAACCGGTTGTCATTTAAACGATTTAAAGACAATCCGTTATCAATAACTGTGAGGTTAGAAGGCGGTACGTTTATAACGGCGATATTCTGGCTGCCAGAAACTGCTGTCAATGGCCGCTTCAATAGCCTCATCGGTAATCGATAAAGCCACACCTTGCTCTATAGCCTTTTTAGCGACTGCAAAGGCGATTTTTTTCGAAACCGAATGGATTTCTTCTAATGGTGGCAGTAGCGCACCTTTGCCTTTTAATGATAGCGGTGAACAAGTCGCTAAGGCACGGCTTGACTCCATCAGCATTTCGTCGGTGACTCGAGAGGCCGACACCGCCAATACACCTAAACCAATACCAGGGAAGATATAGCTATTGTTACACTGAGCAATAGGGTAATCCTTGCCTTCGTATTTCACTGGTGCAAATGGGCTACCGGTTGCAATGAGTGCTTTACCTTGTGTCCATTGGAAAATATCTTGTGGCGTACCTTCAACACGGCTGGTTGGGTTCGATAATGGGAAAATGATTGGACGCTCACAATGAGCATGCATCGTCTCAATCACTTCTTGGCTAAATAAGCCCGGAACGCCAGATACACCAATTAATACTGTTGGCTTGGCATTACGCATTACATCTAGTAATGAATAACCTTGTTCATCACCTTCCCATCCTTCTAAGTTTGCATCGTCTTGTACTAACTTTTGCTGGAAGTCGAGTAAGTTTTTCATGCCTTGTTGCAGTAGACCCCAACGGTCAACCATATAAACTTGAGAGCGAGCTTGTTTATCCGTTAAGCCTTCCGATACCATTTGAGCGATGATCGCTTCCGCAATACCGCAACCTGCAGAGCCTGCTCCGACAAAGGTAATTCGTTGATCAGATAGTTTACTTTTTGCCGCGTGACAAGCGGCAATTAAAGAACCTACCGTCACAGCGGCAGTGCCTTGAATATCATCATTAAAACAGCAAACTTTGTCTTTATAACGCTCAAGTAATGGCATGGCATTTTTTTGAGCAAAGTCTTCGAATTGAATAAGTGCGTCAGGCCAACGACGTTTTATCGCTTGCATAAAGTCATCAACAAACTTGTCGTATTCAGCACCGGTAATTCGAGGATGACGCCAGCCCATATACATAGGATCAGCTAAGCGTTGCGGGTTGTTAGTACCGACATCCAAAACAATAGGTAAAGTGTAAGCTGGGCTAATACCACCACAAGCGGTATAAAGAGAGAGTTTACCAATTGGAATGCCCATGCCGCCAATCCCTTGGTCGCCAAGCCCTAAGATACGTTCACCGTCTGTCACCACGATAACTTTTACGTTTTGGCTGGTGGCATTGTTTACCAAATCGTCGATACGATCTCGGTTGGGGTATGAGATAAATAATCCTCGGCCACGACGATAAATATTTGAGAAGTTTTCACAAGCAGCACCAACCGTTGGTGTATAAATGATCGGCATCATTTCTGAGATGTGATTTTGCACTAAGCGATAAAATAAGGTTTCGTTAGTATCTTGGATATTGCGTAGATAAATATGCTTATCCATATCGCTTTCGAACGCTTTATATTGTAGATAAGCGCGTTCAACTTGCTCTTGAATGGTTTCTGTGGCTTCTGGGAGCAAGCCTTCGAGGTTGAATTCTTTTCTTTCTTCAAAGGTAAAACCGCTGCCTTTATTAAGCAGTGGGGTTGCCATCAGAACAGGACCAGCATAAGTAATGTATAGGGGACGTTTATCGTTATTCATGAGCAGACTCTTTTTCAATGCGCAAAATGAGAAAAACACAAATTCCATTGTATTGCTTTTAATAATAAAAGTCTTATTGAGATTGTAAACAATCTTTCTTGAATGTTTGACCTTGGCGCACAGAAAAAGACAGTCTTAAAGCGTAATAAAATATCCGCTGTTAGAGGCTTATTGAAGTATTGTTTTAATATAAAGAGATTATATTCTAATCATTCGGTATAAAATTAGCGTATTGTATCGATACAATTTTTTTAATTTTTGTATACATCCATTGTTCTTTTTGCGTTGTTGATCGATTTTCTACTAGGTTTCTTAATGATTAGGTACTAGCTGAACCTCTGAATAATGGGTTAACGCTTGTTGTGCTTCGATTGGTGAGCTCAATAACATACGTTGATAGTGTTTGAGCGTGTTATTGAGATACTGGCGAGCAATCTTAGCCTGTGCTGCATCATTGGCGTGCCATAATTGACTACCCACGGGATGGATCGGTTGTGCTTGAGGAGTTGAGGAAGGTTGAGAAACCCATAAAACTTCATAATAACGGCCTTTATCTTCAATTAAATGTTCGTGTTGTAGACTCATATTCATTTCAATGAGTGTTCGACGAAGTAAAAATTGTTGATAAACCGGGCACAGTAAGAAATCCATTTCAAGATGCGTAAACTTGCTCTGCAAGGCGATGACCATTTCTGTCATTAAATCGCCGCCAACGCCAGCAATGATCACTAATTGTTTTCCTTGGTATTGGTTAAGAGGGATTTGAGTGACATCTAAGCAATAAGTCGACCATTGTGATTCAGCGTCAGCAAAAAAGTGGGTTAAACGTTGCTGAACGGTCTCCATTAACGTTGGCACAATATCGACAAAGTGAATGTGAGGCGCTGCATTACGTTGCAGTAAGCTGGCCCCCAAAAAGCCATGATCACAACAGCAATCCCAAATGTGTTGATAGTGGTTTGGAATAAGACGGTCAAGATATTGTAAACGTCTGCTAAGTTTCACAGCTTTTCTCACTTTTAAACGGTATGGTGAATCAAGAACGGTGTATTAATGCCATACTCATGTACGGTTAACGAGCGGCATTATAAGACGGATACGAAGATTATGATCAAAAAAGTTGCTGATACGGATATTTTGCTCAAGCATAAAGCCAGTTGCCATTGTGGAATGGTCGAATTGGAATTGACCCTGCCTAATGGTATTGAAAATCCACGACGTTGCGATTGTTCATTTTGTCGACGACGAGGTGCGATTGCAGCCTCTGTTAAGCGAGAGAATTTAAAAGTAATAAAAGGTGATAAAGCATTACGGCAATATCAATTTAATACTCATGCAGCAAAGCATTATTTTTGCTCACAATGTGGTATTTACACTCATCATCAAAGGCGTTCTAACCCGACAGAATATGGCTACAATGTTGGGTGTTTAGAAGGGGTAAATCCTTTTGACTTAGGGGATATTGAAACCAGCGATGGTATCAATCATCCGAGTGATCGTTAGTCACACTCCGGAATGATATAACTTGATAGGATCAGAATATGTTAAAAAATCAATCTCAAAAATGGTTACCTGCCTTATTGTTAGGCGCGTTTCTATGTCTAGGATTAATAGTACTTGGCTTCCAATTGTCATCGGCTGCCATTAGTTATAAGCAATTAGATCGAAGTGTGACGGTAAAAGGGTTAGCAGAAAAAGAAGTGGCGGCTGATGTTGTCATTTGGCCAATTCAATTTACTTTAGCGAGTAATGATTTACAGGATTTATACCGTCAAGTCGATCGCAATACCGAGAAAATAAAAGCCTTCTTATTATTAAAAGGGGTGGCACCTGAAGAAATCAGCTTTAGTGCACCCAATATTGTGGATAAATCTGCGCAGCAATGGGGAGACAGCTCTCGCGCTGAATTTCGTTATTCTGCACAGCAAAATGTGACGGTGTATTCTCATAAGGTCGATGTGATACGTAACGTGATGGCTGAAATGTCGGAGTTGGGTAAAGAAGGGATTGTTTTAAGTGCTGATGGCTATGCCACGCAACCAGAATATATTTATACCCAGCTCAACGAGATTAAACCACTCATGGTTGAAGAAGCCACCAAAAATGCTCGGGTGGTGGCGGAAAAATTTGCCAAAGATTCTGCCAGTCAACTCGGCAAAATAAAGCAAGCTTCACAAGGGCAATTTACTATTTTGCCAAGAGATAAAAATACGCCATATATTAAGAAAGTCCGTGTAGTTTCTACCGTGCAGTATTATTTGTCTGATTGATAGGGGCTCAGTTGATAGGGATTTAGTTGATAGAGATTTAGTTGATAAGGGCTTAGCCTTTAATTTGAATGCTATTTACTAACATACGACCCATAAAAAGACTATGCCCAGCTAGGTTGGGCATAGTGCTCTTAATTTACCGAATTTATTTTCCCAAGGAGACGTTATACTAAGAAGCACGTTGCGCTCAAAGAGACATTGGGCTTATTTGGTATAACTTACCACTATCGGTAGAAAAATAGATAAATCCTTTATCATCGATAATCACATCACGTACTCGCTCATGTAAGTCACTGGCTAAGCGCACTTCATCTTGTGGTTGATTGTGCTGATTAAAAGACACCATATTGATATGGGTACCTGCAAGCGCACCAATGAGCATATTGCCATTCCAATTGGGAAAGGCTTTACCGTGATAGATTACCGCGCTACTCGGTGCAATCGAAGGCACATAAACCTTGAGCGGAGACTCAATGCCGGGCAGGGTTTTCGCTTCCCCAACATCAAGTGGGTTCCAATATTCTTTGCCATGTGATGTTTTGGCCCACCCATAATTTAATCCCGGTTTAATAATGTTGATTTCGTCACCACCGCGTGGCCCGTGTTCTACTTCCCATAATAGGTTTCGAGTTGAATCATAAACTAAACCCTGAGGGTTGCGATGACCATAACTCCACACCGCTGAGTTACCTTGTTGGCTTTTGACAAAGGGGTTGTCACTTGGCGTTGAGCCATCCACGTTTAAGCGCAAAATAGCGGCAGCTTGGTTATTGATATTTTGGCCGTTATCTCGGTTGCCACGGTCACCTACGCCAAAAAATACATGGCCGCTATCATCAAAGGTAATACGACTACCAAAATGTTTGCTGCTGTCATCGGCTGAATCGGTGACCAGTAAATCTTGCCATTGGGTTAAGGCTTTTTTGTTAACATCTAATTGCGCCCGAGCCAGCGTAGTCGCAGCATAACCACCTTGGAGCGGTTTTACGTAGGTAAAGTAAAACCAAGTTTGCTGGTTTGAATCGGTATAGCGCGCAACATCTAACAAACCGCCTTGACCCGATACTTTGATCTCAGGTAAGCCCGATATTTCAGATTTTTGTTTCGTGCTCAGGTCGAATAGATAAACATGGCCATTACGTTCGGTCATTAATAAGTGACTGGTATCGACCCAATCCATTCCCCAAATAACACCTAGATTATTGGTTACTAAGTTGGTGGTGTACTCGTACTGTTTTTCAGAAGCTTCTTGAGCGCTTGCGATGCAAGAAAAAGCGGCGATCGAACTTAATAGTAGTCGTGAAGCATAACGTTTGCAGTGAGACAGTAAAGGGAGCATTGGCATAATTCTCTCGAGGTTGAACGGGAGTGATAACTCATACTTTGGACAGCAATTGGATAAAAATCGAGCGTGAAATCGTAAATAGACATGACAAATTAAATGAATCACAAAATAAACCACGATTTAACATGATTTCAATTTGGCTTTAGTTGCGGCATTCATTACTATATAGGGCTATTTATTATGGTGAGTTTTTAATGCGCAGTGCGCTTAATGCTAATGACTATCTGACTAGAACGGTAACGGGCTAGAACGACAAGGATTGTCATTAAGGTAAGCGTAAACTATCGTCATTTTGCATAACTTTTTCATCTCGCAGTGGCCGCTTAAAAAGCGTTTTAATGCTGATTAAGAGGTTGAGCAAAATGGCAGATAATGTGCCAATTAGGAACTGAACTACCCACAGGACTACCAGATGGTAGGTGAGGAAACGATGCAATTAGAACAAATCATTGCCAACGCAACGGCAGCAATAGAGCAGGCAGATTCTGTCGCGGCATTAGAAGATGTCCGTGTACAGGTGCTAGGAAAGAAAGGGGAATTAACCCTTCAATTACAAAGCCTAGGTAAATTACCTCCAGAAGAACGCCGTAGCGCGGGCCAAGAGATCAACAAAGCGAAAGGTACGGTTCAACAAGCGATTGCCGCTCGTAAAGAAGCTCTGCAACGCGCTGAACTGGAAGCCAAATTAGCAGCAGAAACCATAGATGTTTCTCTACCAGGTCGCCGTATTGAGAACGGTGGTTTACACCCTGTAACTCGTACGGTTGAGCGTATTGAACAATTCTTTGGTGAGCTAGGTTTTAATGTTGAAGCCGGTCCTGAGATTGAAGATGCCTTCCATAACTTTGATGCGCTGAACATTGCAGACGATCACCCAGCTCGTACTGATCACGATACCTTCTTCTTTAATCCTGATTTGATGCTACGTACTCACACTTCTGGTGTTCAGATCCGTACGATGGAAAATGGCAAACCACCATTCCGTTTCATTGCACCGGGCCGTGTATATCGTAATGATTACGACCAAACGCATACCCCAATGTTCCACCAAGTGGAAGGCATGCTAGTGGATGAAAACGTCAACTTTGCTCAGCTAAAAGGCATTTTGAACGATTTCTTATGTAATTTCTTTGAAGAAGAAGTGCAAGTGCGTTTCCGTCCATCTTACTTCCCATTCACAGAACCTTCTGCCGAAGTGGACGTAATGGGTAAAAATGGCAAATGGTTAGAAGTATTAGGCTGTGGCATGGTTCACCCTAATGTTCTGCGTAGTGTTGGCATTGATCCTGAAAAATACTCGGGCTTCGCATTTGGTATGGGCGTAGAGCGCTTAACCATGTTGCGTTACGGCGTAAATGATTTACGTGCGTTCTTTGAAAACGATCTTCGTTTCCTTAAACAATTCAAGTAACCGAGAGGATTAATCACAATGAAATTCAACGAATCATGGCTTCGTGAGTGGGTTAACCCTGCGGTAACGACAGATGAACTGACTCACCAAATTACAATGGCTGGCCTAGAAGTCGACGACGTACTTCCTGTTGCTGGCAGCTTTACTGGTGTGAAGATAGGTAAAGTAGTGGAGTGTGGTCAACACCCAGACGCCGACAAATTACGCGTGACTAAAGTGGATGTTGGCGCAGAAGAATTATTAGACATCGTGTGTGGCGCGCCAAACTGCCGTCAAGGCTTGAAAGTTGCAGTCGCTACCGTTGGTGCGGTTCTACCTGGCGATTTCAAAATCAAAAAAGCAAAATTACGTGGCCAACCTTCTCATGGCATGTTGTGTTCATTTACTGAACTTGGCATCGATGTGGAATCTGATGGCATCATGGAATTGGCAGAAGATGCGGTTATCGGTACCGATTTCCGTGAATTTTTAGGTCTTGATGACGTTACGGTTGATGTTGACCTTACAGCAAACCGCGCGGATTGTTTCAGCATTCGCGGTATGGCTCGTGAAGTTGGCGTATTAAACCGCGCGGACGTGACAGCGCCAAGCTCTGACGCGGTAGCGACTTCAATTGACGATACAGTTTCAATCGAAGTAAAAGCACCTGCAGCGTGTCCTCGTTACCTTGGTCGTGTGGTTAAGAACGTCAATGTTCAAGCGCAAACACCACTTTGGATGCAAGAAAAACTGCGTCGTTGTGGTATTCGTTCAATCGATCCTGTCGTAGATATCACTAACTTTGTATTGCTTGAGCAAGGTCAACCAATGCACGCATTCGATCTAGCGAAGATTGAAGGTGGCATCGTGGTTCGTATGGCAGAGCAAGATGAAAAACTGACGCTACTCGACGGCACTGAAGCGAAACTAAATGCCGATACTTTAGTGGTGGCAGACCATAATAAAGCACTAGCCATCGCTGGTATTTTTGGTGGTGAGCAATCAGGTGTAACCACGGAAACTAAAGACGTACTGCTTGAGTGTGCTTTCTTCGCACCGGATCATATTCGTGGTCGCGCGCGCAATTACGGTTTGCATACCGATTCTTCAATGCGTTTTGAACGTGGTGTGGATTACGCACTACAAGTAAGCGCAATGGAGCGTGCCACGGCGCTATTAGTTGAAATTTGTGGCGGTGAAGTCGCCCCAGTGGTTGCCGTTGAATCAGAAAGCGATTTACCAAAGCCAAACAAAGTAGCATTACGTCGCACGAAACTAGACAACTTACTTGGTCACCACATTGCTGATAATGATGTGGTTGAGATCCTTGAGCGTTTAGGCATGAGCGTTGAAACAACCAACGAAGGTTGGACGGCGGTCGCTCCAACATGGCGTTTTGATATTGCAATTGAGCAAGATTTGATTGAAGAAGTAGGTCGCATTTACGGTTACGACAACATTCCAAATCAAGCGCCAAAAGCGGCGTTAAGCATGAACGATCATAAAGAAGCGAATCTACCACTTAAACGTGTTCGCAACTTGTTGGTTGACCGTGGTTTCCAAGAAGCGATCACTTATAGCTTTGTTGAACCTGAACAGCAAAAATTGATCGTGCCAGACGTTGAGCCGCTGATCCTGCCTTTCCCAATTTCAGTGGAAATGTCAGCAATGCGCCTTGGTTTAATTCAAGGTTTGCTTAATACTGTGGTACATAACCAAAAACGCCAACAACCGCGCGTTCGTTTATTTGAATACGGTTTGCGTTTCATTCCTTGTGACTCAGCAGAAAACGGCATGCGTCAAGAGCCAATGCTGGCTGGTGTGATTGCCGGTACTCGCAGTGAAGAGCATTGGGATATCGAAACCAATACGGTTGATTTCTTCGATCTGAAAGGTGATTTAGAAGCGATTCTTGAGTTATCTGCCAACGACAAAGCATTTAGCTTTGAAGCAGTGAGCCACCCAGCTTTACACCCAGGACAATCAGCGGCAATCGTTGTTGATGGCGAACCTGTCGGTGTGATTGGTACGGTTCACCCAGAGCTTGAGCGTAAGTTTGGTTTAAATGGCCGTACAATCGTATTTGAAATCGAATGGTCAGCGATTGATACCCGCGTGATCCCAGAAGCAGTAAGCCTATCTAAATTCCCTGCCAACCGCCGTGATATCGCAGTGGTAGTAGATGAAGCGATTGCCAGTGGTGATGTGGTAAATGCATGTCTGGCAAACGGTGGTGAATTACTTACTGGTGCAAAACTGTTTGATGTTTACCGTGGTAAAGGTGTGGAAGAAGGCAAGAAGAGCCTAGCAATTGCACTAAGCCTACAATCAACAGAACGTACGCTGGAAGATGCGGATATTGCTGCTTCAGTTGATGCGATTGTAACCGCACTGACGGCGCAATTTAATGCCTCATTACGTGACTAATTCATTTTCGAATTAACCTGACCTTAGAATCCACTTATTTGTCATGAATAAGTGGATTTTTTTATGGGGAAACGGAGGGCAATAATTCAGTATGAGATCAATAATAACGGCGTTAAATTCTGATATAACTTTAACTCTGTTACCACTTGATAATCTGACTTTTATTGTTCATGTAAGGACGCTATGTTCGCAATTATTGTTACGCTTAGCCTCATGGCTGTGATTTGGCTATATCACTTTAAAAGCCCAACGCAACAGTCTGCCAAGATCCCCTTAATATTATCTCTGGTCACTGTCTTAGTGACTGGGAGCATTTACCTTCAATTAGGTTCGATAAACGATTTATGGTCTGAAAGTGCATCAGCAAAAAGGGAGCAAGCTACAAAACCAACTGCCTTAATTGAAAATGCCGAGCAGCAAAATAAAGTTCAGATACAAAAAATGCAGGACAGGGTGCGCCAAGACAAACAAAATGGCGAGAGTTGGTATGCCTTGGGGAATGCTTATATGTATGCCAATCAATTTGAAGATGCCGCCACTGCTTTTTTATATGCCGAACGATTAGCGAAAGCCCCCCAAGCCAACATTTATGCCGCAAGAGCAACCGCACTTTACTATGCTAATAATCAACGTATGAATACGGAGATTGACGCATTGATTCAGCATGCATTAGCTATCGATAAGGATAATGTCCCCACGTTAATGCTGGTGGCTTCAAATCATTTTTTAAATGCGGAATATCAAGATGCCATTAACACTTGGCAGCATGCCTTAGATACGGGGCATATCGATGCTGATCGTGTCGCGATCATTCAAGCGATCAATCAAGCGAAAGCGTTGCTTCCAAGTTCAAAATAATGCACACAGCTTCAACTTTACAACTTAAAGCATTGTAAAAATTAAAAGCTCCAGTATGAACCGGAGCTTTGATAGGAGATAACAAACTCACCATTATTGCGGGTAAGTCGCTTCTCTTTGTTGAGCTTCTTTGTCCCATTCAGGTATGACGGTTTTTAAGAAGTCATCTTTTTCATCATTTAAGGCTTTCATATCCATGCCAATCGCGGCTTGTGCTTTTTCTTTGCTAGAAATATCCGGTAGCTTAATCGGATCGGTAATACCATGTTTTGCCAATACACGAATCAGCTTTGTTCTGGCCTCAGTGGCTCTATCGACGGAGGTGCCGAGAACACGTAGCGCTACTTCGGGAGCATGCATGTGAACGCCATGCGAGGCTATCGCATAATCCCAGCGCCATTGTGCATGACGAATATCCATTAAGATTGGCTTCATTTCAGCCTCAGTCGCACCTGCTTCCCAAGCGGCTTTGGCTTCAAAATGCGCCGCCACAATTTGTTTTTCTGCGATGAGCTTCATCTCTTGAACTTTATCTTTACGTGATTTCACAATGTCTTGCAAAGCTTGTTTGTCCTGAGTATGGCACTGAGCACAGGTATCATCAAAGCGGTCGAACGGATTACCAACTTTATGATCGGTAAACACTTTGCCATCTTTGTTTTTAACTTTTGGCATGTGACAGTCAACACAGGCAACATTATTTTTGCCATGAACTCCTAATTGCCATGTTTCATATCCTGGGTGCTGCGCTTTGAGCATCGGCGTTTTCGAAAGCGGATTTACCCAATCACTAAAGCCAATCTCATCGTAATATTTCTCCATTGCATCGACGGTAATCCCTTTATCCCATGGGAATTTGACTTGATTGTTTTTATCTTTTTCAAAGTAATATTCAACATGACATTGCCCACAAACTTGCGATTGTTGACCAAAGCGATCTTGTTGGTCGAAGTCTTTACCAATGGCGTGCATGGCTCTTTCAGCATAAGGTCGAGACAACCTGAGTGCCGGTTTACCCTTCTTAAAATCATCGCTTTGCGTGTTGTGACAATCGGCACATCCGATAGGATTCACTATTTGTGCTCCAAGACGCGACCATTTACCTTGGAAATAACCATCTTCACCTTTTTCGTCGATCACGCGAGCCACATCTGGGCTCTTACAGCTCCAACAAGCCATTGGCATAGGGCCTGATTGTGCATCTTTAGGCCCACCAGTACGAAGGGTTTCTCGAACATCGGTGACAGCGTAGAAGTGTCCACGAGGGGCGTTATAGTCTTTCGCAAATCCATAACCGGCCCATAAAATGACCATGTTGGGATCTTGCGCTAAGGCATCGGTAATAGCTTCGCTTTCCGAAGTCGCTTTCCAAGTTTGATATTGTGCGGGATGTTTGGCCTCAAATTTTTCATTTCGAGGATCAAACGTCATGATTTGTGTGGCATCTTTCTCCTCAGGAGAGTTGGTTGATGCGACAGGGGTTGATTTAGTATTTGCTGCATGTGAAGAAAACGTCACGACAAAAGAACTTACACTCAACAATGACAACAAAACCGAATTAACTGCTGTTTTTTTCCAGTTAACATTCACGATCATCACTCCAATTTAGTTTTAATATGAGCCAAGCGTTGTGAATGCGACCATAAAAATAACGTAAGAGTGCATGTTCAGAATAGCATTAACCACTCAAATTGCATGGTTAATTTCACGTGAATTTGATTAACATCAAGAGAAGATGCATTAAAAATATGGGTTTATAAAAGTGTCGAAATGATCGACGTTTTAAGGTGAATTTGTTTATAGATTGCGCAAAGTTAGGCGTTGTGGCTTAAAGGAAATAACAGAAAGAATGCACTGGAAGCGCTATTTGATAGCGATAAATGATGGTTAATTCTGGAATGTTGGCTTATAGGTTGAGAGTTATCAGCTCAGAAAAAGCAAAGACTATTCCGTTTTAAATAGAATGATAAAGGTGCAAAAATGGATGGTTTAAAAATAACCATAAGGCAAGTGATACACCGCGGGGTGTTATTACTGAGCTTGGTGTTTTTTTCTTTCTTACTCACCATACCTGCCCAAGCAGAGCCAATGACGATAACGCCGACTGATCAGAGTCAATCGGATCAATACGCCGTTTCATTTGTTCGGGATAAAAACTACGCCTGTACCCAATGTCATAAAGATGAACATGACACGCTGAAAGGGGAGCATGCGAATGCGGTGAACGAGAAAACAGGGCGTAATGTGGGTTGTATTGATTGTCACAATACGATTAGCCCTCAGCATCGTAATGGTGCGCCCCATGTGGTGAAATTTAAATCCGGCCAAGTAATGGCGGGAAGAGATAAGCCGGCTCAAGATCCAACTTGGGTTCAAAAACAAAATGCGCAATGCATTGACTGTCACCAAGGGCAAACGCTGCGGGAGGCTAACTGGACTCATGATGTTCATGCTATGTCTTTAACGTGTGCATCCTGTCATAAAATCCATCCTCAACACGATCCGATGCAAGGCATTGACAGAAAATCACGCATAAAAATGTGTGTGGATTGTCATTCGGATATGACGGCGATTAAACAGGAGGATAACTAATGTCCTGTTCTAGACGTAATTTTTTGCTTGGCAGTGGTGCGGTCATTGTGACTACTGGTATCGCAACGTCTGTATTAGCAAGCGGTAACAAGTTAGTCGCAACCATGAAAAATGGCCAAATACGCTATGGGATGGTGCACGATGAAACCGCCTGTATTGGTTGTACTGCGTGTACTGATGCCTGTCGTGAAGTGAACCAAGTGCCAGAAGGGGGCACGCGTTTAAAAATTCAGCGTAGTGCTCCGATTGGTGAGTTTCCTAATGCCAGTTACACCTTTGAGCGTATTTCTTGCCAACATTGCGATAATGCACCATGCGTTCATGTTTGTCCGACTCAAGCGGCCTATAAAGACCCTGAGACGGGCATTGTTGATGTACATGATGACCGTTGTGTTGGCTGTGGTTATTGCTTGGCGGCGTGTCCTTATCAGGTGCGATTTTTTAACCCAGTGACCAAAGCCGCTGATAAATGCGATTTTTGTCATGAAACTAATTTAGCACAAGGTAAGCAGCCAGCGTGTGTTGAAGTATGTCCAACCAAAGCGCTGACTTTTGGTGACTTAAATGACCCAAGCAGTGAAATCAACAAAGTCATTCAAACTCATACGGTTTATCGCATGAAATCGGAATTAGGGACTGAACCGAAAATGTACAAGATCCCAAATAACAAAGGGGAGATCTTAGGATGAGCGATATTATTAGCCAAGCCTTTCACTTTGATTCCCTGGTCTGGGATTGGGTGATCGCCATTTATTTATTTTTAACCGGCATGTCAGCGGGTGGGGTATTGATTTCCCTTTATTTAAAACGGCATGTGATTACAGGAGATGCCAGTAAAAACGGCATTATTCGAGCCAATGCGATTTTTGCACCATTAGGTATTATCGTCGGTTTGGTGATATTGATCTTCCACTTACAACGACCTTGGCTATTTTGGAAAATCATGATCCATTATAACGTGACCTCTGTGATGTCGATGGGGGTGTTATTGTTCCAAGTGTATATGGTAGTGCTGTTTATTTGGATTGGTGTGCTTTTCCGAAGCGACATCGTCTCCTTTTTGTCTAAGGTCCCTACGCTTGGACAGTTAGTAGATAAGGTATTAGCTTGGTTTATCCCCTTTGAGCGAAAAGTCGAATGGGTGTTAGCGGCCTGCGCTTTTTTACTGGCGGCTTATACCGGGTTCTTATTATCAGCATTAAAAACTTATCCGTTATTGAATAACCCTGTATTGCCGGTGTTATTTGTGTTTTCCAGTGTTTCTTCAGGGATCGCCGCGTGCTTATTGTTTGGCGTACTTGGAGGCAAAGAGCCGACCAACAGCGCGAGCGTACAATGGATGCATACTATTGAAAAACCAGTAGTATTGTTTGAATTGTTCGTACTGTGTGCTTTCTTCGTTGGCTTGTATTTTGGAGGAGGACAAAAATCCGTGGCAGTGATAACGGCGATTGGCGGCGGTTTTTGGGCCATTTGGTTTTGGGTTGGTGTCATTGGGCTTGGTATGGTATTGCCTTTGGTGATGAATACGGTTTCTTCGCTAAAAACTCAACATACGAAAGGATTTGTGGTGGCGGTATCAGCGCTCAGCTTAGTTGGGGTTTTATTATTAAGAACGTTCATTTTGTATGCAGGACAAATGACCGTCGCTTAATGGCCTTGTCATGATTTGGTTCTGACTCTGTGTTATTTCATTATCGAGATGATGCAAATTGAGAGGGCAGAGTTAGAACCCATTTATTGAATGATTGAATATATGTTTGCAGAAATCGGCCACCTTCTTCTTATCTTTGCTTTTAGCTTTGCGGTATTAAGTTCGCTGACGGCATTCATGGCTATCCGTCGCACTTGCTACCCTAATGCTGGTTCTCCTAGAAGTTCTTATCCTAGAGCTTCTTACTCTCGCATTTCTTATGAATGGGCCGGTTATTGTCGCTTAATGATTTCTCTGGCTTTTGGTTGTTGTTTGTTGAGCACTTTAGTGTTAGCCGTTTGTTTTATTAATAATGACTTTTCCTTAGCGTATATTGCGCAGCATTCTAATTCTCACTTACCCATCTTTTACAAAATTGCCGCGGTTTGGGGAGGGCATGAAGGCTCTTTCTTATTTTGGTTTTTGTCCCTTCTTGGTTGGTCTACGTTAGTTGCACATTTAAAAAAAGATCACCATTTTGAATTTCATTATTGGACTTTATTGATATTAGGGTTAATCAGTATGGCGATTGGGGGTTACCTGTTATGGGCTTCTAACCCCTTTATACGCCTTAACCCTGTGCCATTTGAAGGTCGAGATTTAAACCCTATGCTGCAAGATATTGGCTTAATTATTCATCCACCTATGCTGTATCTTGGTTACGTTGGCTTTGCGGTAAGTTTTGCAATGGCGATGGCCAATCTCATTACCAAAGAAAAACAAAGTAATTGGGCACAATTAATGCAGCCTTGGGTCGTGTCATCGTGGGGCTTTCTTACTGCAGGTATTGCTTTAGGGGCTTGGTGGGCCTACAACGAGTTGGGTTGGGGGGGCTGGTGGTTTTGGGACCCGGTTGAAAATGCTTCTCTAATGCCCTGGCTGACGGCAACGGCCTTGATTCATTCTCTGATGGTAAGTAACAAGGCAAGTGTACTATCTGGTTGGAGCCTTTTGCTGGCCATATTTACTTTTTCACTCAGTATATTAGGCACGTTTATTGTCCGTTCGGGGATATTAACCTCGGTGCATGCTTTTGCCGTTGATCCGACTCGTGGCGCAATTTTATTGGCCATATTAGCGCTAGTAGTGGTGTTGTCATTGAGTGTGTTTGCTTTTCGGGTGGAAAGGTATATCCAACCGATGGCTTTTCGTTGGTTAAGTTTTCCAATGTTTGTTTTTATCACCAATGGCTTATTTGTCATTGCGACTTTCACAGTGTTAATGGGAACCTTATATCCGATGATTTTACCCTTGTTTGATTTAGGTAATATTTCGGTAGGAGCGCCTTATTTCAACAGTATTTTTGTACCGATCACGTTATTTCTAGGTGTGATGATGGCGGTTTATCCATTTGTCCATCAAGCGGGTTATATCCATCGTCATAGCGTATGGGTGGCGCTGAGGGCATGGCTGATAGGGAGTATTATTTCGATATTGGCTTATCAACCTGAATACCAATGGTATGAGAACAGTTACGCCTGGGTGGTGGTGGCGGTTATCATTGCGGTCTGGGTGATGTGTGCCACCTTGTATGCGTTGCTCACCAGTAACAATAAATGGAAAAAAATCCCGATGTGTTTAGCTCATTTCGGTGTTGCGATTGCGGTCTTTGCTATTGGTTTTGAACATTATGCGGCGCTAGAAACCAATCAAAAAATGAAACCAGGTACGGTGGTGCAATTGAATGGTTATCACATTGAGTACCAACAACAAAACTTATTGATTGGTGAAAATTATACTGCGGAACAACTGACGATGACCTTGACCTCAGCGCAAGGTAAAGAGGTGACACATTTATACCCTGAGCGTCGACATTATACCGTTCGAGTCATGAATATGACGGAATCGGCGGTGTATTCATCGTGGCTGGGGGATTGGTATATTACATTAGGTGATAAAATCGATGCGCAGCACTATGCGGTGCGAATTCAATTTAAGCCACTGATGGTGTGGTTATGGATTGCATCGGGCTTGATGGTGCTGTCAGCTTGCTTGAGCGTGCTTATGGGGCGAAGAGGGAAGATAGATGAGGCCGCTAATGTTTAATAATGGTCAACGAGTGCGTTATTCATTATCTACTCGACTCATCCGTCACCTATTGACGATGCCAGGTTTACTGATGTTCAGTTTGTTAATGGTAAGTTTATTAATAGGAGGAATCGGCATAGCTGATACCGCGCAGGGGAGAGCACTCCAGCCGTCAGCACAGAACGCCTCAATTAGCAGCCTCAATTACGAACCCCAACGAGTTGATATTTTTCAATTTAATAACCGCCAAGATGAACAAAGAGCGTTTTATTTAGCGCGTCAATTACGTTGCCCAAAATGTCAAAATCAAAACTTAATGGAATCCAATGCTTCGATTGCGTTAGATATGAAGCTGCAAGTATTTTCTATGGTCGATAAGGGCTACAGCAACGAAGATATTCTACAATTTATGACGGACCGGTTTGGAGCATTTGTACTTTATGAGCCACCATTTTCACTCAAAACGGCTTTTTTATGGTGCTTACCGCTCTTATTGTTTCTCGTATTATTTATGTTTGCTCGTAAATTAACGCAATCAAGGTGAGGTTAATTTCAAGGGCAAGCTCATGATTTGATAGGTTAATGACCTTTTAATGTGATGTGTGAATAAGAATGAGTCTTTTTTTTGTCTTATACTGATAAATAGTATTAATTAATGAATAAAAAGATGAAGAGTTATGAATATGAAAAGGCTAGTACTCGGAGTGGCGGTATCCACTTTAACTATGGTCGGTTGTTCTTCTACTATGGATGTAATCAACCAAGATAATGTTGATCTTGTGAATACCAATCAACCCATTTATACCCAAGTGAACCTTCACCCAGATGCGGCAAGAAAAAAATTATACACATTAAATTACCTACAAGAAGGGTTCATTCCTCGTTGTACGAAAGTCGATATTGTTGAAGCAAATAAAAAAGTGATGACGTTTAAAGTCGCAGACACTGGGTTGCAATATCAATATGTTTGGCATAAAGCGACAGGGGATTTCCAATCAGGTATTGTTAGAGACTTTGGTACTTCGTGTCCGAAGCTGAGTGGATTAAACGCAACGGATAAAAAAGGCATCCAAGAAGGGCGAGTGTATAAGGGTATGACTAAGGCTGGCGTGTTAAATGCGATTGGCTACCCACCTGCACATGTGACCCCGTCGACGGATATGAATACTTGGGTATATTGGAAAAACCGTTTTAACAAAATGAACGTCTTATTTAATAGCCAAGGATTAGTTGAAAATATTCAAGATTAAGGCTTTTACCTCATTTTTTATAATAAAACCGCCGCAATTGGCGGTTTTTTTGTCTAAGTCACTAGAAATATATTCATAATTTCGGTAAATGTAATAGGGATGAGTCTGATGACTCAGGTTCCATTGAGTTTTACTCTGTAGGATGGACACCGTTCTTTATAAGGATATACAACAGATGCATACATTGACAAAATCAAGTCTTGCACTAGCTCTTAGTGCGTTTTTTTCTCTTCCTGCTTTAGCCGCTCAGGTACCCGATAATGTACAACTTGCCGATAAACAAGAACTTGTACGAGGTAATGGCGATGAAGTGCCTACCTTAGATCCCACTATGTCTTCAGATACCGCCAGTTCTCGTGTGATCAGTGATATGTTTGAAGGATTAGTGACAGAAGATTTACATGGCAATATCATTCCCGCCTTAGCTAAAAGCTGGGATATTTCTGATGATGGTAAGCAATATACTTTCCACTTACGTGATGCGAAATGGTCAAATGGTGATGCGATCACCGCGAATGATTTTGTATTTGCACTACAACGTATTGTTGATGCAAAAACAGGTGCTCCGTATTCTTGGTATGTTTCAATGGCTAATATTGTGAATGCCGCAGAAATTATCAAAGGCGATCAACCTTTAGATAGCTTGGGTGTGAAAGCATTGGATGACCACACTTTACAAATTACCTTGAATCAGCCAGTGCCATATTTTACCAAAATGCTTGCTCATGAAAGTACGTTTGCGATCCCTGAAAAAGTGGTGAAGCAATATAAAGAAGCCTGGACTAAGCCTGAGCATATTGTGGTAAGTGGGGCGTATAAACTGTCTGAATGGGTGATTAATGAAAAAATTGTTTTGGAAAGAAACAAAGAATATTGGAATGATAAACAAACAGTTATTAACAAAGTAACCTATTTGCCTATCTCAGATGTTAATGCGGAGTACAACCGTTACCGTACCGGAGAAATTGACATTACCAGTGTGGTGCCATTGGAGCTTTATCAAAGCATTAAAAAAGAGCGTCCAAATGAATTACTTACCATGCCATCATTAGGCACCTATTACTATCTGTTTAATATGGATAAAAAGCCATTTGATGATGCTCGTGTACGTAAAGCCTTAGCTTATTCGATTGACCGTGATGTGATTACTGCTCGAATCTTAGGACAAGGACAATTGCCAGCTTATACCAATACGCCTCCAGCCGTTGCCGGATTTACTGTGCCTAAACTAGAGTGGGCAGAATGGTCGCAAAAAGAACGTAACCAAAAGGCGAAGGAATTGTTGAAAGAAGCCGGTTATGACCATTCCCATCCACTTAAATTTGAATTGGAATATAACACCAGTGAATCACATAAGAAGCTTGCGATAGTGATGGCATCTATGTGGAAGAAAAACCTAGGCGCAGAGGTTTCTATTGCAAACCAAGAGTGGAAAACCTTTTTACAAACTTTATCAACTAAGCAGTTCTCGGTTGCTCGTTATGCGTGGATGGGGGATTACAACGAAGCCTCAACCTTCTTATCCTATTTCGCTTCTGAAGGGTTAAACTATGGCGGTTGGAGTAATAGCGATTATGATCAAGCCTTGCAACAAGCTTCAGTAGCTAAGAGTGATAAGGAACGTGCAGAGCTATATCAAAAAGCGGAACAAGTGTTTGCCAATGATATGCCGGCAATTCCGGTCTATTTCTATACCCGCTCTGTGTTAAAGAATACTCATGTTGGTGGCTATAGCAAAGATAATGCTTCTGACCGCCGTTATACAAGAGATCTCTACATCACTAAATAATATCAATCGTGCTCATTATCTGATCATCATTGCTTGTTAAAAGGCTTGATAACGGTGTTTAGCTTTTTGTTTTATAAAGAGCTTTTTGTTTATAAAGAGTTCTTCGTTTATAAAGAACTCTTTGTTTATAAAGAACTTTTCGTTTATAAAGACGTTAATTGCAGAAAAACGACTTATCGAAATTTTAACCTTGTTTTCATGCCTTTTGCCGACGCGATTTCTGACCATTTAATTAGTGTGACTGGTATAACACCTATATCCAAAACCTATTTGAGCCAATTTGCTGGCTTGAATAGGTTTCTCCAACTTACGATTGACCTTTCGCCTTCTTAGGTTAAAAAAACATCAAAATAAATGTATAATTTGCGATCCAGCCATTTGATAAAACCTCTAGGTAATCATAGGATTATTCGACGCTAGTTGTATTTTTGTAAATGAATTTTGATTATTTCAAGCCTTATAAACGGCAGAGATCAAAAAATTTAACTAATTTATAAAAAAGTTGAATATTTTATAAATTACTTAAATGCTGAAGCTTTTAATTGATTAATCGTTAATAATTTGCTGTCTCATGGGTTTTTATTTTGACTTTTTGTTTTAAATTGGTATTTTCATTAGGTTGAAATAGGGCTGTGTTAATCAGGTTAAAGAAAAAAAATTTGGCGAAAATCATACGGTTGGCATACACTTTCGGTGTTACTAACTTGCTGTAAGCTTGCTAACTACGTATTAATGCTATAAAGACCACGCACACAGTGGTTACAAAAGAGGGATGTTTTATGGCGCTCACTAAAGCCGATTTGGCTGAAAACCTGTTCGAAAAACTTGGTTATAGCAAACGTGATGCCAAGGAAACCGTTGAAGCGTTTTTTGAAGAAATTCGTCAAGCACTAGAAAATGGTGAACAGGTTAAATTGTCTGGTTTTGGTAACTTTGATCTTCGTGATAAAAGTGAAAGGCCAGGACGCAATCCTAAAACAGGTGAAGATATTCCAATCTCAGCTCGTCGAGTGGTGACATTCCGACCGGGCCAAAAACTAAAAGCACGAGTTGAAAATATTAAGATCGAAAAATAACTCTGTTTTTGTGTTATTGGAATCAAAAGAAGGCTACCAATGAGGTGGCCTTTTTATTACGTCAAATTAAGTGTGGTAAAAATTAATATGCAAGATCAAGAATTTTGGCATCAAAAATGGGCAGAGAATCAAATCGGATTCCATTTGCCTGATGTCAATCCATTGCTGAAAATGTTTTGGCAAAAGCTTGGCTCGTCACGTCAAGATAATGTATTGGTGCCTTTATGTGGAAAAAGTGAAGACTTGATTTGGTTGGCGCAACAACATGATGAGGTTATAGGCGTTGAACTGAGTCAAATTGCGGTAAGGTCATTTTTTGCTGAACATTTTTATACTCCGCTTGTGACCACGTTGAATGGTTTACATGAGTTATATCAGTTTGATGAAATCTCCATTTATGCAGGAGACTTTTTTTCCGCGCCTTTATCTCAATATTCACGCATTTATGATCGAGCGGCCTTAGTGGCATTATCACCAGAGCTGCGGGTTGAATATGCTGAGAGAATTAAATCCTTGCTGGCTCCACAAGGGAAGATCTTGTTGATCACTTTGGATTACCCACAACAAGAAATGCAAGGGCCACCATATAGTGTCGCAAGTTCCGAAATTGAGTCGTTATTTGCCGGTTATACCGTGACGTGCTTACAAAGAGATGAGGCTGATGCCAATCATCCGCGTATTCAAAAAGGTTTATCTCGCTTTGCAGAAGAAACTTGGTTAATTGAATCTTAATGGTTCCTTGCTGCTTTAAACATCATCACGCTCGAGACTAGAGCTCGAGCGTGTAGTGATTAACATAATGGTTAGTGAAGCAGCAGAGAGTAGAACCCAGGGATTGCGTTAGAAATGGACAGTGATTTTTTTAGCCGCTTCAATCGCATCATTAACCGCACAATCAACATTGTCTCTGCGGGCAAGAGCAACACCTAAACGACGACGCCCATTGATATCGGGTTTACCAAATAAACGAACTTGAGTTTGTGGTTGAGCAAGAGCTTGACTGAGACCAGAAAAGCGAAGATTATTCGATGCTCCTTCAGCTAAAATAACCGCAGAAGCCGCCGCCCCATATTGAGTAATTGAATGAATCGGTAAACCGGTGAATGCTCGAACATGCAAAGCAAACTCTGACAATTCTTGCGAAATTAATGTCACCATCCCAGTATCGTGCGGGCGAGGGGAGACTTCACTAAAGATAACTTCATCTCCTTTTACAAAGAGCTCTACGCCAAATAATCCAAAACCACCTAGCGCATTCACCACTTTTTCAGCCATTTGTTCTGCGGCTTGTAATGCCTTGGTCGACATGGCTTGTGGTTGCCAAGATTCACGGTAGTCGCCATCTTCTTGTCGATGACCAATTGGCGCGCAAAAGTGCACACCATCAACTGCTCGAACCGTTAATAAAGTGATCTCATAATCAAAATCCACAAAGCCTTCTACGATGACGCGTCCCGCTCCAGCACGACCACCTTCTTGAGCATATTGCCAAGCATTTTTCATATCAGCTGGAGTTTTAATCACACTTTGTCCTTTACCTGATGAACTCATGATGGGCTTAACAACACAAGGCATCCCTACCAAATTAATAGCTTGTTCAAATTCTTCATAGTTGTCACAAAAACGGTAAGGTGAGGTTCGAATGTTTAACGTTTCAGCGGCTAAGCGTCGAATACCTTCACGATTCATTGTTAATTGAGTGGCATTGGCAGTTGGAACCACATTCAGGCCCTTTGCTTCTAATGCAACTAGTCTTTCTGTCGCAATGGCTTCAATTTCAGGAACAATGTAATCCGGTTTTTCTTTATCTATGATGGCTTCAATTGCATCGCCATCAAGCATATCAAGGGTATAACTACGATGAGCCACTTGCATTGCAGGAGCATTTTCATAACGGTCCAGTGCGATCACTTCTAACCCTAAACGCTGACATTCGATGGCAACTTCTTTACCGAGTTCCCCAGAACCAAGAAGCATAACTTTTGTTGCCGACGCGGCGGTTGCAGTACCAAACATGATGAATTCCTATTTTTTCACGAGTGCTGTAATGAAGGTGTGATGGATTTTACCCCTCAAGCAAACGATTGCGCAACAGGTTGCGGAAAATATTATCAATAAAAAACCCACAACAGAAATGGCTTATGTCTAAAGCACTTTGTTGTGGGTTTGTCATCAACGGCAGTAATAGATTTTAGTTTCTGCGTCGTTATAAAGATAAATACTCTAACGTAATGTCAGGGTTGATTGCTTCGAGTGTCGATTGGGTTTCCGCAAGATGGCTCATACTGCCATTGGCATTTTCCACTAACACGGCTGAGGTAATATGCTCTAATTTTTCACCGGCTAGTAACAATAAATTAATCGCAACTTGTAGTGGGGGTAGGCTTGGGTTGAACGCCGCATTCTCGGCATAACTGCCAGCAAAAATATCACCTGCTTGGGTTTGTAAGCTCACACCGCTATGATTTTGAGTATAGGGTGCGTGGCTTTGATTAAGCGCTTGAATCGCTTTTATCTGTGCCAGATCATCTGTGGTGAATTGATATTCGTGTCGTTGGCTATCCATTAACCTTGAGCTGATATCGAGGTCTTTTGGTCCAAAAGAGTCAGGTAATAAATCAGCGAGCTTATACGCAGGGCGGTTTGGAAGCTGAATAGACAACTGATCGACATTATTCAGCTCATTCATAAACTGGCGGCAATGCCCGCACGGAGTATGGTTGATGGTGATATTTTTGATCCCATCTTCACCGTGCATCCAAGCGTGGCTAATAGCCGATTGTTCCGCATGAACGGTCTGATTTAACTGAACCCCGGGGATTTCAATATTCGCGCCAAAATAGACATTCCCAGAGCTTCCCTCGGCAATCGCACCAACATGGAAGTTGGAAATACCGCAATAAGCACGAGTGGCGGCAATGGGAAGTAATGCTAATTTAAATTCAGTATCTGTCATGTTGGATAAAGACAGTAGAGATTGATATTGAGTTGCGCTGAAATATCCTGTGAACTCATCACTTTGCATAATCGATGTTAATTGTGCAGCTAAGGCTTCAGGTAGATTCTTAAGATGTTCAGAATGAATGTGTTGAGTCATAGGTATTCCTTTAAGACGTTGATACCAATCGTGGTTATTCTCTCATCACCAGGCTATCTATAGGTGATCTCTCATTTTTATGAAATTATAATTTATTGTTTCATTTTTAATGTGCTAATCGTCAAATTATTGAGCTTGTCTTTGAAGGTGAATGTCACAATAACTAACAATAGTCGATGATGAGTGGCTACAAATGAATACTTGGAAATATAAAGCGGGAAAATGCACTAGGATAGACGAAAAAAAAGAGGCATTACGAGCCTCTTTAGAATGACTGAATCATCGCAAGCGAGGGAGAAAACACTTGCGATGAGGTTTTAAGAGAAAAAGCCGCCAACCCATAAACAAAAAGCAAAGAAAAGCGGAGCTAAGATCGAGGTGATGATACCGCAACTGACTAAAGCCAATGAGCTGAATGCGGCATCTTCTGCGTTTTTTTCAGCACAGGTTGCCGTTCCTAGTGCGTGTGAAACCGTCCCCATGGTTAATCCTCGAGCAATCGGATGGGTGACGCCCAATAAGGTATAAATAGGATAGGCAAAGATAGAACCAAAGACACCGACGATTAATACGAGAATAGCCGCAATCGCAGGTTCTCCACCTAAGCTTTTGCCCACTTCCATAGCGATTGGTGTGGTGACGGATTTCCCCATTAAACTGGCAATGAGCGTCGGGTCTGTGTGCAAAGAGACCGCAATCAACCCCGCGCTAAGCATCGACATCACACTTCCGACGCCACAAGCTAAAAAGATGATTTTCCAATTTTGTTTAATTTGCGGTAATTGTTCATATAAGGGATAAGCCAGCGCAACCACCGCGGGTTGGAGCAGATAGGTCATCCAACTGTTTTGTGCATAATAAACCTGATAAGGCACATCTAATGCAAATAGAATTGGAATAATAATCACAATACTCAGCAATAAAGGATTGACGAGCGGGTGTTTGACTTTATTGGCTAACCAACGAACCGAGAAGAATACGGCAAAAGTAAGAAGCAACCACATTTATTGTTTCTCCTTCGTTGATTTGGGGACCAGTATTTTCTGTAAGCCTAACGCTAAGAGCACTAATACGATGCAGGTAGCGCCAACACTACTTGCAAAAATGGAGACGGCATTTTCGATAAGCAGAGGAAAATGATCCATTAAGCCGACACTGATTGGGACAAATAAAATGATCATGTAGCGAATGAATAATTGTGCGCCGGGCTTAACCCATTCTATTTTGACTATCCCCGAAGCGAGCAGGGTAAATAAAATGAGCATGCCAAAAATGCTACCTGGAACGGAAAGGTGGAAAAAATGTTGAATAGCATTACCTGCCCATAAGCTCAGCATGATCAGAGCGAAAGACAGGACATAGTTGAGTAGTTTGCTGAACAAGCGGATACTCCTGAAATTGTACGATATTGAGTTCGATGGAACGGCAAGGTTAAGACATTAACGACTCAACATATTGATAAACGGATTTTAAAATCTCCATTTTAGCCGCATCATTTTCATGCTCATAAACCAAGTTTTCAAGGTTAAGCATGTAATCTTCTAGGTGAGTTTCATAATAGTCACGGCAATGCGCTTGCCATTTCAGGCGTTCTGACTCGTTTAATGTCCATGGGAAGTTTCTCGCACGGTATCGGAATAGTAAAGGCTCGATACGAGGATCGCTGACGGATAATTCTAAACCGGCTAGCTTTTCAGGATCGGTTTCTCGAATGATATCAATAGTGGCTTTATCTGCAGGAGAGAAAAAGCCTTGATAAAGTTGCGTATCAACATTGTTATCTTGAGCAAATTCACGCTCAATATGGTAAATGGCGATCAGCTTTTCTCGGATCTCTGGGTGTGATTTTAAGATAGCGAGATTGGCTAAACATTGTTGTCGATCAATACCAATACGTTCAGCATTCTCTGCGGTCAGGGTTTTCGCAGGAGCCAGCACGGGGCATTTATTAATGTGCATTAACTTGAGCGGTACTGGTAATTCGTCTGGGGCTAAATCATCACGTTTAGTATAGAGGCGTTGATGTAAGGTTTCCGCATCAAGCTCGATTAATGGCGTCGGATCCATGGCTAGATTGACGGTGATGACGGCATTATTATTGGTGGGATGCCAAGCCATCGGCACAATCCAACTGATATTCGAACACTGCACGCCAAACATACCGGAAACATGAACCAGTGGTGTCATGTTAACAATATCAATAAGTTCGTTGAGTTTGCGCTTATGACGCATACTCAATAGATAATTAAATAACTTAGGTTGTGCTTGTTTGAGCTTTTTCGCCAGCTCTATGGTAGCAATGACGTCGGCCATCGCATCATGGGCATTACTGTGTTCAATGCCATTGGCAACAGAAAGGTGTTCCAATTTAAAACTTGGGAAACCTTCTTCGTTTTCAGGCCAGTTAATGCCTTCAGGGCGCAGGGCGTAGCAAGTACGCATAATATCAAGAAGATCCCAGCGTGAATTGCCATTTTGCCAAGACCAAGCGTAAGGATCGAAAAAATTACGATATAGCGTATATCGAGTTACTTCGTCATCAAATCGTATGCTGTTATAGCCTAAAGAAATCGTATTAGGCATAGACAATTCATCATGAATACGACGAATGAACTCAGGTTCAGGTAAGCCTTCTTGTTGGGTTTTTTGCGGTTTGATACCCGTAATTAATGCTGCTTCAGGAGAAGGCAGGTAATCACTCGGTGGTTGGCAATAAATCACTAATGGCTCACCGATAATATTGAAATCCATATCGGTACGAACCCCAGCAAACTGGCTAGGTCGATCTTTCGCTGGACTTACCCCCCAGGTTTCGTAGTCGAAAAAGAAAAAGCTTGGGGAGTGGTCATGACTCATAGGAATTTCCAATATATGAATAAGTTAAGAGGCGATATATTACCTTGAACCTCAAAGTAAAGAAATGCTTCAGCTAAGTTTCTAATCGTTAAGATTTCTTGGTTGTTCAGGCTAACCAGAATAAAATCTAGCCGCAGTGAAATCGAATGACAGTGAAACTTAATTACAGTGAAGCTTAATTACAGTGAAACAAAGTATAGCAATTAGGCCGTAACTTTACAGAGTATAGTTCTACCGATCATAACTTTACCGATCATAGTTTTACCGATCAGGAGCGACGGATAATTTAGCACGGATATAATCAGTATGATTTACATAGAGTAATTCTGCTACTTTACGAATGATGGCTTCTTCTATCGGGTCAAGATAATGATCAGCATAAGCGACTTGCCATAAAGATTGAATGACATCAAAACGTTGTTGATGCTCTAAATCTCGTAAATGATCCGTGAACTCGTACAAAGAGGCGGAGTTTTGGGCAAGTTGCTCGGCTTGTTCCAATAACGAAGCGGCGTCGGTTGCAGAAATGGACAATAACTTCATCAACATTTGTTGTTGCGTCGAACGTTCTTGTTCATCCACATTATGATCCGCTTGTGAGACTTGGCATAACAAAGAAGCAATCGCTAAATTAGGGTTGAGCGTGGATTGGCTTTGTTTTTGGTCTTCTATTAATTGCGAAAAAAGTGTTTTTAACGATTGGATCATACGCGCACCTCTAAAAAATGATTTAACACACTAACGTTTTGACGATAAATTTCAACAAAAGTCCTATCTATCTTAACCTTATTGTTTCAATTACTCCCTTAGTTGTATTGGGATAGTGTACAATTACCGTCAATTAGAACGGGGCTTGGTGGGGTATCAAGCCTTTATGTATTGCGTATTTCGAAGGTATTAAAAACTATGCTTGTGTTTGATCACACCGTGTTACTTGCCATGGCGATTATCTTTCTCGGTTCCTTTGTACAAAGCGCAATTGGCTTTGGTTTAGCGGTGGTAGCAGCTCCTTTGTTATTTCTGGTATCGCCAGAGTATGTTCCCGCCCCAATTGTGATGGTCGCGTTATTCAACTCCTTATTTAATGCTTATAAGTATAGGAATAATATTGCCTTAGGTGGCTTGAAAATGGCGATTTATGGGCGAATTCCCGGCTCAATCATGGGGGGAATATTACTTTTGTATGTGTCGAGCTCGGCGTTGTCTTTGTGGTTAGGTGTGATGGTATTATTGGCTGTGCTGGTGAGTTTTTTGCCGGTACGCTTTGAACCAACCCCAAACCGAATGGCGATAGCGGGGGTATTTTCTGGCTTTATGGGGACGAGCTCAAGTATTGGGGGCCCTCCCATGGCATTAATATTACAACACCAAGATGCTGCTTCGTTACGGGGTAACTTGGCAGCATTCTTTGTTTTTAGTTCGATTATTTCATTGGCCGTTCAATATTTTATTGGTTATTTGCATTGGGATTTATTCATCAAAACCTTGCCATTATTGCCGATGGGTTGGCTGGGGTATGTTGTGGCGCAAATTGTCGTGAAGCACGTTTCAAAGGAATGGATTCGTATTTCAACACTGGTGATTTGTTTAGTCAGTGCCTTAACTGCCATTATTCGCGGTTTATCTTAGAGTTCATGGCTTGCTATAGACATTCGAGATGTACCATGAATTTTGTGTTTTATTATAAAGCTTGATAATAAGCGACTTAAAAGAAGCCATTGAGACGTTATGAGCCTTTGCCAGCTGTGATATAATGGCCCATTATTAATATCAACCGTATTAATTATATGATCAGATAATTAGTGTGATTGGTATAAGTTCGCCAATTCGTTTCTTTCGATATTATATTTTTGTTTTTACAGCGTGAAGTAGGCTGATTTTACGCTGTCGTTTGTTTTCATAGGACCTGTTTTGACCAAACCTCATCAAAGTGATCGTGCTCAAGTGGACTCTCATTCATCCCATACTCCTCAAGCACACGCCAACACAGCACAGACACTACGTGCAGCTTTAAAAGAGTGTATGATCCGTGATCGTTTTCGTTTAAGTAAGCGTATTCATGGTGCCAGTAAAATTAAAAAACCGGAATCTCAAGCGGCGGTATTTGATGAAATCGCCATGGATATTGCCAAGTCTATGATGGTGGTGCAAAACCGCAGCGTGCATAAACCACATATTGAATATCCTGAAAATTTACCGGTGAGTCAAAAGCGTGATGATATTGCGCAGGCCATTGCTAATCACCAAGTGGTGATCATTGCCGGTGAAACGGGCTCGGGGAAAACGACTCAGATACCGAAGATTTGTAGCGAATTAGGGCGAGGCCGTGCAGGATTAATTGGTCATACTCAGCCGCGTCGTTTGGCGGCTCGTTCGGTTGCCAGCCGCATTGCAGAAGAAATGCAAACCCCAATGGGTGAGTTTGTCGGTTATAAAGTCCGTTTTAACGATCAAATTTCCGATAATACTCAGATCAAATTGATGACCGACGGTATCTTACTGGCTGAAATTCAACATGACCGATTCTTAAATCAATACGATACTATCATTATCGATGAAGCGCACGAACGCAGCTTAAACATCGATTTTATTATGGGTTATTTGAAAGAGTTATTACCCAAGCGTCCTGATTTAAAAGTGATCATCACATCAGCGACCATTGATCCTGAGCGTTTCTCTAAGCATTTTGATAATGCACCGATCATTGAAGTATCTGGTCGAACTTATCCGGTAGACGTGCGTTATCGTCCGCTCAATCCTGACGATTCAGACCAAGACCTTGACCAGCTTGAAGGTATCTTCCAAGCGGTAGATGAACTGTCTGATGAGCCGGGTTTAGGTGATATTCTGATTTTCATGAACGGTGAACGTGAAATTCGAGATACCGCTGATGCCTTGATGAAACGTAAGTTACGCGATACTGAAGTTGTGCCGTTGTACGCGCGTTTGTCATCAGCAGAGCAAAATCGGATTTTCCAACCGCATGCTGGTCGACGCATTGTTCTGGCGACCAACGTGGCGGAAACCTCATTAACGGTTCCGGGCATCAAATACGTGATTGACCCTGGTACGGCGCGTATCAGTCGTTATAGCTATCGCACCAAAGTACAGCGTTTGCCGATTGAGCCAATTTCACAAGCCAGTGCCAATCAACGTAAAGGGCGTTGTGGTCGTGTGAGTGAAGGGATTTGTATTCGCTTGTATTCCGAAGAAGATTTTAACTCTCGCCCTGAATTTACCGACCCTGAAATTCTACGCACTAACTTAGCCTCGGTTATTCTGCAAATGACCTCTTTAGGGCTTGGCGATATTGAAGCCTTCCCATTTGTTGAAGCCCCGGATAAACGCAATATTCAAGATGGTGTGCGCCTACTTGAAGAGCTTGGTGCGATTAATGCCAATGCCAAAGATCCTAAAAAACGCTTAACGGCAGTAGGGCGTCAACTTGCCCGTTTACCGATTGACCCACGGTTAGCGCGCATGGTACTGGAATCGGTAAAATATAACTGTCTGCAAGAAGTGATGATCATTACCTCGGCTCTGTCTATTCAAGACCCGCGTGAGCGTCCAAGTGATAAACAACAAAGCTCGGATGATAAACATAAACGTTTCTTCCATGAAGAGTCGGATTTTTTAACCTTTGTTAATGTCTGGCAGTACATCAAAGAGCAACAAAAAGCCTTATCTAACAATCAATTCCGTAAGCAATGTAAGCAAGATTATCTCAATTATCTACGTGTGCGTGAATGGCAAGATGTGTACTTTCAATTGCATCAAGCAATGCGTGAAATGAATGCCAAACTCAACACTGAAGCGGCAGGTTATCAATCGGTGCATACTGCTTTACTCTCAGGCTTACTGTCTCACATTGGTATGAAAGACGCCGAAAAGATTGAATATCAAGGCGCACGTAATGCTCGTTTTCATATTTTCCCTGCATCAGGCCTATTTAAAAAACAACCGAAATGGATAATGTCGGCCGAATTAGTGGAAACCTCCAAATTATGGGGTCGTATCATTGCGAAGATCCAACCTGAATGGGTTGAACCGCTTGCGCCACATTTGATTAAGCGTAGCTACAGCGAACCCCATTGGTCGAAGAAACAAGCCGCAGTAATGGCACATGAAAAAGTGATGTTGTATGGCATTCCTATTGTGCCGAAACGTACGGTCAATTATGGCAATATTGATTCAGTGGTCAGCCGTGAAATTTTCATTCGTAGCGCACTAGTGGAAGGTGATTGGGAAACTAAGCATAAGTTTTTCCATCAAAATCGTAAGCTCTTACGTGAAGTGGAAGAGTTGGAACACAAGTCCCGTCGTCGTGACATTTTGGTCGACGATGATGAGTTGTTTAACTTTTACGATCAACGGGTCAGTACCGAAGTTGTTTCTGGGCGACATTTTGATTCATGGTGGAAAAAAGCCAGTAAAGCAACGCCTGAACTGCTCGATTTTGAAAAAGAAATGTTGTTGCAAGGAGACGCTAGCCACGTTACGGATTTGGATTATCCAAACTTTTGGCACCAAAATGGTTTGAAGTTAAAGCTGAGCTATCAATTTGAACCAGGCCAAGACAATGATGGGGTGACGGTGCATATTCCGCTACCTATCCTAAATCAAATCAGTCCTGATGGATTTGATTGGCAGATCCCAGGATTACGTCATGAATTGGTGGTTAGCTTAATTAAATCGCTCCCAAAAGGGTTACGCCGTAACTTTGTGCCAGCACCAAACTATGCCGATGCTTTTTTAGCTCGGGTTACCCCAATGGAAATGCCACTTCTTGATGCATTAGAAAAAGAATTACGCCGCATGACGGGGGTTGAGGTGAAGCGTGAAGATTGGCAACTTGAGCAAATCCCCGATCACTTAAAAGTGACTTTCCGCGCGGTTGACCATCGTAAACGTAAGCTAAAAGAGCATTATGATTTATATGAGCTGAAAGAAAGCTTAAAAGATAAAGTGCAAGAAACGCTCTCAAAAGTGGCGGATGATGACATTGAACAACAAGGGCTACATACGTGGAGTTTTGGCGAGCTGCCAACGGTGTATCAACAAAAACGGGGTGGTTTTGAAGTCAAAGCGTTTCCGGCCTTAGTTGATGCTAAAGATAGCGTTGAAATCAAACTGTTTGAAACCGAGCAAGAGCAACAACAAGCCATGCGTGCAGGTCAACGACGCTTAATTCTACTTAATGTGCCGTCGCCAATTAAATATTTACACAGTAACTTGCCAAATAAATCGAAACTGGGTTTGTACTTTAACCCATACGGTAAAGTATTAGATTTAATCGATGATTGCATTGCTTGTGGTGTGGATAAATTGATCGAACAAAAGGGCGGCCTAGTGTGGCAGCCACAGCAATTCGAAGCCTTAAAAGAGCACGTGCGTGCCGAGTTGGGTGATACTGTTGTCGATATTGCTCAGCAAGTTGAAACCATTTTAACCACCGCTTTTAGTATCAATAAAAAGCTTAAAGGTAAGGTGGATTTTTCGATGGCATTTGCGTTATCTGATATTAAAGCGCAAATCGAAAGCTTGATATTTAAAGGTTTTGCAACGGAGTGTGGTTGGAAGCGTTTGCCAGATATTTTACGTTATATGAAGGCAATTGAACGCCGTATGGAGAAATTGCCGATTGATCCGAATAAAGATCGCTTACATATGCTCAAAGTTGAATCAGCCGTCAAAGACTATAAAGAGCTGCTGAACAAGATTCCAAAGGGCGTGGACATTCCTGAAAACGTTAAAGAAATTCGTTGGATGATTGAAGAGCTGCGGGTGAGTTACTTTGCTCAACAACTAGGTACGCCTTATCCTGTGTCGGATAAACGTATCAAAAATGCGATTGATGCGTGTTGATCAATTTAGGATGGCTTGTTAATCAATCACTATTTGTTAAAGGCTTGTGTGTGACTTTTCGACAAAGGTTGACGGATTTTTCTTAAGTTTTGTAAAGATTTGTCATATTCAGCAAGCATTTGGGAATTATTTCTTGATTTTGCATGGCATCTCACTAATCATGCGTATAACTATTTAATATAAAGCTGGCAATCCGTTAGCTTAGATGAATGAAACTCGATAAATTCGAAGGGAATAGAATGAAAAAAACGCTTTTAGCGCTTGCTTTAATGGGAGCAGCGTCACCTGCATTAGCAGATTCGTGGCTTTATGCTGGTGTTAACTATGGTAGTGCCGATTACAACAAGTCTGGTACTAGCAGTGACGGAACTTACGGTGTCAATATCGGTACTGGTATTTTACCTTTTATCGGTGTTGAAGCAGGTTACTGGGATCTTGGTCAAGCAGCAGGTTCTGATTTAACCACCGTTTATGCCGCAATCAAACCAAGCATTAATATTGGTCCATTGGAGTTTTACGGTAAACTTGGGACTAACAAATACGATGTTGGTGCGGGTAAACAATTTAAAGACGATGATGGCTATGATTTCATGTATGGCGCAGGTGTTGAATATACGGTTTTAGACGGAATTCCACTTGGTTCATTATCCGTAGGTTTAGCGTATAACCACTTTGGATTTGATCAACTTGATGCTAACACTTACACATTAAGCGCGACGTTCCATTTCCTATAAAATCTCGCTTAATACGGTTTTAATCACCGTTAATGAATGAAGTCTCTTAAACCGTTGCCTAATATTATTAGGTAGCGGTTTTTTCTTATTAAAGAGGGAGTAATGTCAATGGAGTTAACGCCACAAGATCAACGACAACTGGCGCGGGCAAAGCAACTTCTGGAAAATCCAGGATTAGCAGCTAAAATGTCCAATGCGATTGGTTCTCCAATTGAACATGGCTTGAAGCGTTTACCGAAGAGCTGGAATGATAGTATTGATGAGCTGACTCAAAAGGCCTTATTAAAAGCCTCCGAGACCGCCATCATGACGATGAAAGATTCAACCGATGATGCCGCTTCATTCAATCGTCTTCATCAATTGGGGGTAGCGGTCAGTGGCGGCGTTGGTGGTTTTTTTGGTATTGCAGGTATTGCTGTTGAATTGCCGATTTCAACGACCATCATGTTGCGTTCTATTGCCGATATTGCTCGAGCAGAAGGTGAGTCTATTCGTGAACTGGAAACGAAATTGGCTTGTATTGAAGTCTTTGCTTTAGGTGGGCGAAGCCAAAAGGATGACGGGAGTGAGAGTGGCTATTATGCGGTACGTACGGCGCTCGCGAAGTCGGTGATGGACGCCTCTGAGTTTTTAGCTAAGAAAACGCTCACGGATAAGGGCTCGCCTTTATTAGTCAAAATAACCGCAGAAGTAGCAAAACGATTTGGCATCCAAGTGACTGAAAAAGCGGCAGCACAAGCCATTCCTGCGATTGGAGCAGCTGGTGGCGCTATCATTAACACACTTTTTATTGGCCACTATCAAGATATGGCAACTGGGCATTTCATTATTCGTCGCCTTGAGCGTCAATATGGGAAAGCTTATATTCAAACGCAATATCAAAAGCTTGAAGTTTAACCAACTACAGTTGAGGTTACCTATGCAAGAACAAGTGTTGGAATTTTGGTTTCACGAATTGAGCCCAGAGCAATGGTGGCAACACGACCCTGAATTGGATGCCGTGATTGAGCATAAGTTTGCTAACCTTCATACTCAAGCAGAGTTAGGTGAGCTGTATACTTGGCGTGCAGAGCCGCATGGGGCCTTGGCGGAAGTCATCATTCTTGATCAATTTTCGCGCCATATTTATCGGGATACCCCGAAAGCTTATGCCAGTGATGCTCAAGCCTTAGCTCTGGCTCAAATAGCAGTAAGTCAAGGGCTTGATCAACAGTTAACTCCTGATGAACGGCTATTTTTATATCTTCCTTATATGCATAGTGAGTCCCCATTCATTCATGAGATCGCAATGGGTTTATTTACCGCGTTAGGCAAACCTACTAATTTAGATTTTGAATATCGTCATAAAGTGATTATTGACCGTTTTGGGCGCTACCCTCATCGAAACGATATTTTAGGTCGTGCCTCAACAGATGCTGAAATTGCCTTTTTAAAACAACCTGATTCAAGTTTTTAAGTCATGATACTAGACAGCTTAGCTACATTTTCTTAGCGTGTGAACTCACGAATAAGGAACCAAGCAATGCACTCACAAAAAGTCGCAGTTATTACTGGTGGTAGCAGAGGGATTGGCGCCGCGACATCACGTTTATTTAATCCATAATTGATGAAAGTCCGCATATCCGGAATGATTGATTTGAATCCCTTGTACTTCTTGAGTAGACGTTAAGACTTCTTTTCCTATGAATAATGGCAAGTAACGACCATTCGCTAATAATTGCTCTTCAATGCGTTTTAAGTTTAGAAAGGCCTTGTCTGTGCCAATCGCGGCGTTCAAATACTGCTTATGTTGCTTCATTTCAGCTGGAGAAAAGGTAAATTTCAAGCCAGTTGAGATAGATAGCCATTCGTAAAGACCATATTCTTGGGGTTGTTCAATGACTTCTTCAATAAGCATTAAGTCGGCTTTGTCGTGCATGGTTTCCGGGTGGCTGATGTCCACCAATTCAACCACCTTGAGTGTTAAGCCAGTTTCACTAATGGTGCGATGTAACCAACCCGACATAGTTTGTAAGTGAGGAATGGTCCAATGCGGCTCTGCAATCACAATCTCACCGACCAATTGAGGGCAGGAGAGGTGGCCGACAGCCGGAGTTGACGATTGTAAGGTTAAGCTATCGACTGCACGTTCAGCATCAAATTGGTATTTTTTGACGGCAAGATACTGATAAAGTTGGCTTAAAGTTTGTGGAGATAACCGACGGTCTTTCCGATAATTAAAAGTTAAATAAGAAAATGAGTTAATTTCGGTGGTTTCACTTTGAGCTGATGCTTGGTTAAAACTGAGTGAGTGGTGAATTTCTCGCTCACCATGTAATAAGGTGATTTTTTCGATTAAGGCATTTACTCCAAAGTATTCACGGTGTTGCTCTAATATCAGTTGTTCTTTGTCCCATTTTTTGATTTTAAACGGCCCGGTGCCAATTTTTTGTAGCTCTTTGGATTGGCACATGATCGAGGTATTGGTCGACGCTAAAACGTATGGAAAAAAGACATTGGCAGACTTGAGGGTGATGGTTAAGCAATAGGGCCCATCGGCTTTAATATCGACAATCGACTCACATAGATGCCGAATAGGTCCATCTTCATGTCTTAATCGATTTAAACTCCAGATAACGTCATCCATGGTTAAAATGCGACCATGGTGAGTCACAATATTTTTTCTTAACCATAAAGTAAGTACATTTTCTTTACTTTCCCAAGTGTGAGCGATACCGGGCTGTAGCTGACCAGTTTTGTCTTGTGTTAATAAGGTATCGTAAATACTTTTAATGACTTGCAGCTCTGCCGAACGTATGGTTTTAACGGGATCAAGCGTTTGTAGGTAAGGGTATTGGGCGATCAATAATTGATTACTGCACACCTGAAATTGAGCTTGTTGCTTGGCTTCTGTTAAAGCTTCAATGACCGTTGCATCGTAAGTATTAATGAGTTTAGTGATTAAGGTAAAACGATCTAAATTCAATTCGTAATGAATTACTTGAAATAGAACGTCATACCATGACACACAGAGTGTTAATTGGCTGCTACGTCCGCGGCCTTTTGAGGGCTGCCACTGTATCCAACTCAGTTGATGTAAATTTTTCAGAATAATTGTGGTGTTACGACGAGAAGTGGAAAGAATGGTTTCTAGTTGTTCTAAATTAACGCTATAGGCTTGTTTTATATTGAAGTGTTGTAATAGCTGGTAGAAGCGTCTTAGATTATTCTCGGTCATGTTACTCACTAAATAGGGGCAGGAAAGCCCCTATTATAAATGATTAATTATAGAAAGTGGTAACTGAGGCCTAATGAGAAGATATTAATATCAGAATCTACGGTAACTTTGGCTAATCCGTTATCAATTAAATCCAGTTCAGGTCTTAAATAATCCCAAGATGCACGGATAGTGACATTATTCGTTACCGCATAATCGACGCCTAAACCAAGAATGCCAGAAACATCAGACTCCGAGAATGTTGAATAAGATGAGTAGCCTGCCAATTGATTACTGACTTTGACTTCAGCATTAAAATACGCAATCCCAGCTTTCGCATACACACTAAAATTATCGGTTACAGGATAAGAAATCTTAGGTTGTAGTGCTAAGTAGCTCATGTCGCCAATTGAAGCATAAGAACCATTTAAAGCATCAATTCCGGCAAGGCTGGCCTCTAAGCCAAAGTAAGGATTAAATTGGTAACCACCATAGATACTAACCGCCATAGAGTCATCTTCTTGGAGCGAAAGGTGCTGCGTTGTTGAGTAACCCAAAGCTTGCGCTTCAACATACGTATCACTAAATTGAGCTTGACCAACAGAACCACCAATATACCAATGAGCTTGAGCTGTTAACGGTAAGGTGCTTAATAAAAGAACAGGAGTAAGAAAAAGTTTGTTAAGCATACAGAATGAACCTATAAAAAAATAAACGGCTCTCATTCCTTGAGAAGTTGCATTTAATGTCTGAATTTGTGGGCGGGATTCTACGTTGCTCTTGAGATTAAAACAGGTAATGATTCAACTCATTATTGCGTGTTTTAATGGGGATACCATTGGAGTGTTCAAATATCGCAAGAGGGAATCGTGGCTAAAGCTAAAAATGAGCAGCAACAATTGATCGGGTTTGTCGTCACGGATAGTCAAGTTAAGCACGCTTTCCCATTACTTCGTGATTTATCACAAAGCATGGCTAATTAATAAATTACGGTATAAGAGGTATATTATTATGTCACATTTACGTATTCCAAAAGATTGGACAGTTCGACGTTCAACTCCTTTTTTTACTAAAGAGAATGTCCCCGCAGCATTACTATCACACCACAATACCGCCGCAGGGGTATTTGGACAGATATGTGTGATGGAAGGACAAGTGACTTATTTTGGATTTGCGGATGAGTCAGCAACAGAGCCGGAAGTTAAAGTAGTAATTAAAGCGGGTCAATTTGCCACCAGCCCACCTCAATATTGGCATCGTGTAGAGTTAAGTGATGATGCACAATTTAATATTAATTTTTGGTCAAGCCCTGAACATACCAGCACCACCATGTTCCACACTAAATAAGCGCTGAAATCGTCACTCAGCCTCTGAATATTGCTTCAGAGGCTGAGTATTATGAGTTTGAGAGCAAATATCTTTTCAGCCGAGCCAAAGCGATGACTCGGCCTCTATTGATTAACTTGATTACAAATAACGATTTCTCAAATGTGCTTGGAAGTGCGCGGCATTCAAGGTTTCGCCGGTTGCCGCTTTTACTAATTCATCGGTAGTTAAGCTACTACCTTTACTCCAAATCTTCTCCGATAACCAAGAGAAAATAGGGGAGAGATCGCTGCTAACAATCGCTGCTTCAACATCAACCGTCTTTTTCATGGCTGCCATAAATTGTGCAGCGTACATTGCACCTAATGTGTAACTTGGGAAATAACCAAATGAGCCATCGGTCCAATGGATATCCTGCATGCAACCATTTTTAAAGTTGTCTTTGGTGGTTAAACCTAGGTATTGCTGCATTTTTTGATCCCATAATTCAGGGACATCTTGAAATGAAATCTTGCCATTGATTAAGTCACGTTCAATTTCATAACGTAAAATGACGTGAGCAGGATAGGTGAGTTCATCTGCATCGACCCGGATAAAGCTTTTTTCAACTCGAGTATATAGCTTTTGAAAGTTGTGAGCGTGAAAAGCGTGATTATCGTTTGCTTGGAACTCTTGTTGTGCTAAATGGGATAAGTGGGCAATAAATTCAGGGCTACGACCTAATTGCATCTCAAAAAAGAGAGATTGAGATTCATGAATTCCCATTGAGCGCGCTTCGCCGACTGGCAGCCCTGCGAACGCTTTCGGCAAGCCTTGTTCATAGCGAGCGTGACCAGTTTCATGAATGGTGCCCATCAAGGATTGGACAAGGTCTGCTTCATCATAACGGGTGGTAATTCGTACATCGGTTGGAACCCCACCACAAAATGGGTGCACACTTTCATCTAAGCGGCCATGGTTAAAATCAAATTGTAAAAACTGCATGATTTTAAGCCCTAATGCTTTTTGCTTGGCAGCTGAAAATGGTCCTTGTGGTTGAATAAAGGACTCTTGACTTTGTTTTTCAATTACTTGATCGACTAAATTAGGCAGCCAAGTTTTGACGTCGTTGAAAACGCTATCTAATGAAGTGCTGGTGGTGCCAGGCTCGTATAACGATAACATCGCATCGTAAGGGGTTGTGCCGAGGTTTTCTGCCCGAATTTGTGCTTCTTGTTGAGAAAGGTTCACCACTTCTTGCCAGTTTTTGGCAAAACCAGACCAATCATTATTTGGACGTTGGGTACGCCATGCATGTTCACATTTAGAGCCAGCTAATGATTTGGCTTGTACAAGATCTTGCGGTAAGACTGTCGTTTGTTGCCAACGCTGTTTCATTTCTCGTAAGCTGGCTTGTTGTTGCAGTGTTAAGCTTTCTTGTTCTGCGCCCGCAAACCAGTCAGCTAATTGAGGGGCGGTATTGAGCTGATGGATAAGAACGGATAATTCAGCCATGGCGTTAGAGCGAGCCTCATTACCACCTGCGGGCATGACCGCCGCTTGATCCCAGCCAGAAATGGCCGCCAAATGATTAAAATTCGCTAATTTTTGTGAATGCTGAACCAGCTTTTGATAGTCGCTCATCATATTCCTTTATTCATTTTTAAGATCTTTAGTTTTAAGAGGTTATAGCATCTTGAAAAGAACGCTGCAAAACACTTTCTTTCATTTAGTTTCACTGATATAACAAAAGAGGATTTCAACGTTTATGGCTTTTGAGCAGGGATATCATGGACTTTTATATTGTAAATACCGGGGCGTTCTTAGTCGCCATTACTATTTTGACCTTAACCCCAGGGTTAGACACCGCTTTGGTGATTCGTAATACCTCTCGCAGTGGTAGCATGGATGGCTGCGTGACCAGTCTTGGCATTTGTTGTGGTTTGTTTGTGCACGCTACTTTGTCTGCAATTGGGATTTCCGCCATTTTATTGCAATCTGCGGAGCTATTTCATGCGATGAAGTTAGTGGGCGCGGCCTATTTGGTCTACCTTGGGATCACCAGTTTGATAGCGGTATGGAAAGGTCAGGGGCAGCTTGATGTGACGAGTGGCAGTGTCGGTAAACCGCTCTCGATAAAGCGTTCTTTCCGCGAAGGTTTATTATCGAATGTCTTGAACCCAAAAACAGCTGTCTTTTATTTGGCTTTTTTGCCGCAGTTCATTAACCCCCAACATTCGGCTTTATTGCAATCTTTATTCATGGCGTGCATTCATTTTGTCATTGCGATGATTTGGCAGTGTGGGATTGCCACTATGGTACATTCGGCAAAAAACTGGATTCAAAATTCCTCTATGATGAAATGGATGGAAGGGGTCACCGGTGCCGTTTTAGTGACTCTTGGTCTAAAATTAGCGTTAGATAATGATTAAATGACAAGACTATCTTTTGCTAGATAAAACATATTACTGGGTATGACATTTTTCTGAATATGACATTGTGAAAACAAACCTTGAGCTAGACTAAGGTATTTTGTCGTGATTATGTTATAAATCCTAAAGTTAAGCTCGTTCAAGGGGTAATACCAATTACACAAATTAGATGGTCAGAAATTGCGTAGGAAAAAAGCTTGAGAACAAAGCAGAAGTTTTTGATAAGTCGCTATTCTACAATTAACCTCTTTTATAAGCGAAAAGTTAAGCGTATACGAGCAAAAAGTTAAACACAGTTATCGAGCCTTTGAACAAGCAAGAATGATCTGATAATGAGTACAATTGGTCTAATAAGGGATACGATGAATCGATTAATTGCCATTGCTATATTTGCAGTATTAGCGTATTTGCTGATCAAGTACCGCACCAATGCAACCTTGCAAAAGTGGGTGGCGATAACATTATCGGTTGCCTTATTGGTGTACGTGGCGTTTGTTGTGATAACAGAATTACTTCGTTAATGACGTTTTGGGTTATAGCGATTCTTCTTTGTTGATTATTTTTGGGAACCATTCATTCATGAATAATAAAGTTTTACTGCTTGTTGCTGTCGTTATTGGTGGGGCTTTAGGCTCACTTGTGACTTATACTCAGCTTAATCCTGAGGCGCAACAACGACAGTCACAACAAACTGAGTTAGCCAATGAAAACCAAGCTCTGCAGGCCAAGAATGAAGAGTTACAATCTTCTGTCGAGCAACTGCAACAAAAGTTTGCGCAACAATCTCAAACTCAAGAAGAGAAAATCCAACAACTGACTGAGCAATTGGACAAAATCCAACAACAAAAGAAAAAAGTTGAGCAGACTTTAGTGGTACAGAAAAAGCAGGCGGTGACTTTAAAAACCGCAAATAAAGAGCTTGAGAAAACCACGGAACTGCAAAGTGATTTGTATAAACAATCTCATGAATTATTCGCCCAGCAAGAGCAGCTTGAAGCACAGATTACCAAGTTAACGACGACTCGCGAGAAGTTGGTCGTACAAAGCAAAAAGCTCAAAGAAGAATGTAAATTGTTTAAAGATGGGACAAGTTGGGACCCTAAATCGGATTCTTGTGATAAAGAAAAGTTAGCGACAGAACAAATTGGTAAAATTGATGCTTCATTAACCAAGAAAAAACAAGAGTTAGCCGATGTAAAAGCTTTGATGGCTAAGCTGGGAGTCAAATCATAAGCCATGATACCAATCGTACTTATTATCTGAACATTACTGTTTGTATTGGCAGTGGAGCCGAGATAAGAATGGCACGTTCAATCACGTGCCATTTTTAGTTTAATGCTGGTTCGTTTAGCGTTGAATCACTTGGTATTAAGGCTGTTGGTATAAGCAGCCTTGAATAGATTCAGATTTGTGAACCCAGTTAGCAGGTCATTAATCTTTAAAATTATTAAATTGGAAAGGTTGCTCAAGTTCAGAAGAACGTACCAGGCTCATGACTTGTTGCAAATCATCACGTTTTTTACCAGTAACACGCACTTTATCGCCTTGAATCGAAGCCTGAACTTTGATCTTAGAGTCTTTGATCAGTTTGACGACTTTTTTCGCGACAGCGACATCAATACCTTGCTTAAACCAAGCTTCTTGAGTATGCGTTTTGCCGGTTTGGTCGGCTTTTTGAAGATCAAGTGCATTCGCATCGACACCACGTTTAGCCAATTGACCACGAAGTATCGTCATCATCTGACCAATTTGATATTCATTTTCGGCGGTTAGCTTGACGATATCATTTTTAAATTCGAAGCTTGCGTTTACATTACGGAAGTCGAAACGGGTATCTAATTCACGGCTGGCATTTTCAGTAGCATTTCTTACTTCAACACTGTCTACTTCAGAAATAATGTCAAATGAAGGCATGATCAGTTTTTCTCCGATTGATTTTTAATGGTTTGGGCAAGTAAGGAAAGCATTTCTGCGGTATCTTCCCAGCTTAAACAAGGATCAGTAATGGATTTACCGTAAGTGAGGGCGGAAAGTTCATCAATAGGTTGATTCCCTTCTTCAATAAAGCTTTCAGCCATGATGCCGGCAATCGATTGAGAGCCATTTTCGATTTGTTGGCAAATATCTTTGGCGACATCCAGTTGTTTACGGTGGATTTTTTGGCAATTAGCGTGGCTAAAATCAACGACTAAGCGTGGCGTTAACCCCACTGATTTTAATTGGGTGCACGCGGTTTCTACCGAGTGTGAATCAAAGTTTGGTCCAGTCTCGCCACCACGTAGAATTGCATGACCATAAGGGTTACCTGAAGTGCGGTAAACCGTCATGCGGCCATTTTTATCTGGAGAGCAAAAGTAATGCGAAGCTTGTGCCGCACGAATGGCATCGGTTGCGATTTTCACATTGCCATTGGTGCCATTTTTGAACCCCACAGGACAAGACAAGGCAGAGGCCATTTCTCGGTGAATTTGTGATTCAGTAGTTCGCGCGCCAATCGCTCCCCAAGAGATTAAATCAGCGATATATTGACCGGTGATCATATCTAAAAATTCGGTTGCAGTGGCCAGACCCAGTTTGTTGATATCAAGCAGCAGTTTACGGGCTTTATGTAAGCCAGCTTCAAGGGCATAGCTGCCATCTAGATTAGGATCACTGATTAAACCTTTCCAACCAATGACAGTACGAGGCTTTTCAAAGTAGGTTCTCATTACGATGAATAATTGGTCTTGATATTGCTCTTGGAGTGCGTTTAAGCGTTGTGCATAATCCATCGCAGCTTCAGTATCGTGTACTGAGCATGGGCCTACAATGACCAGTAGGCGAGAGTCGTTTCCGGATAAGATATTTTCAATCTGACGACGAGAGGATTCAATGTGTGCCGCCACTTCATCAGAGATTGGATGAGCTTGCATTAACTCTAAAGGGGTAGGCATGGGGCCTAAAGGCTGAGTTCTAAGCTCATCAGTTTTTACAAAAGGCATTCGTTTGTCTTCATTTAAAGTACACTGCGTAAAGATAACGGAAATATGTGATGGAATAAACGTTCTAACGTTCTTTCTTCTGAATTTTTCTGATTTTTAATTCTAAATAGGATGTATTTTTAGCGGAAAATGTATTTTTGCTTGTTTTGTGGCGGTTAACTCAGTATTTTCAAGTTATCGCGACTAATTAATGGAGTATTTATGTCTCAAGATCTACAAGGAACCATTCCTTCTAATGCACTCATTGGTGATGTTCTGCCTTCGCAACGAAAAGACTCAGTTGATAAGGCAAGCCATCTTTTTGTTTCCCTGAGTGAATTAGTACAAGAACATATTTATTATCACCCTGAAATTGGTCTGAATTTAGTGCATCTTTCTGAAGCGGATACTTGCCACTTACAAACGATTTTGAATGTACAGGAGTTGGACTCGGCAATCATTGATAATCATTTTGTGACCACTTTAGTGAGTAGTATCGAAAATGCCATTTTACCTCAACATCAACATATTCGAGTGTGTTTGTCTGACGCCGATAGTTATGCTTATTCAGCGTTGATAGGTGGCAGTATTGAACAGACGGAAGTCAACCCAGCCATTGGTGTGCGTGGGGTATCTCGTTTCTCTTCTCCTGAATTTACTCATTCATTTGAACTAGAATGTCGAGTCATTAAGCAATTGCGAGATAAAGGTATCGATGTTGAGATTGTTGTCCCGTTTGTTCGAGCTTTAAGTGACGCGGCGATGATCATTGATTGTCTTGCGGTACAAGGGCTACCAAGGGGGTTAGGTGGGTTAAAAGTGTTGTATTGTTGCGATTCACCGTCATCTATTTTACTTGCCGATAAATTGCTGCAATATTTTGATGGCCTAGTTGTTAATACGGGTAACCTGACTCAGCTTACTTTGGGTATCGATATTCATAATGAATCATTGCAGGCCTTGTTTAATCCAGAACATGAGTCGGTATTACTGCTAATTGCGCAAGCGGTGAAATCAGCCAATCAAGCCAAGAAACCGGCTATCGTCTATTGCCAACAGTTACTGCAGTTACCAAAAATGCAGAATGCCTTAGCTGAATTAGATGAAGTGCAAGTTTTGCTGTAACGGTTTTGTCTAAACTTTCGATAGGTTCACAAAAAGCCGATCTCGTGATCGGTTTTTTTTATCTCTTAAGCAAGATTACGCATTGGTTATTGACCAGAGTGTTAATAATACGTTAACTGGTCAGATGTGAATCAAATAAGGAATAAACAATGGACCATTTATCTCAAGCCAATGCGCATTTAAAATATTTTAGTGAACAAATGGTGCCTATGATTGGTTACTGCAAACCTGAAATATTACGTTTAACTGACGAAAGCGTTGAAATTAAGATCCCCTTAGTAACGGCCACAAAAAATCACTTAAATAGTATGTATTTTGGTGCCTTAGCGGTTGGAGCTGATACCGCAGGAGGATTTTTAGCCATTGCTAAAGCTGAGCAATTAGGCAAGAAAATCTCTTTAGCCTTTAAAGCCGTCAAAGCAGAGTTTCTTGCTCGTCCAGAAGATGATGTGGTGTTTGTCTGTCATGATGGCAAATTGATTGACCAAATGTTAGCGAAAACGGTGGCAACCGGGGAGCGGGTCAATCAAGCGGTACGTATTACGGTTCTTTGTCCTACTTTGCATGGCGAGAAACCCATGGCTGAGTTTGAACTGACGTTATCGGTTAAGGTGATGGAGTAAATTGGCGCCTGGAGATGAAGTTTTATTTTTATTGAGTATTTACGTGAATAATACAAGCAGGGGCGTATAATGTCTTAAGTCTCGTGTTCTGCACCAGCTATTCCCCCTATACTTGTATAATAAATAAGAGTTTTCATGATTAAAATTGGTCAAATCAATACATTAACTGTCACTAAGCAAGCCGATTTTGGCTATTTCCTCGATGCGGAGGATTATGGTTCTGTATTACTACCGAATAAGTTTGTGCCTGAAGGGCTGAAGGTTGGTGATGATATTGATGTCATGTTGTATTTTGATTCAGATAACCAATTATCGGCCACCACAGAAACGCCATTAGCTCAAGTAGGGCAATGGGCGATGATGCATGTGGTTGGCGTCAATAGTGTAGGTGCGTTTGTCGATTGGGGTATTGATAAAAAAGACTTACTAGTGCCTTTCAGCAACCAACGCGTGCCTTTGCGTGAAGAGCAAAACGTTTTAGTGTATGTCTATTCTGATAAAGCGTCAGGCCGGATTGTTGGTACTACTAAATTCAATAAGTTACTCGATAAAACTCCAGCTAATTATGAAGTTAACCAACAGGTTGAATTGTTAATTGCTGAACGTACCGATCTTGGTTTTAAAGCGATCATTAATGAATCTCATTGGGGCGTTATCTTCAAATCGGATGTTTTTGGTAAGCTGTTTGTTGGTAAGCGCTTGAAAGGTTATATAAAAGGCATTCGTGAAGATGGGCGTATTAACCTGTCATTGCAAAAAGTCGGCGTGGCTAAGATGGATGACTTAAGTGAAAAAGTGATGCATGTATTAGAAACCAAAGGCGGCTTCCTTCCTTTAAGTGATAAATCAACACCAGAAGCCATTTTTACTGTTTTTAGAACCAGTAAAGGGACGTTTAAGAAAACCATTGGCGGTTTATATAAACAAGGTAAAATTCGCATCGAAAGTGATGGGATCTATAAGATCTAATTGATTGGTTAGTCATATACTAAGAACTAAACACCAAGAAGAACGTACAGTGAAAGCTGTGCGTTTTTTTATTGCACAGCTTTTTTATACGAATGTATTTTGAACGCCACGAGTTGAGATAAGTCAAAGAAATGATTTTTTAAAGACGAGTTTAATAAGCTTTACTTGATGTTTTTGTATACTTGACATTCAATAGCGTCTCACTAAAAGTTAACAACTTAAGGTTGTGATTAACTAGGTTTGAATATGTATCTTTTATGTAGAAATAAAATTATGGATTACCAGGCGTGGCACGATTACTTTTCGGTTAATTCCATTTCTTATGAAGAAGCAGGGCTTATGCTGCAAAGTTTGTGGCAAGAAGCGGCAGCAGAAACAAGTGAAGTGAATGTATTTTGTATGTTTAAGGTGTTTGATTATAAAAAAGCCGTTGCTTTTCTAGACGTACCCGAATTAGCGCAGCAGCGAGAAAAGGCTGGAGTGATAGAAAGGGAGCATTATTTTATTAACGAATTACCTAATATTGTGCGTCACTAAACTAAGCCTCGATTTTGTCCATTCATCGACTCTAAACTTCAAGGATGAAGTTTGGCATTTATTTATTCTCATCCCTTTTATTCCGCTGTGATTAATACTAATCTTACGTATTGATGGGTATTTTATCATTATATATCAGTGTTTTATGGTTTTATTGTAACGCTCTTATCCATAGTTAAGGCTAATTATACTAATAGTATGATTAGTCGAACTCATCGCTTAAAGTAAAGCAAGCGGTCTATATTAAAAAGTAAATAATAGTTGTAGAGTAAAGAAGAGTTTGAATACAAAGCGTAGTTATCCGCAGTTGAGGTTAATTAAATATATAGTTTTTGAATGACTTCACTTTATCTATAAAATATCCGAATAAATAGGTTGAGTCATACCGTTCACAGGGAAGTAAAATGATGAAAAAATACCAAACCATTATACATTTTGTTAAGAGTTTATTGTTATGCGGAGCTGTGATTTCGACATTTTCTGCGCAAGCCAGAACGTGGGATGAGATTCAAGCCAGTGGCGAGCTGCGTATTGGTTTAACCGGCGACTATTCACCATTGTCATTTAAAAATAAACTAGGGCAATTGGTGGGTTTTGATGTTGATATGACAAAAGCATTAGCGAAATCATTGAATTTAAAGGCAACGTTTATACAAACTACTTGGCCGAACTTAAGCCATGACCTACAAAGTGATCAGTTCGATATTGCTGCGGGAGGAGTCACTAAAACCGAGCAGCGTGCTCAACAATTTGCGTTATCCAATCCAGTGGCTAAAAATGGCAAGATTGCGCTAACTCATTGTAATCAGCATTTGGAATTTGAAACTTTAGAAGAGATAGATGTACCTGCTGTGAAAGTGGTGGTGAACCCCGGTGGCACCAACGAAGCTTATGTTAATCAGCACATAAAACATGCTCAAATTATTCGTAAAAAAGATAATTTTGATACTTTAATGGCGATCAGACATCAAACCGCGGATGTGATGTTTACGGATTTAATCGAAGGTCGTTATTATCAAAATAATGAGAAAGGGGTGTTTTGTATTGCCTCGAATGAAGTGCTGGATGGCACAAAGAGTTTTAAAGTTTATATGATGAAAAAAGACAATACGGAACTGCTAAATAAAGTGAATCAATGGCTTGAAGGAAAGGATAAAAATCGCTTGATCAGACAATGGGAAGTGGTTCAATAATTTAAGTAAATCTCAATAGACAAAAAAGGGCTCGTAATAATCATGATTACGAGCCTAGGGGAATGCTCTAGGCGAGCACTGCGTAAATAAATGCAGATTACTTAAGCAGTATACATTTAAACAGTAGTACATCACCTCAGATTGTCCAGTCGTGATTCATCACCTATTAGGTTTCAGCTAACGATTGGCTTTCATTTTGGCTGAGATTGGCTGGTTAGAACAAGTTTTTATCTCGGACTAATTCACGTGGTAAGCCATTCTTAATGCGATTACCTACCCATTTACCTAAGCCAATGACAGCCCCAGAATAGCAAACCATCACTTCGCCTTTGCCTGCTGGTAAGTTAGGTCGAACATCTCGTCCCATAAACCACTCACGCGCCTCTTCAAGTGTTAATTGTACGTTGTTAGCTTGGTTAGATTGTCCCAGAGCCATTACGGCTTCGTGTTGCCAACGATATAACGGAGCATTTTTTTTGTTGGAAGGCTTTAATGCTTCAGCCAATTTGATTCCGATGCGGCTAAAACGTAGCTCACCGATCAAGTGCACCATCGCACTGGGGAATAACCAGACTTCATTGTCGCGTAACCAGACTTGACTTGAGGTTGGGATATCCAATCCAAGAGAGGCTTTTAACTCATGGATCAACTGTTGAATAATCTTGCTTTCGGCAGGTTTAAAAGGAAATTTACCTAAGCGCTTGTTGACTTCTGGTGGCGTAGTGGAGAACAGTTTTTTGATTTTTGCGACAAAAAAACCTTCACTATCAAAAATTTGAGGATAGACATGCAAAAAGCCTTCAGGTGTTAATGCTTTGTCTGCATCGGTAAAAAGATGCCCTAATGGCAGAAATTCAACGGCATCGGCAAAGGTATTTTTGAGGTGCATACACACTTGTTGGTTTTCTTGATGATTTAATGTACATGTTGAATAGACTAATGTGCCACCGGGTTTTAAAGCATGGAAAGCACTTTCAATTAAATCATATTGAGTCATGGCAATATCATGAATCGAGGCTAAATCCCAGTTACTCATAGCATCGGCATCTTTACGTACTGTGCCTTCACCAGAGCAGGGTGCATCAAGTAAAATCGTATCAAAGGTTTCCGGTAACCAACCACCGAAAACACGGGCATCAAAATTGGTGAGAGTAGTGTTGTGGATCCCACAGCGTTGCACATTTGCGCTGAGCACTTTCACTCGACTTGCTGCGTATTCATTGGCAATTAAGGCACCTTGGTTGTTCATGGCGGCTGCAATCTGAGTGGTTTTGGAACCGGGAGCGGCTGCCATATCGAGCACCAGTTCAAGCGGGGGATGGCCGTCTAGTAATGCGGTAACTGGCAACATCGAACTAGCCTCTTGAATATAAAATAGGCCAGAGAGATGTTCTGCGGTATTGCCTAAAGGTACGGATTCATCTTCACGTTCAATCCAAAATCCTTCTTTACACCAAGGAATGGGCGAAAGATCCCAGCATTTTTCCTGAGCAATCACTAGGAACTCATCAATTGAGACTTTTAAAGTATTGACGCGAATACTACGACGTAACGGACGCTGACAGGCGGCAATAAAATCATCCATTGATAAATGACTAGGCATGGTTTCTTCGACTAGGGCTAGAAAGTCAGAAGGTAGGTGAACATTGGAATGCAAAGGAATAGCCTCGTGAGGTTAGAATCAAAGGCAAATTTTAACGTAACTAAAAAAAAATGCAGCTGATTTAACAACTGCATTTCTTCTCTCAACTTTATTTGGGAATGGCGAGTTGCCAATTTAACCAATCAGGTTGCGGTTCTTTATGAAGTAAGAAGGTGGACTTTGCACTGGCTTTGCTTTGGAGAGACTCATCATCCGGTGTAGCAAAAGCAATACCGCCGCGTAAAATATCATCCATAGTACCTGATTTTATTTTGGCACCAGAGATCCCTACACTCACATTAACCCCTGAGACATTCCAAAATACCGAGTTTTTGCGAATTAAATAAGCGTATTGAGGCTGTATTTCTATCGTAGTGATAACCCTATCGGCTAAATCACCGAGTTCAACGTCTTTGACTTGGCCTACTTCAAAGTCACGATACAGCAAAGGAGCACCCGCTTTGACGGAGGCTCTTGTTGGACTTTGCAGATAAAATACCACCCCAGAGGAGGACGGTGAGCGGGTCGTTAAGTTAAACACGCTTTCCAGCTCAGTGGCGTTTGACGGTTTTACTTCAATGTAAGGACTTAAAATAGCATCAATATGTTTGGCTCCAGAGAGGCCAATTTCAGGGGAAACTACCCAATAATGACTGCCTTTAGGAGTGACATTAGCAACAAATTCAGGGAATATTCTGGCGGTGATTTCCACGTTTTTCTTATTAAAATTAGGATGCACTAAGGTCACTTCACCCACTTGCACTCCTTGATATTTAATCGCTGAGCCAATATTAATGGTTTGATTGTCTGTCGCAATTAACGTGATTTTTTTCCCAAATTGGCGGGCAGATTTATAGTCAGGGTATAAGAGCCAGTTTTCTTTTAACTTGTTATCGACCCCCGGAAGGCTATCAAATGATATTGCGCCTTTAATTAAGCTAGTAATTGGTGACGCGGTCACTTTTAATCCGCTTAAATTGGCATCAACTTGGATACCAGAATGATTCCAGAAAACGGTTTGCTTGGTGATAAGGTATTTATAACGATTTTCTATTCGCAACTGAATTTTTACCCCTCCATCGACTAAAGAGAAGTGTGACACTTTACCAACCTCTAAATTACGATATAGAACAGGGCTGCCAATGGAGACCGGAGGGAGATTATTAGCAAATAGCGTTAGGCTGCTTGAACCGGCATTTTCATATTTAGCAAGGTCGGCTAAGGGTTTACTTGCATAGAGGTGATATTCCTTATTGATTTTACTTTCGCCTTGGCTATCGAAAGTAATAGAGCCGGCGAGTAATTGCTTAATCGGAGGCATGGAGACATTGACACCGGTTCCTGTGAAGTTAGCATCAACACTGGAGTTGATATAAAAGCGGGTTTTGGATTTCACTAAATTGGCGTATTGGGTATCAATTTGTGCATCGAAACGTACACGTTCGCCATCGAGGTGGACCTTGTTAACATTGCCGACAGGAATACCGCGATAGAGTATTTGCGTTCCTTCTTCTAACCCGTAGGTGTTTTCTGCGGTCAGTGTGATCGGCGTGGTTTGATTAGCCGCATTTAAGAGTTCATTTTTTTTAATCACTGTAAACTGGCGCGTTTTTTCTCCGGTTCCAGGTACTAAGCTGACAAAATTTCCACGAATAAAGTTACTGACGTTTTTCATTTCGGTGAGAGATAGCTTTGCTTCTTCAAGTACAAAATGAGAACCGGTATTTAAATCATCCGAAAAGGCGGGGTCAATGGCGGCAGAAGCCATGACTTGGTTTTTATCTTTCGATAAATTGACATCAGTGATACGTCCCACTTCAATGCCTTTATACATAATCGGAGAGTGAGGCGTGATGTTACTTTCATCAGGGATTGTCATGGTGATTCGGATACCACGTCCGGCGGTTTTCAAATCAGGGTACAATTTATAAGCATGGTTGTCGGAGACACTTTGGCCATCTTGCGGTGAATCCACGGCAATCGCGCCCATGAGAAGGGCATTCATGCTTTCTAATTGAACATCAATCCCATTAAATCCAACATTGGCATTAATGCCACTGACATTCCAAAAGCGGCTATCTGAATTGATGATATGAGCAAATTGTTGCTTGATGGAAACTTGTATTGTGACTGAATTGGAATCATCTGCCAGATTAAAATTGGTGACTTCGCCAATTGGGATTTTTCTAAACATTACTTTAGAACCCACGGTGATCGATCCTAAGTCTTTTGAATGGAGAATTAAACTCAAACCATTTTGAGAGCGGATATCCATTGGCTCTTCTTTTAGGGCGGTAAATTTTGTTTTTACAGTATGCTTTTTACCTGTCATCACATCATCATCAGGTTGAATCGCAATGTAATTCCCTGAGACTAACGCATCTAAACCTGTGATACCGCTTAAGCTTGCCTTAGGTTTGACCAACCAAAAACGTGTATTTTCAGAGAGTAATTTAGTGGCTTTAGGATAAATATCGGCATCCACGAAGATGTCTTTTAGATTATCGGCAAGGCTGATTTTACGAACAATTCCCACCTCTAAACCTTGATAGCGAATGGTGGTTCTTCCTTCGATTAATCCTTGGGCATTGGAAAAATGAATTTGAATACGTTGCCCCATTTCAGAATAACTCTTATACCCGAGCCAGGCGGCTAAGCATAAAGCGATAATTGGCAAGATCCATAAAGGGGATATTTTTCGGTCTTGCTTTAACTTAACGTGAGGTTTGGATTGCTCATTCTTCATAAGAGGCTTCATTCTTATTATTGGGTTGATTGGTGGTATCCCAGATTAAACGAGGGTCTAAGCTTTCGGCTGCGAACATGGTAAACACCACGACGGCCGCAAAAGCCATTGCCGCAGGGCCGGGAGAAAAATCAAGAATCTGATCTCTATCGACGAGGGCTATCGTGGTGGCAATAACAAAAAGATCTAAAATAGACCATTTACCAATCCACTTTACAAAGAGAAACAGCTTCATCCTATGATATTGATCAACAGACGATTTTAATTGTATGCAGATTAAAATATAAGCTAAACCTATGATTTTTGCTATGGGAACTAAGATACTGGCAACAAAAATGATAATGGCGATAGGGATATGACCATTCATTAACGTCACGACACCAGAAAAAATCGTATCTTCATAGCGAATACCATTACTAAAAATGATGGAGATATTGAGCACATTAGCTGGAAGAAGAAAGACGCTGGCGGCAATCAGATAAGCCCAAGTTTTTTGAATGGAATGTTTTTTTCGAAATGAAATGGGGCTGTGACAACGTCGACATTGTGTGGTGTGAGGCTGGGATAAGTGGCAATGCTGACAATGTGATGAGATTTGTTCTTCAGAATAATGCTCAGCAGGATGCCACCTTTGCCAATAACGACGAACGCTCATTCGTAGAATTAAGGTAATTGCGATGATTTGCGCAAAAATGAGGCCAATCAGTCCAATTTGCGGTGTGACGATCGAATATTCTCTTAACTTAAATGCCGCCACCGCAATACTTAATAAGAAAACATCCAACATCCACCAATGTTTGAGTTTTTGAAAGGTAACTAAAGCGTATTTAAACACCGTAAAATGATGATGTTTTAATCCCCAATGGGCACAAATAACCGATAAAAATAATAATAATGGGAGTACAGAGCTGCAGATAAAAATTAAGAGGCCTAATGTCGTATAACCTTCATTAAACAACGCAAAAGCACCAGAGGTGAGGTTAGATGAAAAATTGACATTAATCAGCCGTATTGAAATAAAAGGAATAAAGAGAGTGGGAATAAAAAAAAGTAAGCCACTCAGAGCTAACATGAGGTTGGTGTGTAATAAAAAATGCTTACCGCGGTACAATAAAGTATCGCATTGAGGGCAGTGCGCATTGATACGGTGTTTTACCGGTTTACTCGGGAGTTTTAAGTCACAATTAGGGCAGATAAGGTAGTATTGGGCGCGATCAAGCTTAGCCACAGACTGAGAGGCTGTGGCATGTTCTTGCATTGTGGAATGATTAATCCCATTGCCGTTCATTGGCTTACTTCATCCTTAAATTTAAACGGGTATTAGGTACGAGTTAATTTTGCAAAGCGCTTGCCGCGTTACCGTATAACGTTTTATATAACCCCGATTGGTTAACAAGCTCAGTATGAGTACCAGTTTGCGTTACTTGTCCATCTTCTAAGACATAGATCAAATCTGCTTGTTTGACGGCTGATAAGCGATGAGCCACGATTAATGTGGTTCTGCCATTTAAAAAATGATTCATCGCTTGATGTAATCGAGATTCCGTTGCCGTATCTAAAGCTGATGTCGCTTCATCTAAAATAACCAATTGTGGATCTGCCAGCAGCATTCTCGCGATAGAAAGCCGCTGTCTTTGCCCTCCAGATAAACGCACACCTTGACGGCCAATTTGAGTCTCTAACCCATCAGAAAGTTGCGTGATGACATCATCTAACTGGGCAACTTGTAAGACATCCCATAATGCGTCATCAGGATAGTCACTGCCTAAGGTTAAGTTCTGTCTAAGAGTATCATTAAACAGAATAGGTTGTTGTAATACAACTGCTATTTGATCACGAATGAGTTCAAAGCCAATGTGATTAGCAGCGATATCGTTAAATAAAATCTGACCTTTTTGTGGTTGATAGACCCCGATAAGTAGTTGAATTAAAGTAGACTTACCGCTACCACTGGCACCGACTAAAGCCACCTTTTTCCCAGCAGGGATGGTTAAGTTTAAATGATTGAGAATTTGAGCTTCGTCATTATAGGCAAAACACACATCGTTAATGTCTACTTCTATATTTGAGCGATTTTTAAATGGATTCTTGGTGGTCACTGGGCGTTGCTCTTCTTCCATTTCGAGTAATAAATTAATGCGTTGTAAAGCTGCTTTAGCGCTATACCAAGAAAATTGTACATTAAGTAATTCCTGTACCGGGCTTAACATGAACCATAAGTAACCAAAGACCGCAAAAATTTGTCCAATCGTTAAATCGCTAAACAGTACCATTAGCATGGCCACCGCGCGGAATAATTCAAAACCGAGTAAAAATAATAAAAAGGACAGACGACCTGCCGCTTCAGATTGCCAAGCAAACTTATCTGCATCCTGACGAATGTCATTAGCTTGAGATTTTAATTGTTCTAAATAGAGCTTTTCTTTGTTGGAAGCCCGTAATTGATAAATGCCATCTAAGACTTCAATGAGGCGATTTTGAAAGCGTTCAAAAGATTGATTCTCTTTTTGCTTTAAGGTTTTAACTTTTCCACCGAGCTTGCGGGAAAAGTAAATGACAATAGGGTTAACCAGTAAAATAAATAACCCAAGTCGCCAATCTAGCCATAATAAAATGATTGCTGTACCAAATACCGTCAGAAAGCTAACAATAAACTTGCTTAATGTGGTGCCGATAAAGCGATCGATAGTTTCTACATCCGTCACAATATGAGAGTTAATGCCACCACTACCACGAGTTTCATATTGTTGAATGCTGATAAGGCCCAGTTTATCGATCATTTTTTCACGAATTTGATAGGTAATGGTCTTGGAAACGAGAGTAAATTGTCGGCTTTGAAGAATGTTTAATAATTGGCTTGCCGTTCGCATCAACACGATCAATAAAAAGACAAAGGCAATATAACCTGCAGGGGTTTGTAAAGACTGAGGCAAGATTGAATTGATAAATGCAATACCTGAGGCGGGTTTGTTGAGTAAAACCTCATCAACCATTAATGGCATAAGAAGGGGAATAGGGACACTAATAATAGTGGCGAAAATCGCTACCACATTGGCAAAGATTAATTTACTCTTATGTTTCTTGATTTGAGTCAAAAACCAACTCTTATTAATAAGATGCCTATCGTTGTTATTCATAATGATAATTATTCCTATTTTCTGGATAAGGCATTGTACGTGTATAGAATGAATATGGAAATTAAAGCATGAGTTTAAAGATGTACCAGCGACTTACCGCCCAAGTAAACGCCTTAATTGAATCAGAACCGGATTTAATTGCTAACTTGTCTAATATTAGTTCGCTATTGAATATGGAATTAGACGACATTAATTGGGTAGGGTTTTATTTACTCAAAAATGATCAATTGGTTCTTGGGCCGTTTCAAGGTAAGCCTGCTTGTGTTCGTATCCCTGTAGGTAAAGGCGTATGTGGTACGGCAGTAGCGGAAAATACAGTACAAAGAATTAAAGATGTTCATGAGTTTGAAGGGCATATTGCCTGCGATGCTCAAAGTAATTCGGAACTTGTTATTCCATTTTCTGTCCATGGTAAGGTGGTAGGCGTTTTGGATATTGATAGTCCAAAAATTGGTCGATTTTCAGACATTGATGAGCAAGGCTTAGTGGCAATGATGAAAGAAGTGGAATTAATCCTAGAATCGCATCATACAAAAGCGTGATATTTGATTGATTAGAATACATTTTATCGCCATTTAAGTATAATAACTCAGGTTAATTTGCATGTGCTGGTGGTTTTTCATATCCATCTCACTATAATAGCCAGAATTATTTATATGAACACCCGTGCAGATGCACTCTGCACTAACCAGGAACCCTCATGGAAAACACTGAAAAGTTAAAGAACAGCAAAGAAGTCATTGCCTATATTGCTGAACGTTTCCCACAATGCTTTACTTTAGAAGGCGAAGCGAAGCCTTTAAAAATTGGTATCTTTCAAGATTTAGCTGAGCGTTTAAGTGACGATGCTAAAGTAAGCAAAACACAATTGCGTGCGGCTTTACGTCAGTACACATCTTCATGGCGCTATCTTCACGGCGTAAAATTAGGCGCAACTCGTGTTGACCTTGATGGTAATGCATGCGGTGAATTAGAAGCTGAGCATGTAGAACACGCTCAAACCACATTGGCTGAAAGTAAAGCTCGTGTTCAAGCTCGTCGTAAAGAGCAAGCGGATAAAAACCGTGAAGAACGAATTGCAAAGGCAAAAGCGAAAGCTGCGCCAAAAGCTCCGCGCAAACCAAAACCAGAATCGAAAAAGACAACTCAAAAAGTTGCTCCCGTTGAGACTCGCGAATTGAATTCAGATGAAATTGTCATCGGTAAAAATATCAATGTGAACATGGGTCAAGGAAACATGGCAGCAACGATTGTTGAGATTAATAAAGACGATGTGCGTGTCCGTCTTGCTAACGGCTTACAAATGGTCGTGAAAGCGGAGCACTTACGCGTATAAAAGGATATTCCTACGCATGAATTGCCGATTAAACGTTTCACTACTTGCTGCTAGCTTAACGCTGGCAGCAAACTCTGCATTTGCTGTACAACCTACGATCAGTGAATCACAAATTCCCACCCTGGCACCAGAAATACAACATTCTATTGCCAGTCAAAGAGTAGCTAGTCGTTTTACTCGTTCTCATTACAAGCATTTCAATTTAGATGACGCTTTTTCTAAAGGCATTTTTGATCGTTATTTAGAATCGCTCGATTATAACCGTAATATTTTTACTCAATCAGACATTGATCGTTTCAAACCATTTGAAACTGAAATTGATGATCAGTTGAAATCAGGCGATACGGTTGCAGCCTACGATATGTTTAATCTATCGATGAAACGTCGTTACGAGCGTTTTAGCTATGCCTTGACTCAACTTGATCACGAAATTCAGTTTAACACTGATGAGAAAATGGAGTTGGACCGCTCAAAAGCAGCATGGCCAAAAGATACGGCTGAATTAAATGAATTGTGGCGTCAGCGAGTGAAATACGATGCACTTAACCTGAAATTAACAGGGAAGAAGTGGCCTGAAATCAAAGAGTTATTAACCAAGCGTTATAACAATGCGATTAAACGTATTACACAAGCGCACAGTGAAGATGTTTTTCAAATTTACATGAATGCGTTTGCACGTCAGATTGATCCTCATACTAGCTATCTATCACCACGCTCGGCAGATGAATTCCAATCTGAGATGAGTTTATCTCTAGAAGGCATTGGTGCGGTTCTCCAATCGGAAGATGATTATACCATCATTCGTTCTTTGGTTACCGGAGGGCCTGCGGCTTCATCGAAAGAATTGTCTGAAGGCGATAAAATTATTGGTGTCGGGCAAGATGGTAAGAAGATCGTAGATATTATCGGCATGCGTCTTGACGATGTCGTACAACTGATCAAAGGACCAAAGGGCACCAAGGTTCATCTACAGATTCTACCGGAAGGTAAGAACGCTAAAAGTCACGTTGTCACAATTACGCGCGATAAAATTCGCTTAGAAGATAGAGCGGTTAAATCGAAGGTGATTGAAAAAGATGGCAAGAAAATAGGCGTATTGGAAGTTCCTAGTTTCTATGTTGGATTAGCCAAAGACACGAATAAGTTATTGCAAGAATTTAACCAAGACAAAGTTGATGGTGTGGTGGTTGATTTACGTAATAATGGTGGCGGTGCATTAACCGAAGCGATTGAATTATCAGGCTTATTTATTACTAAAGGCCCTGTGGTTCAAGTGCGTGATAGTTATGATCGCGTGAATGTCGATAGTGATAATGATGATATTGAATATTATTCAGGCCCATTAACGGTATTGATCAATCGCTATAGTGCCTCAGCGTCAGAAATTTTTGCAGCAGCCATGCAAGATTATCACCGAGCGGTTATTGTCGGTGAAAATTCTTATGGTAAAGGTACGGTTCAACAACATCGCTCATTAACTCATATCTACGATACGTTTGATCAGGAATTGGGCTATGTCCAATATACGATTCAAAAGTTCTATCGTATCAGTGGTGGCAGTACCCAAAGAAAAGGGGTCGCGCCTGATATCGCTTTCCCATCAGCGATTGCACCAGAAGATACCGGTGAAAGTGTCGAAGATAATGCTTTACCTTGGGATCAAATTCCGGCGGCAAATTATGCTTCTGTTGAATCACAACAAGCATTAGCGGCTGAAATTAACCAATTAACGGTTGAGCATAAGCAACGTATTGCCAACGATCTTGAGTTTAAATTTATTCAACAAGATATTGCGAAATACCAAGCTGAAAAAGACGATACTACGATTTCTTTAAATGAACAGTATCGTGAGCAAGAAGCAGATAAGTCGGAACAAGAACGTTTAAAACGTATTAATATGCGTCAAAAACTGGCTAAAAAACCAGAATTTAAATCGTTAGATGACATTCCTAAAGACTATGAAGCTCCTGATGCTTACTTAAATGAAGCAGTGGCAATTACGGCAGATTTATCCAAAGGATAATATTTTCTGACGGCAGTTGTAGGTTATCTTCATAACTAATCAAAACGAGGTTAATCGCCTCGTTTTTTTATTTCTTTTTTATGTGATCAGAAATTGGCTCAATCAGTGTTGCCATCTAAGCTTATAGAAATACCATTGCTTAGGGTGAGTCATGAAAAGTATGATCATTTTATTAAGTTGCTTAACGTTAGGTTCAATAGACCCACCAATAAAGCATGATATGTTTCTATTTGAAGATCCTTTTTTAATCGGACAATGGAGTATCATTAATCCTGAACCCAGAAATGAACATATTGATTTTCAATCTATTTCACTTTCATTAGAGTCTAACTATCGATTTAATATTTCCGTAAAACGTAAAGGTCACACTCGAGATTCTTGGGCGGGTGAATATAGCGTCGAGAATAATCAACTAATCATTGGTGCAAACTCTGTTCATCCTCAAATTTTTCAATATCGTGTCTATCCTAACCAATTGGTTTTAAATGGAGTGACGCTATACAAAACTATGCCGCCTCATTTATCTGGTTACTGGCAAAGTACCGAAGTGAGAGGGGCTGATGTGATGAGTGGCTATATTTCAACAATCGATTTGATTCTTAACCCTGACTTTTATTTTTCCATTCAATCGACTGCGACAAATGGTTTAAATAAATATAGAGAAGGGGTGTATTACATTGAAGACAACAACATCTACTTTATTTTTAAAGATGGAGAACAAGCGTCCCAGTTTGCATTAAAAAATAATCAGTTAGTGTTAAGTAGTGATGATGCTGATATGTATATTGCTTTTCAACGTAAACATTAGAATGCACTAGAGGTGAGTTCTTAATACACTCTCATTGAGGTTAAAAAGTAATCATAAGCTTTGTTGTTTATTTATTTACTAGATTTTAGTGAAGGTCGAAATGGGAAATGCTGGGATTTTATGTCAGAATGGATTGAATTTTTCAAATATGAAAAGGATGAATTATGACTCACCAGCCACAAGCTAAGTATCGTAAAGATTACATGGCACCTGAATTTACCATTACTGATATTGATTTGATTTTTGATCTATATGATGAAGATTCAAAAATTACTGCGACGTCGAAAGTGATTAAGAAAGGGGATTCTTCAACTCTGACTTTGGACGGCGAGCATATGCAGTTGGCTGGTATCACGATTAATGGCGTTGAGTGGTCTGCATATGAAGTGACTCAAACACAACTTCATATTCATGACTTACCTGATGAATTTGAATTATGCATTGTGACGCAAGTGAACCCATCGACCAATACGGCGTTAGAAGGGCTTTATAAATCAGGTGGTGCATTCTGTACCCAATGTGAAGCGGAAGGTTTCCGTCGCATTACTTACTTTTTAGATCGCCCTGATGTGCTAGCAAAATATACGACGACGGTCATTGCAGATAAAAAAGAAAACCCATTTTTATTAAGTAATGGTAACCGAATTGCAGAAGGTGAGCTAGACAATGGCCGCCACTGGGTAAAATGGTCCGATCCACATCCGAAGCCTTCTTATTTATTTGCGCTTGTAGCGGGTCAATTTGATGTTTTACGTGATCAATTTACCACTAAATCTGGCCGTACTGTTGATCTTGAGATCTACGTGGATCAAGGGAATTTAGATCGCGCCCCTCATGCGATGACTTCTCTCATCAATGCGATGAAGTGGGATGAAGAGCGCTTTGGTTTTGAGTATGACCTTGATATTTACATGATTGTCGCCGTTGATTTCTTCAATATGGGCGCAATGGAAAATAAAGGTTTAAACGTCTTTAACTCTAAGTATGTTTTAGCGAATGATCAAACGGCCACGGACTCAGATTACCTGGGCATTGAATCGGTTATCGGTCATGAATATTTCCATAACTGGACCGGCAACCGTATTACCTGTCGTGATTGGTTCCAATTGAGTTTAAAAGAAGGCTTAACGGTGTTCCGTGATCAAGAGTTTTCTTCTGATTTAGGCTCTCGTGCTGTAAACCGCATCAATAATGTACGTATTATTCGTGGGCCTCAGTTTGCCGAAGATGCCAGCCCGATGTCACACCCAATTCGTCCTGAAAAAGTAATCGAAATGAATAACTTCTACACCTTAACCGTGTATGAAAAAGGAAGTGAAGTGATTCGTATGATCCATACTTTATTAGGGGAAGACGGTTTCCAAAAAGGCATGAAATTGTATGTAGAACGTCATGATGGTACCGCGGCTACGTGTGATGATTTTGTGGCGGCGATGGAAGAGGGCTCAGGTGTCGATTTAACCCAGTTCCGTTTATGGTACAGCCAATCAGGTACGCCACAAGTGACGGCACAAACTCAATATGATGCTGAAGCAAAAACCTTTACCTTACATTTAACCCAAAAAACGGATGCCACTTTAGATCAGCCACAAAAACAAGCCTTGCACATTCCGATGAATGTTGAGCTTTATGCACCTAATGGTGAGGTGTTACCTATGGTGATTGACGGTCAAGAAGTGGGTAATGTATTAGACTTTACTCAACATCAACAGAGTTTTGTTTTTGAAAATGTTGAGGTTGAGCCTATTTTATCTTTATTGCGTGAATTCTCTGCTCCGGTGAAATTGGAGTACCAGTGTAAAGATGAAGACTTAGTCTTTTTGATGAATCAAGCACGTAATGAGTTTGCTCGTTGGGATGCAGGGCAAACCTTATTAGCCAAGTACTTACGCCAAAATATTCAGGCTTGGAAGACAAACACTGAGCTTTCTTTACCTCAGTCAGTATTAGATGCGTTTAAAGGGATTTTGCTAAGTGAAACCTTAGAGCCTGCTTTTATCGCAGAAATGCTGACACTGCCAAGTCAAAATGAAGTAGCAGGATGGTTTAAACCAGTCGATGTGGATGCCATTGCTGAATCATTAAGCTTTATTAAACGCTCCATTGCTGCGGAATTAGTGGATGAATTGACGGCGATTTATCATAGCCTAAAACAAGAACAGTATACGGTTGAGCATGCTGCAATTGGGCAACGTTCATTACGCAATGTTTGTTTATCTTACTTAGCGGTAACGGATGAAGGAGAGTCTTTAGTCGTTGCTCAATATGACACAGCCAATAATATGACCGATACTATGGCGGCAATGAGTGCGGCAAACCAAGCTCAATTAGCTTGTCGTGAAACCCTCATGAAAGACTTTAGTGATAAGTGGAGTCATGATGGTTTGGTGATGGATAAATGGTTTATGTTGCAAGGAACCAACCCAGCTCAAAATGCATTGACCGTGATAAAAGAAACCATGTCACATCCAGCATTCAGCTTAAAAAATCCAAACCGTACACGCAGTTTAGTAGGGGCATTTTTTGCTCAAAACCCAGTGAACTTCCATGCTGTGGATGGATCGGGTTATCAATTTGCGAGTGAGATTTTGCATACATTGAATGAAAGTAACCCACAAGTGGCTTCTCGTTTGATCGATCCATTATTGAAATATCGTCAATACGATGAGGTTCGTCAGGGGCTCATTCGTGCAGAGCTTGAGAAATTAGCCACGTTAGACAATCTGGCTAAAGATCTGTATGAGAAAATCACTAAAGCATTAGAAGCATAAGTTTGTAATAACTCAGCTTTCATTAGTGAGTTTCTAACGGCTTCATTATGATTAAGCAGCTTTCGGGCTGCTTTTTTATTGTGTATTTTTAAAACGGCAAATCTAAATAACCTCAGCTGCGGATAACTAGAAGTCACTCAATACAGCACTTTGGGCGTCTAACTTCGTTAAAATCAACGCAATAGGCCAGCTATTGACTTATGATTTTGCCTTGTTAGCCATCCCAAATTGCAATATTGAGAGAAAGTAATCAACCCTATGTACCTGATAGATTTTTTATCTTTTATATATCATAAGGCTAGGCTTGTTATTGTGACACTCTTATCCGCAGTTGAGGTTAAATATAACCAGAGTTAATATATTAACCTATTAGGATAAGAAATAGAGTTATCACTATCTAAATACAGCCTACCTAGATTTTTCAATAACTACTCAAATCACATTCTCGACTTTTATCCTGTTTAATACTGAGAAATAATTTAACTTTCCGGTAATACTCCTCTTACAATACTGAGTTATCTGACTAACATTAAAGACAACCCATGATTCAGCCTCTGAATCTGTTTGAACTCGATGACGTTAGATATTCATTCATAATAATTACAATCCATTTCGTGGAGTATCACCATGCCAATGAGAGAAACCATTACCCCTGTTTTGCTTGAAAAGGTCTATCAATTAATCCAAGACAAGCTGGATGACGGTTCACAGTCTTTAGTTCAAAAGCTTGCTCAACATTTATACAGCAACGTCTCTCAAGATGATTTATTTGCAAGGAATGAGTCTGATCTTTACGGTGCTGTGGTGAGTTTATGGCAGCATATCGTAGACAAAGACCCTAAAGATGTTTCCGTTCGAGTCTTCAACCCAACATTGGCACGTCAAGGATGGCAGTCAACTCATACCGTTGTAGAAATTGTGGTGCCGGATTCGGCTTTCTTAGTCGACTCAATAAAGATGGCACTGAATCGTTTAGGCTTTACCAGTCATTTTATGGCGAATGCTCCCACACAGATACACAGAAATAAAGGGCAGGTCGTGTCAATAAATGATGATGAAGGGGAGATGCAATCACTTTTTCATATTGAAATTGATCGAGTCAATGAAAAAGCTCGCATGGATAACTTAAAAGAAGAGCTTATTGGTGTTCTTAAAGATACCAGGTTAGTGGTAGAAGATTGGTCTGCAATGTCTAATAAGTTAGAGGTTGTTATTAATGAGATTGAAAGTAACGCGAAAAATATTCCAATTGATGCACAACGTATGGATGAAGGGTTAGCATTTTTACGTTGGCTAGGTGCGCATAACTTTACTTTCATGGGATACAAAGAGTTTAACTTAAACCCAATAAAAGGGGACTTTGAACTGGTTCCTGCGTCATCACAAGCTTATGGCTTATTTACTAAACCTGAGCGAGTTCGTAGTTATAAATTATCGGAACTGAGTGAATCAGCAAAAGAAGAAGCTAGAAAAGCAGAATTATTAATCTTAACAAAAGGCAGTACAGCCTCTACGATTCACCGTCCAGCGCATACCGATTCAGTTGGTATCAAAAAATTCGATGAAAAAGGCAATGTAGTCGGTGAACACCGCTTTATTGGGCTTTATACCTCGGCCGTGTATAACCAAAGTGTCGGTAATATTCCATTGATCCGCGATAAAGTAACACGGATCTTGGGATCGAGCGGTTACTTAAAGGGATCGTATTCATGGAAAGTCTTGCACAATATTTTAGAAAACTACCCAAGAGATGAACTACTGCAAGCGCAAGAATCAGAACTACTTGAAGTGGGTATGGGCGTTGTGCAAATGCAAGATCGAGATTTATTAAGATTATTTGTGCGTAAAGATCCTTTTGGTCGTTTCTATAGCTGCATGGTGTATGTCACTAAAGAGCGTTACAACACCGAATTACGCCACAAAACTCAGCAACTATTTAAAGAGTATTTCAGCAGTAATCAGCCTGTTGAATTTACGACTTTTTTCTCAGAAAGCCCGTTAGCTCGCACCCATTACATTGTCAGAGTGGACAATACGAACCAAGATATTAACGTCAAGAATATCGAGAGGAATTTAATGGAAGCATCTTCAAGTTGGGATGATCGCCTTTCTCAATCCATCATCAATCATTTCGGGGAAAACCAAGGCACCGAAATAGCCAAGCAATATAAAACCGCTTTCCCACGTTCTTATAAAGAAGATACCTTAGCGGGGGGAACCGCGGTTGCTGACATTGAGCAACTTGAGGCGCTTAATGAAGAGAATAAACTTGGAATGTTGTTTTACCGACCTCAAGAAATCAAAAGCGATTCAAAAGCTGTGCGTTTAAAACTGTATCACCGTGATGAGCCGATCCATCTTTCTGACGTAATGCCGATGTTGGAAAACTTAGGCCTAA